>PKDJ01000138.1 GCA_002862545.1 Pseudomonadota bacterium
GATCACGCATGACCTCCACCGCCTGCGCGCACTCGCCGACGGAGCACTCGTGGTCGCGGAGGGTCGTGTCGACGAAGTTCTGGATCGCGCCACCTTGTCGACGGGCACCCCGGTGCGCGAGACGGCCAGGACCCTCCTCGCCGCTAGCGGAGGTGACTGGTGAGTGCCGCCCTCTCTCTTCAGGGAGTCTGCACCCGCTATCCAGCCGCCTGGCTGCAGAGCGGTCCCGTCGTACTGCACGAGATCGACCTCGAGGTGGCTCCGGGGGAGCGAGTCGCCATCCTGGGACCCAGCGGTGGCGGGAAGTCCACCCTTGCCCGTCTCGCCGTCGGCCTGCTCCGACCGTCCAGCGGAGCCCTCTGCCTCTTCGGAGCTGACACGGCGACCTGGAGTCGCAACGACTGGCGCAGCGCACGCTCGCGAATCCAGCTCATCCCCCAGGATCCGTCTGCACTCATGATCCCCGGGGTCTCCCTTGAGCTTGCCCTCTCGGAGAGTGCCACCATTCACGGAACCCCAAAAGAGGTCATCGACCGGATCGTGAAGGCGCTCTCCCTCGGAGCCTGCCTCGATTCTCCACCCGAGGCGCTGTCGGGCGGAGAGCTCCGACGCGCGGGGATTGCTCGTGTCCTCCTCGCGCGTCCGAGCCTGTTGATTGCCGACGAACCAACGGCTGGCCTCGACCTCCCTCTCGCGGGCCGTCTCCTCGATGTCCTCGAAGAGCACCTCGACGCATCCTGCGCTCAGGTGCACATCACGCATGATCCGAGGACGGCTCGCCGCACCTGCACACGACTCATCATCATGGCTGGAGGCCGGATCCTCGACGATCTCGACGCCGCGGCACCCGCGCCGACCCACGACCTCTCGAGAGCGCTGCTGCGTGCCAGTGGCTGGAGGGACACATGATCCTCCTCGTCGCGGCCACGGCGAGCGCACAAGAGGTGGTCGACTACAGGGACCACGTCGACCAGGCTCGCTTCTACCTCAAGAAGTCATGGTATGCCGACGCACTTACAGAGCTGGAGGCTGCGGCTGCGAGCCCCGATGGACGGCTCGATGCGGAGGTGTGGTTCCTCCTCGCACAGACGCGCTACGCGCTTGGGGAGCTCTCTGGAGCACGCTACGCCGCCGACCGGGCCTTCGTGAACAGTCGGACCCCTGACCAAGCCTCACAGTCGAGGGAGCTGGCCGAGCACCTCGACGAGACCTTCGGTGTGCTCCGCCTTCTCCCGCCGCGCGACAGCGTGACCACACGCATCGACCTGGAGCTGGAATCCAGGCTGCTCGACCCGGAGCTGAAGCGCTGGGTGACCATGCTGCAGGAGCGGCTGGACGACACCACCACGCTACCGCTGGAGCTCGGCCTTCCGGCCGGAACGTACGTCGTCAATGGCGCCGAGGTCACGGTGCGAGGAGGCGAGGAGACCGAGCTGGTACCTCCCATCGACGGGCGTGGTCTGGCCTGGCAGACACTGCGCATCGAGCTGTCTGCCGGCGCGAGCGGCTGGCTGGGCAAGGCGACGGCCTCGATGCTCCCTGCCGCGACGACCGGCCTGGCCGTCAGCGCGCCCCTCGGCTCCCTGGAGGTCGGCCTGGTGGCTGACTGGACTCCGACGGCCATCGCCCTGGCCAGCGGTGAGGTCACCACCGACCTGCAGAGCTTCGCCGGAGGTGTCCGAGTGGGCCTGGATCTTGGCGGTGACGAGGCTCTGCGTATCCGACCTGCACTCTCGTGGCGCTACGGTCAGCTCCCCGGAGTGCAGGTGCCATGCCGCCAACCCTCAGAGAGCGGCTACGTCTGCGGGCGCTCACAGGGCCCAGGCGACCTCTTCGTCGTTCCCCGGAGTCGCGTTCATCGCCCTGCAGCAGAGCTGGGGGCCACCTGGCTGCCGCGGGCGCGCCGCGGCGGCATCGGAGGTGGACTTCGGCTGGTGACGGAGGCGGCATTCGGGCAGCTGCCGAGCACGGCCGAGGCACGGGTGGTATCTACCGACAAGATGATTCCCTATGAAACGGTGGACCGGAGCTGGACCGCGCTCGGCCTGCGGCTCCTCGTCGACCTGACCATCGCGCTCTGAGGTACCGATGCGCCCGCAACGCGGACACGTGCCCCCCTTCCTCCTGGCAGGGGCCACTCTCTGGGCTCTCGCCATCCCGTCGGCCCACTCGGCCGAGGTGAGTGAGGTCGCTGCCGTCGACGGGGCGAACCTCCAGCGTCCCAGCTGGTCACCAGACGGCGCGCGGCTGTCGTACGAGGCGAACCACCACGCACGTCGCACGATCGAGCTGTACATCGGTGTGCCCGAGAGCCGTACCTTCCGGCGCCTCAAGGGGGCTCGCCGATCCACGAACGCGATCACGGCCGGGTTCGTGAGCGCATCCCCTGCGACCCAAGTGGTGCAGGAGCTGTCCTGGGGCCCTGGGCAGGGCGATGGCTATGTCTTCTCAGCCTCACCAGACGCGAAAGACTTCGACCTCTACCTGGACGGCGGCGGTGCAATCGCGCCGTTTCCAGGCGCAGACGGCGGGCCGCGGTGGTCTCCAGATGGCTCGAAGCTCGTGTTCACGTCCGCTCGGACCGGTGGGGGTGACCTCTACCTGCTCGAGGCCGACGCGATGGAAGCCGACCCTCGGCGGCTGACCACGACTGTCGGGAGCTCGGAGCTCTTTCCCGACTGGTCGAGCGACGGAACCCGTCTCGTCTACGTCGCGCACAGCGACACGGGAGACCACGTCTGGCTGCTCGATGATCTGAACGCCCCCCCAAGGCAGCTGACAAGTGAGCCTGGCAGTCAGGTTCGCCCAAGGTTCTCACCCGACGGGAGCCAGGTCGCGTACTACGCCACCGCGCCCACGGACGCAGAGCCCACCGAGCCAGACGAGGTGTCGGAGCGCTGGAGCTTGATGGTGCGCTCACTGGACAGCGACACCCCCACTCGACTGCTCGAGGACGTCAAGCCGGACCTCGCTGGACCGGCCTGGGCCCCGACCGGCAACCACCTCCTCGCCGTTCGGAGAGCTCCGGAAGCCCTCGATCCCATCAGCTGGATCCCCGTCACCCCCGAGCCCGACCCTGAGCCTGTCGATCTCGACCTGGGCACGGTGAATCATGGCGACCTAGCCGTCGTGCCAAGCGGCGACCGCCTCCGGCTCGCCTTCGTGTCGCAGGGCCGGACGAGCGATGCCATTCGAGCCTTCAAGCGGCTCTTCATCGCCGACATTCCTGTGGCTCCCACCCCGGAGTGAACCAGGGGGACCTCAGCGCAGCCCGGCGACGTCGGCAGCGGATGCGCGACGTGCCCGCAGATCGCCGTCTGCGGTCGTCGGCACGAAGGCCAGCTCGGGAGCCGACAAGCCACTCACGTCGGTCACGTGAAACACGACGAGGTGCGGCGCCAGCTCCTTCAGGCGCTCGATGGCCGAGCGGGGAAGCACCACGTACGTGGGCGCAGCCGCGGCAGCGAGCGCACAGATTCCCAGGTCCCCGTTCCGCAGCTGGAATGCAGCTCGCTCGGAGACCGTCATCCTGACCAGGTGACGCCCATCGGCTGACCGGTGGTAGAAGCGGACCTTCCCAGCGACCTTCAGCCGGTTGCCGTGGACGATCTGCAGCACTTGAAGAGCACGCTGCGTTCGAGCCTGCTCGACCTCTCGCCGGCGTCGGTCAGCCATGCGGGTCTCTCGCTCTGCCTCCTCGGCCGCTTCGACCCGCGCGCGCTCCTCGGCCTCCACTTCCGAGCGGCGGCGACGCTGCCCCTGCTTCTTCTTCCGGCTCTTCTTCAGATCACGGTCGACCGACCGCGCCTTCTTCTTGGAGACGAGGCCCTTCGCGAGAAGCTGATCGCGGAGAGACACCGCTCACTCCTCTCGCGGTGCAGCAGGAGACTCAGGCGCCCCAGGCACTGGCCCGAGGAAGAAGGCGTGAAAACTGCTATACTCGTCTCGGGGGTCGAGCTCGGCTGCACGAGCGAAGCGACTACGCGCCTCGTCCAGCATGCCCTTGAAGCGCTCCGGATCGCCGAAGATCACGTCATCCTGGTCGGCATGCTGCCGAAGGATCTCGGCCAGCAGTGCATTCGCCAGAGCCAGCACGACGTTCTCCGGCAGCTCTTCGGTCCACTGGCCACCCGCCTCGAGATGCGTGAGCGCCTCGCGAGCATGCTCCTCAGCCTCTTCCAGACGAGAGGTGTCCAGGAGGACTCGGGCGAGCTCCATGTGTGGCTCGGGCAGCCTGGGCTCGACCTTCAAGATCGCACGCAGCTCTTCCTCGGCGGTGTCGATGTCCCCATCGGCGCGGGCCTGAAGCGCACCCATGAAGCGGGGACCGAGAGCAGCGAGCGCCTCCTGGTCGGCATCGGACGTAGACATGGTTCCTCAGGGGAGATCGTCGAAGGGGTTGGCGAACGGAGTATCGGAGCTGGGCTCTTGAGGGGACCCTGGCGCGCCCCCAATATTGACCGAGCGCACATCTACCCGCTCACTCAGGGCACGGACCATCCTCGGAGCGATCCACCGGCGACTCCAGGGAATGATGAACAGAAGGCCAGCGGCATCCGTGAAGACACCGGGTGTCACGAGGAGCAGGCCTCCAGCGAAGACGAGTGCCCCCTCTGCGAAGCGCGAGGCGGGTGGGAGCCCCTGTGCGAGCTCTCCTTGAAGATCTCTGAGCACTCCGAGCCCCTCACGCTTGGCCAGAGATGCGCCGACAATCCCCGTGAGCAGCACGAGCACGAATGTCGGAAGCGGCCCCAGCCAGGAGCCCAGCGAGAGCAGCACGAACAGCTCCAGCGCTGGCACGACCGTGAAGGCGAGAATCAGCCAGAAGAGCACTCGACCTCCTCGAGCTTGGCCTGCTCCCAGGCAGCCTGCATCTGTGTCATCGAAGCCTCCGTGAGGGCTGTCCCCCGGCGAGCCAGCGCCCTGTCGACAGCAGCGAGGCGCCGGCTGAATTTTGCGGTGGCAGCAGCCAGAGACTGCTCAGCATCCACATCGAGGTGGCGGGCCAGGTTCACCAGCGTCAGCAGAACGTCACCCAGCTCCTCACGGATGTTGGCGCGCTCCCCATCACGTATCGCCTGGTCGAGCTCCTCGAGCTCTTCGTCCAGCTTCGACCTCACTGGGGCCACTGCGGGCCAGTCGAAGCCCACCTCGGCAGCAGCCGAGGTCACCCGCTGAGCCTCCACGAGCGCTGGGGAGGCGACAGCCCCGTCCAGCTGCGCACCTTCGGTAGCGGGTGGCACAGATCCCATAGCGGTGACCTCAGGTTAGGATGCGGTGGCTCGGAGTGTGCGTGGAGTTTCCCCAGCAGTTCGGCGACTATACGCTCCTCGAGAGGATCGCGACTGGCGGCATGGCGGAGGTGTTCCGCGCCCGTGCCGAGGGTCTCGCTGGCTTCGAGAAGATCGTCGTGATCAAGCGGGTCCTGGACTCCCTGGCCAGTGACCCCGAGTTCATCGGACTGTTCGTCGACGAAGCGAAGATCGCGGTTCGCCTCCTGCACGTGAACATCGTCCAGGTCTTCGAGCTGGGGCGGGCCGGCGACCACCACTACATGGCGCTGGAGTTTGTCGCGGGCCTCGACATGGCGCGCCTGGTCAGCAAGAGCCACCCTAGAGGTCCCTTCCCCGTGGCACTGGCGCTGTTCGTCACCTGCGAGGTGCTCAAGGCGCTCGACTTCGCCCACTCGCGCTGCGACGATGAGGGGCGCCCCCTGCACATCGTCCACTGCGACATCAGCCCCCAGAACATGCTGATCTCCTTTGCGGGCGAGGTGAAGATCACCGACTTCGGCATCAGTCGAGCGGCGTTCCAGGCCAGCAGCGTGCACGATGTGATCCGGGGCAAGTACGCCTACATGAGCCCCGAGCAGGTCGAAGGCAAGCCCCTCGACGGTCGGAGCGACCTGTTTTCGCTCGGCATCGTCCTGTTCGAACTCCTCACCGGCCGCCGCTTGTTCAAGCGAGAGACGCGTGAGGAGACGATTCGACGGGTCCGGCAGGCCGAGGTCCCCTCCCCTCGAACCTACCGACCGGAGGTGTCCGAAGACCTCGAGGCACTGCTGCTGCGCGCCCTCGCACGCCGCCCGTCCGACCGCTTCGCGACGGCAGGCGAGATGCTGGAGGCAGTCGGTCAGCTGATGGTTCGTGAGGGGCATCGCGCGACCAACAGCGACCTCGCGGCGTTCGTGCGCCGACTCACATCGAGCGAGGCCGAGAGCACCCCCGACAAGCCAGAGTTCTCGGCCACAGCCATCGTTGCCCTCGCTGTGGAGGCCTTCGCTCCGCCGCGGTCTCTGTCCACCCCGAAGACCACCCTCGCCAGGCTCGGACAGGAGTGGTCGGCTCTCATTGCTGACGCGGGGGGGCAGATCTGGGAGCAGGACGAGGGAGGTGCTCTGATCGTGTGGACCGGAGGCGAGGTTCCTGATCGACTCGCGGCGGCCGTCAATCTCGCTGTCACACTCAAGAAGACGACTCGGAAGAAGGGGTATCGGCTCGCTGCAGGACTCGCGCCTGGCGTGGCCCGGCTGCACCAAACGACGGGCCGACCCGGCGAGGGCTGGGAGCTCGCCGGGCCGTTCTACCTGGCACGGTGGATGATGAACCTCTCGGCTCACCGTGGGCGACTGCTCCTCACCGAGGTGGGTGCACGCCACGTCGAGGGCAAGCACGCCACAGAGCTCCTGGGCCGCATCTCCATCCTAGGGGATCGCTTCATCAACCTCTTCGAGGTGGCCTAGCCGCAGTCGACGGCGAGCGGCACACTGACCACGATGCGCGTGTCGGGCGTGTCTGCGAGAGCCACGCTCCCGCCCAGCTCCTCAATGAGGCGTCGTGCGATGAACAGGCCGAGCCCTGTGCCCCGTCCCTCCCCCTTTGTCGTGAAGAAGGGTCTGAAGAGCTCTTCGCGGTGAGCCTCGTCGATGCCTGGACCCGAATCGGCCACCTCGATGCGGCAGCGGTCCCCAGCGGCGTCGACCGTCACCTCCACGTGACGTTTAGGCGCGCCTGCGACGGCGTCGAACGCGTTCTGGAGGAGGTTCACCAACACCTGGCGGAGCGCGGTGGGTCGACCTCGCACCATCGTAGCCTCGTCGCAGAGCTGAACCTTCAGCGTCGAGCCATCCTGAGCTGCGCGATGCGCGAGCATGGCGGTTGCCTGGCGAGCCGCGACGCGAGCATCGAAGCACTCGACGGGCCCGTCGATCCTGGAGAAGCCCGAGTAGTGGTCGAGGAGCTCATCGACGTGGCGGAGGCTGCCCAGCAGGGTGTCGAGGTCGGTCTCGTCGAGGCCACGCCCCTGCGCCCGCCGCAGCTGAGACAAGGCACGGATGGCGAACAGCGGCTGACGAAGCTCGTGAAGGAGCGAGGCCGTCAGCACTCCGAGCTCCGCGAGCTGGGCCACACGCACCCAGCCCTGGAGCTGCGGGGAGGTCGGATCGTTCGCCTCGCTCATCGGACACTCCACGCCATCACATGCCACCTTGGTTGTCGACGACGATGGGCGTGACCACACAGCCGACCGTTCGGTTTCCGTCCCCATCCTGCGCCTGAACAGCGATCTCGTAGGTGCCGTTCTCGACGACCTCACCGCTCGAATCTCTGCCGCTCCAGGACCAGCTGTCCTCGGCGCCGGCTGGCTCGACCCACTGCAGGTCGACGACGTCTCCACGCGGAGTCAGCACCGTGACGATCCACCAAGCAGGCTCCGACGCACTCGACAGCCCAAGGTTGACGAAGTCGCTCTCCTCGGCGACACCGTCGTCCCCATCAGGCCTGAAGCGACCACTCGCTGGGGAGACGACCTCGCAGGTGACCTCGTCGAGCGCACCGCCCACATCTCCGAACGTCCCTACGTACGGCGACGCAACTCCAAGCCAGCTGCCATCGAGCTTGTTCCCGGAGGTGTCCCGCACAATCTCCTCGTCGATCTGAAGGGTCCAGACCCCCTCGGAGGCCTCGATGGTCTCGCTGAAGGAGAGCTCTGCCACCTGGCCATCGTCCCGTATCTGCACGTCGATCACCTCGACAGGCGACGGGCCGAGCACGGTGAAGGCGCGAGGCTCGACCGAGACCTCGAGCATCGGCTCGCTGAACGTCACCGTCACCGTCGACAGCAGCGCGTCGATGTCACCGGCGGGGTCCTGGTCCCAGACTACAGGCAGTGCCTCATCACCTTCGACCGCGATGGTGGTCTGCCCCGACGCCGTGAGCGAGGGGACCCATGCGGTGACGGTCGACTCTCCACCCCTGCTCACCGTCGCAGTCTCGAGAATCACGGAACCGCGCCCCGTCGCGTCGAGGGCAATCTCCAGCCCCTCCCCAGATGGGCCGGCTCCCACGAGCTCACCCTTGGATGTGCGCAGTCGAATCGCCGCACCAGACGCCGCGTCGCGAGAACAGTCAACCACGGGGCCTACGGTCAGCTCCGCGCCCTCTCCAGGCCCACTCCGGACTCGAATGAGCGGCGTGTCGGACACGAGTCGAATCTCACCGACGGGCTCGCCAGTCGGCGCCCCGACCCATGCTCGCCGTGTGGCAGCCGCTGCGCAGCCTGTGCGGTCCACAACCAGCAGATCGACATCCCAGGCACCCTCGCCGGGCAGAGGGAGCACCAGGCTCGGAACATCGGTGGATGATGCCTCGTCCAGCACCGAGGCCGCATACAGGGCGAGGTCACCCGGCTCTGAGTCCTCGAAGGAGACGGCGAGATCGGCGCCCCCGTCGACGCGACTGCAGACAATGGCATCCTCAAAGCCGGAGAACGACGCATCGAGGATGATGCCGCGGTCCGGACACAGGCGCACGACGGGGAAGGTCGCACTCTCCCCCTCGAGCGCATCGAGCCTGGCGAGGACGGCCTCGTCCAGGACGGCTCTGTCCCACATGAGCTCTGCCGTGCCGACACCATTGACCATCGTGAACGGCACGCCCGCCGCAGCCCCCGTGAGCGACTCCAGGCCGCCCTCGGAGACCCCATCGTAGCTCGTCCGGTTGCCGAACTCGTCGAGGGACTCGATCCGGACATCCACCTCGTCGCCGACCCAGGCCCATGGCGTGAGCACCGAGACGGCAAGCTCCGCTGACGGCCCCGCCAGCACGTCGACCTCCGCCGACACGCCCAGCCGCTCACCGCCGCGACTCACCTCGACAGAGGTGGGACCCGCCACGGTGAACTGCACCACCGCAACGGCCTGACCGGTCCCGTCGAGGGAGAAGTCTCCGCTGAAGCTGTCGTAGGAATCTTCGATGCGAACTTCGGGATCATCCTGGTCCACATAAGGATTTCCCCAGGCGTCAAACCCGGCGAGCGAGACGGAGACGAGCTCACCTGCGACGGGCTCCGGATCGAGGATCACAGCATCGACGACGTTCAGCGGTCCGTTGTTGACGTCCGCCGGCGTGCTCGTGCCCACGACCTCGTCGACCATGACCGTGAAGACACTGCGCTTGTCCGCCACGTAGGCCGAGCACTCGAAGAGGAGATCACCCGAGCCGTCGTCCCCGCCGAAGCTGCAGCCCAACGGCCCCTCAGGTCCGGAGAAGGAGAAGCGCTCTGCGTCGAGCTCGGGGTCGGTCGGCGAGTGCGCGTTGCCGAACTCGTCGAGGGCCACGACGCGAAATGCGTGTGGCACCCCCGCTGTGATCGGCCCCTCGACCTGCAGCTCCAGCTCTGCGACCGTGAGACTCGAGCGCACCATGAAGGGCTCACTCGTCCCTACCAGCGGAGTCGTGCCGTCGCGGGGTTGGGTCACGGACAAGGTGACCTCATCCGCCGCGATGGTGGGCGTCGCGGTGCAGCTCCTCCGGTCTTCGATCAGCTTGGAGCAGTCAGGCTGCTCGAGCAGTCCACCAACGCTGTCTTGGAACTGGGCTTCATCCAGCCAGTCGACCGGATTTCCCGACGCATCCAGCCCAACGACAAACATGTCGAGCGGGTCGCCCGCGCGCACGTACTCATTCTCCTCGAGCTTGATCTCCAAGGCCTCCAGCGGTCCGGCGAGCACCTCGAAGGGCTCGCTCTGCCCATCCGGACCGAAGTCTGCGTACAGAAAGTCAGGCCGACCCGCACAGCGCGACTCGGTCGCTCCGAGGAGCGTCACCTCAAGGGGCGTCAGGCCCTCCACGTCCAGCGTCTGCGCGAACCCTGTACAGCGATTCTTGATCGTGACGGTGAAGGAGCCGGGAAAGGGATTCCCGAGTGAATCTTCGACCTGGAGATCAACCGTGAACGGCACGCCCGCCGTGGCTGTGAAGTCGCCGCCGTCATTTGGCAGCGCAACGCGAAGCGACTGGTTGGAGCCAGAGCGCCAGGCGATGGTCGCACTGCCGCCCGAGACCGTCGACAGTGGATCCGCTGGCTGTACGACCACGGACACGTCGGCTGGACGCTCGACGGTGAGAGCCAGCAGCGAGTAGCCCTCCTCCCCAAGGGTGCCCTCCAGAACCCCGATGCTCTCCGAGGTGGTCCCGAAGGTCGCGGATGGGCTGAAGTCGCCCACCGGCAGGCCTGTCTCGTCGGTCGCGGTGATCACGACCGGAAAGGACTGCAGGATGGGCAGCCCATTGGGATCGAGCAGCACGACCTCGAACGGCCCCGCCTGGCCCACCTCGTTCACCGTTCGAGTGGCGCGCACGTCGAGGCGACTCGCCTGAACATCCGTGACCGTGAACGCGGCCTGAAGCGTCGCCAGATCACCAGACGGCGTGGCCACCTCGAGGTCGTACAGCCCGGGCACGAGGCCCTGACCCACGACGGCCGCCAGCGTACGGTCGTCTACCGAGGTCACTCCAGTCAGCTCGAACTCTTGGCCGTCTTCTCCGACCAGCGAGGCGACGAACTGGCCATCGAGGGTCGCCTGGCCCCGCACGGCGTCGACCGTCACGCGACGCAGCAGGTTCCGGCCAGTGATCTCGACAGCGGTCAGGTCCTGATTCCATCCCCACGAGGGCTCGACACCGTCGAGCGCCGGAGCCGGCAGCTCCACGCCACAGCCGCCGAGTAGCTGGAGGACGGGTACAACGGTGACGATGAGCCGTCTCATGTCAGTACACTAGCCGGTAGCCGACGCCCACGGCGACTCCTGCGATGTTGCCGACGGAGTCGACATCACCCGAGCCACCACCGAGCCAGGTTCCTCGGACATCCAAGACCGCCTCGCCTCCTCCACGTCCGAGCCGGTAGCCGACGCCCGTGAGCACGGACGGCCCCGCGACGAAGCGCAGCCCCTCGGTGACGGTTCGCTCACCGAGCTTCACGGTGAGATGCTCTGCTCCTGCAGTAGCTCCCAAGCCCGCCCACGCCCCGAACCTGCCGCGGTCGCGCCGGAAGAGGATGGCACCCGTCACGGGAACGACCACCCCGTTCACAGAGGTCACCGTGGTGCCCGTACTTGAGACAGACCACGTCCACCCAGCAAGGCCAAGGCGAAACATGATGGACTCCCCCACCGCGCGCGTGCGCACGTCCAGGTCGAGTCCTCCAATCGGACGGGTGAGCTCGCCCAGGTTGGTCTGTGCACCGAACCAGGGTCCGACGGAGAGGCTGATGTCACGTGGCTGAACCCTGACCTCGGTGGTCGTGCGGAGCCCGCCCGCTCGAGCCGTGACCTCCACCGGCCGCTCGATGTTGCTCTCTCCTGGGGTCCACAGTGCCACCCAGCGTCCCTGGGGATTCTGCCGGGGCGGACCGACCTCCCCCTCCTCCACCTCGACACGCATGCCTACGTCGCTGACGACCGCACCGGACGGGTCCTCGACCCAGGCCGTGATCTCCGCACTAGCGGCCGGACCCGCTCTCAGAACCGGGGGCTCGACACGCACGATGATTCCGTTGACCCTTCCCGGCTCTACGCGCACCTCCGCCTCACCAGCGAGGCTGTCCGGAAGGGGCCGCGAGGCCAGGCCCCTGTGGAGGACGCGTCGCCTCACGAGGTGAGGTGTGCGCGCCGTGAGGACGACGGGCCCCTCTTCAGGAAGACCCAGTCTCGCGGAGGCCCAGCCACTCCCGTCCGTCGTCACGACCTCTGCGTCCGCCCCCGTGTCGATGGTCAGCGCGGCCCCCTCGACCGGTCGCCCAGCCCGGTCGAAGACCCGAGCGCGCACAGGCAGTGCTCCAGCGACCTCCGCATCCCAGTCGAGCACTACGGCAACGGGTACCGTCCCCGACTCGGTTGGCATCCAGGTGGCCGTGAGGATGTCCTGGCCCTCGACCCCAAGGCCCGTCCAGGTGCCCCTCCACACCAAGCTCTCGACCCCCGTGGGTGTGACCTCCCCCGTGCGCGCCGTGACCGCGACGCCCTCGGGAGGAAGTGGCCTTCCGAGCGCATCCTCGACCGTGACGAACACGTCCGTCGTGGGGTGATCCGTCCGGACCACGTCGGGCCAGACCCGCAAGCGCACGCTCGTTGGAACAGAGTCCAGGAGCGGCACACGAATCACCGTGGAGGCGCGGTCCCCCAAGGCACAGCTCACTCTCGGATCGCTCTGCGGATCGGCCGAGAGTGTGGCCATCCAGGTGCCGACATCGAGCCTCACGAGGGACAGAGGCGCCCCGTCCGCAGTGCACTCGGGCTGCTGAGGTAGAGCCCCACCGTCGGCACTGGCCGCACGCAGGTAGAGCCTGGGCGCGGCCCCCGGTCGGCCCCGCTCTCCAGCCACAATGCCTACGAGGCTCGGGTGCGTCCAAGCGGGCAGTGGGATGGCGGTGTCGAGCTCGTTGCCCAGGTCGTCGACGAAGCGTGCGAGCACGAGGCTCTCGCCCGGGTACTGATCGACGTAGACATCGAAGCTGCCCGACTCGTCAGACTCGAACGGACCGTACGAACGCTCTCCGACCTCCAGGGAGAGCGTCGAGCCGGGCTCCGCGACGAGCGGTAGCCTCGGCCGCGCTCGAAGACGAACCGCCACCCAAGCAGGCTCGGCCTCTCCCCTGCCGTCACGCACACCCACCTGCAGCACTCGCGGGTACGGACTGTCATCCGGAACGACCGTGATCACTCGAGCCTCGCCGTCCTCCTCCACAGACGCAACACGCCCCTCGGCGGAGACGACCTCCAAGGCCGACGCTCGGGGTAGTTTGTCCCCCTCGAGCCGTATGGTCACGGGCTCACCGGCCACTCCCTCGACGCGCTTGGGCACCGGGAGCTGACCACCGGGGCGAGGAGCCGCCTCCAGCTGGAAGCGCTGCTCGCCGCACTCGAAGAGGACGACAGAGTCCGTCGGAGTCACCCAGCGCGCCTCGACCCCCGGCGCTACAGGCTCCGGTGGGCCCAGGATCGCCCCTGTGGCCCTGAGATCCGAGCAGCGTCCCGGCTGCCCCTGTTCGTCGGTCCAGCCGAGGTGGACCTCCGCGCGTGCACCGACCAACAGCTCCCCATGCGTCGGGGCACCGCGGAGCGTCTGGGCACTTGCTGCCCCCGCAGAGAGCACGAGGACCGCTGCTGCTGCGATGCGCAGACCCTCACTCGTCATAGGTGACGCCGCCCTTCCAGCGCGGACCTCTGGTGTCGCGCACCTGCAGCGAGCCGACCATGACCTCGCTCTCGCGGCCAAGCGGATCGATGGCGACGACATCCACCTTGTTGTCACCCTCGTCGAGACGAACCTCCGCGGCGAAGCGCCCCTGTGAATCAGCGCGCACAGTCACGGACGGGAAGGCTCCTCGAACGGTCACAGACGCGCCAGGCGCCGTCGTTCCCTGGACGATGGACGTCGATGCACGTGTGCGCTCGGGCTCAGGCCAGGCCACCTCGAGCAAGAGCTCTTCCGGCACCTGGCCAAGTGCCGCATACCGGTCGACGACAGTCGCCTGCTGCCCCTCCGGCACGACGGTCTGGTCGGTGCCCGACAGCGCCACCTCGCCCTGTGTCGACTCAACCTGCAGCACTCCGTCGTCGACTCCCACCCGGAACTCGGCGTTCGTGGCGACCACCTCGCGGCCCCTGTTCCCGACCCGCACGCTGCCGGACTCGGGGCGCACCACGGCCTCGATTCGTCCGCCCTCGAGCTCCAGTCGGACACCGTCTTCGTCGACCGATCGGATCTGCATGCTGGAGGTCGGACCCACGCGGATCTGGGTCTCGCGGCCCAGCTCTAGGACCGCCTCGCCGTCCTCACCGGTCGCAAGGCGGTCATCTGCGTCCAGGGTGGTCCCGCCACGGGCCTCGATGCTCTCGCCTCCGCGTGTCACGGTGACCGTTCCGTCGACCGCCTTCAAGGTGAGCCGATGCACCACGTCATCCGTGCGGAGGTAGTCGCCGATGGCGAGGGCAGCCGCGAGCAGCACGACCATGGCGACCAAGCCGACGATGAGCTTCCTCACCTCAGGCCTCTCGCTCGACCACGGGAAGCTCGAGCACCCAGCTCGACCCGACGTCCGTGTGCTCCTCGTCCAGCGCACCACCATGCCGAACGGCGAGCTGACGTGCCACCCAGAGTCCGAGCCCCGCTGCCCGCTGGTCATCCGCCCTCGACAGGGAGACACCGGCTTCCCGGTCGGTGACGAAGCTGACCCTCGCCACGTCATCCTGCAGGCGAGCTGAGACAGACAGGGTCGTGCCCTCAGAGAGCCCCGCGCGCAGCGTCTGAAGGATCTGCGCGAGCAGGCGCACGCCCTGAACGGGGTCCAAGCCCACGGTGATCGCGCGTTCTGGCCTCGACAGGTGCAGGTCGACTCCTCGCTGCCTGAACGGCCCGCTGACGAGGGCCTCGACCTCGGACAGCACCACTCGCAGATCTACCACGCCGGCTGAGGACAGATCTACGTCCGCGTCCGCGAAGCGCTGCATCGCCTCGACGACCTCCCGGCAGCGCTGTGCCTGTGATTCAAGGTCGGCGAGCAGCGACGCATCGAGTCCCTCGGCGTTCCGAGCACGGAGAACCTGTGTCAGGCCCAGTATTCCCGCCAGAGGATTGTTCAGCTCGTGGGCCAGGCCTGCTCCGACCTCCGCAACAGCTGCCAGCTGGCCGGACCTGACGAGCTCACCCTGGGCCTCCCGTAGCTCCGCGGTTCGCTCGTCGACGCGGTCCTGAAGCTCTCGGTTGAATGCCTCGATTCTACCCTGCTTCTCCTCTACCTCTGACTGCACATGTGCCAGCTGCGTGCTCATGTGGTTGAAGGCTCGCGCCAGCTCGGTGAGCTCTCCCCCACCACCTGTCGGGACCTGCTGCCCGAGGCGACCGCTGGCGACCTGAAGGACAGAGTCCCGGAGCTGTGCGAGGGGGGCGGCGACCGTCTGCGCGAGACTTAGCCCGAGCCCAATCGCGAGGACGAAGCTGAAGGCCACCGTGCCCTGCAGCGTGCGTCGAATGCTCTCCGCGCTCGCAAAGACAATCGAGGCAGGCTGAACGACAACCACCGTCCAGATGGAGCCCTCGCCGAAGGCCACGGGTGCGGTCTCACCGTGGACATCTCTCCCATCCGCGAGGTCGTAAGTAAAGGTGCTGACGTTGCCCGCCAGCGGGCGAATGAGGTCAGGGCGGATCAGCGGGTGCTCCCCACCGAACCTCGGCACCCCCGAGCCATCCAGCAGCGCCATGCCGCGCTGCTCGCCGACGAGCTGCCCGAGTGACTCGGCGACTTCCTCCAACGACAGCTCGGCGACCAACGCGAGCCAGCCCGTGCGACCATCGCGACCGGGAGGACCGTCGGCAATCAACACGGAGACCGGAACCGAAGGCGGTCCGCCCGGCTCGGGAACGTAGAGTTCTCCGAGCGCAAAGGGTCGATCACCGTCTAGTTCCCGCAGAGGAGCCAGGTTCACCAACAGCTCTGCCCGCTGGTCCGACCCCGCCGAGCGCGGGCTCTGCCCGGGGTTGGAGTAGACGGGATCGACGACCATCGCGCCATCGCGATCGACGAGGGCCGCCACCAAGACGGGCTCAGTCGCGCGGTACACAGCCTGGAGGAATCCGCTCTGAAGCCGAGGCTCGAGAGTCTGCACGCGCCCCGCGTACACCTCGCGCCAGCCCTTGAGAGCCTCGACCTGGCTGTTCACCCACACCCGCACGAGCTCGGACTGTAGCCTCGCCGAGATCTGCTGATTCTCTTGAATGGTGCTCTCGGCCGTCTGTGTTGCCGCCCGCAGGGACAGTGCACCCGTGAAGATGAGCGGCAGCAGAGACACGACCGCCATCGCCAAGGTCAGGCGGAGCCACAGGCGCACGCGCCCTCCTACGACTCGTCAGAGAGAGGCTCGATCTTCGGGAGTCGCACCTCGAAGGTCGTGCCCTCGTCGAGCGTGCTCTCTACCTGCACCGTGCCCCGGTACTTCGTGAGAATCCGGTACACGATGTTGAGCCCGAGCCCCGTGCCCCGACCGGGAGGCTTGGTCGTGTAGAAGGGATCGAAGATGGTGCTCTGTTGCTCGGCCGGAATGCCGGGCCCGTTGTCGATCACGCGCGCGCGAGCGTAGCGTCCCACCACGTCGACGCGCACCTCCACCAGCCCCTGCGCGCCACTCTCCGGGTCGGCGTGATGCTCGAGCACCGCCTCCACCGCATTCTTCACGAGGTTCACGAAGACCTGCTGAAGCTCGCTGCCACGGGCGGCCACCCTCGGCGAGCCCTCACAAACCACCCGCACCGTCGACAGCGGGATGGCCAGCGACAGCACGACCAGCCGAACGGCATCATCGACCACTTGCTGAAGCTCGACCTCGCCGTGGTACTCGCGGCCGGCATCCCGCGAGTAGCCGGACAGCTGCACGACAATCTCTTTGATGTTCGTCGCATACTCGACGATCTCATTGGCATATCCGTGCATCAGATCAGCATCGGACTCCTCTGCGATCGCCTCTGCCAGCCCCATCACGCCGAACAACGGAGAGCTGATCTCGTGAGCGATGCCCGCTGCGAGCACGCCGATTCCGGCCAGCTTCTCGGACTGGATGAGCTCGCTCTGCAGCTCGCGTAGCTCTGACAAGGCACGCTCCAGCTCCCCGTTGCGCTCCTTAATCTCGGCCATGAGGCGGCGATTCTCACGCCCCATCCTGACCTTCTCAAAGGCCTGCCTGACCTTCCGGCGCACATCGAAGATGTCCTTCGGCGGCTTGACGATGTAGTCGAAGGCATCGAGCTGCATCGCCGCGAGGACGGTGTCCAGGGACGCGTAGCCCGTGATGATGATGCCCTCGGCGTCCGCCTGAATTCGCTTCGCATGACGCAGAAGCTCCAGCCCGCCGATGTCTGGGAGGTTTTTGTCAGTCAGCAGCACATCGACGCCGCCAGACTCCATGGCCTCCAGCGCACTTCGGCCATCGGGAAACGCCAGCACCGAGTAAGCCTCGCCGTCGAACACCGAGCGGAGGAGGTTTAGGATGACGGGCTCGTCATCGACGATGATCAGGCGGGCCTTCTCGGGCGCGTCACTACCCACGCATCCTTCCCTTCGTGCACGGCCAGCGTACCACGGCCCGTCTGGCGTCGCCCTTTCGGAGCTTGGCGGCCAGTCTGCCGACCGGGTAAGCAGAGCGAAGACGCGGTTCACGCCGCACCCCGCCTCATCTCGCGGAGACCTGATGAACATGGCCCGTTTGCTGGCGCTAGTCGCCCTCTGCGTCGGGGGCTGCAGCAAGCAGCCGACCCAGTCCCAAGCGGAGTACAACCGTCGAGTCTCGGAGACCGAGCTCTCCGACGAGGGACTGGTGCTCCAGGAGGTCGACCTCGACGGGGACGGCGGAGCCGACGTGATCAACTACCTCCGCCCGCGAGCCGATGCGCCACGCCTGCTCGTCCGCAAGGAGATGGACCTCAACCGAGATGGCCGCGTCGATGTCGTGTCCTTCTTCGATGACGTGGGCACCCTCGAGAAGGAGGAGATGGACAGCGACTACGACGGGCAGTTCGACTGGACCGACCACTACAAGAACGGCATGCGCGTGATGTCCGAGTGGGACTCCGACTTCGACGGTAGGCCCAACGTGTTCAAGTACTACGCGCGCGTCGACGGCAAGACCTACCTCGACCGAAAGGAGCGCGACACCGACGGTGACGGACTCATCGATCTGTGGGAGCGATTCGGTCAGGATGGCCAGGTGATCCGCACCGGACGAGACACGGACGGTGACGGCAAGATGGACGTTCGCGAGGAGTAGCGGAGCTCCGTCAGCTAGGTGTGAGCAGCGCAGTCAGCGCGTCTCGCACCGCTGCCTCTCCCTCGGAGAGCGGCGTGGCGAGTCGGTCACACGGGACGAAGTCACCGACCCCGACCCACGACTCCGGCGGCTCCCGGAAAGGGACCTCGGTAGCCCGCAGCTGAACTGTGCCCACCCACGGCACGATGCGCAGCGGCGAGACTCCCGGCTCACCGAGCGTCGCGACGACGGCGCAGCCCTGCTTGTGCCGGATCACCAGCGCACCGACGCGGGGTGCCACACATCCCTGCCGCGGGCAGACCCGCTCGGGCTGGGGGCGGACGCTCAACGTGCGCTCCGGCGCTGCCCGCCCCACGATGTCGACCAGAGCGCGCTGCACCTGCCAGCCGGCGGCCTGTGCGACCACTCTCTTGCCGTCTGGAGAGACGCGAGGCCACAGAACCACGACCCCATCGGTCTCACCCACATCACGGGAGATCTCCGGCGCCAGTCGCTCCCCGGCAACAGCCAGCGCACCGAGCACCAGGAGCAGCATCACGCCCTCCGCTCAGCAGCACCCAGACGGGCTCTCGACGGCATCTCGGCCCGTCTGTGGCGTGCCGCGTCAACCATCAGGCGTCTCGGGTGTCGACACGAACCTTGTCGTTCTCGTCGAGGACGACGACCGCATCGTCGTCCGTCGTGATCACCAGCCAGGGTGCACCGTCAGCGGGGGCAGCGAAGCAGATCTCCGCCGCGTCGGCGATCTCCACGTTGACGACCAGTGCGGGCTTCGGCCGCTCACCGAGTCGAGCCCGCAGCAGCCAACAGCCCTCCACCCGGCGCTCGATCCAGGCAAGCTCGACGCCATCGTCATGCTCGACCGAGTCGAGCGAGCGCACCAGGTCGTGCTGGGTGAGTGCCTCGACCTCCGCATGCCCCCTGCCGCCGAGCCGTGCCGCCCGCAGACCTCCAGGCACGTCACCGACCTGGCGCTCGACCCAGACACACCAGACGTGATCCGCGCCCTGCGGTGCTGCCGTGCCCATCTTCCCCGGAAAACCCGTCGGAGACCGCAGCGGTCTGCCGGGCCCTCTCGGCCCGATCGGCACGAGGACGTCCCCCTTGCTGCCGAGCACAGGATGGTGGCGGCCCAAGAAGCCCCTTGCAGTGGGCATCGCCTTGGAGTGGACGGGCACCAGGCCCTCGTCGGTCCAGCGCTGGATGACGAGCAGCGGCCCGCGCCGCCCGAGCCCCCACAGATGCAGCGTGCCGTCCACGTACTGCGCAATCGGCTTGACCAGCGGAGGGTAGCCGAGCGCCTGATGGCTTGGGCGCTCATCGCCGAATCGAATGCGGACGACCGCGACGCCACCCGCGCGCTCGCGCAGGATCAAGCCGTCGAGCCCCTCTGGCCCACCTGCGACGGCCGTCGCCAGCACCGACTCTGTCGGGACCTGAACGACACCGTGCTGAGCGACACCGCCATCCGCCAGGATGGCCCAGCGGAGACTCGAGACACCATCCTGGTCTTCGTTCTCCCACACCACGCCCACCTTCCCGTCGTAGAGGGCCGCATGAACCCCCACGAAGCGAAGTGGCGCATCAGGGTCCCAGAGCACACCCGACCTCGCGAGCGAGGCTGCTTGTTCCTCGGTGAGACCAAGAATGCTGGGATCGAGTCCGGACAGATCGACATCCGTCACGTCGACGCCGGACAGGTCGACCTCGTCGAGGCAGGCGTTCGCGAGGCATGCTCCCGAGAGTCGCGTGCCCTTGAGAACCGCTCCCGTGAGGTTCGCACCGGTGAGGTCCGCGGCCGTGAGGTCAGCACCCGTCAGGTCGGCACCCGTCAGGTTTGCCCCCGGCAGACGCGCACCGACCAGCGAGGCTTCCTGCAGGTTGGCCGACATCAGCTTGGCATCCTGGCCCACGATGCCGTCCAACCTCGCGCCCACGAAGGTCGCCTCTGCCGCCCGCAGCTCGGTGACGTCGGCCCGGCGAAGGTCGGCACGGGTGAGGTCCGCCTTGTGAAGGCTCGCCTCCGACAGATCGGCATCGACCAGCACAGCCTCCTTGGCATCGACCTCACGCAGGCGAGCCCGAGTCAGGCGAACCTGCTCCGCTGTCGCCCCAGCGAGCACGGCCTCGGCCAGATCGCAGCGCGTCAAGTCAGCACGCGTCAGGTCCGCCTTGTCGAGATAGGCGCCTCGAAGCTTCGCCTTCAGACCCATCGCATCTCGAAGGATCATGCCGCTTCCGTCGATCTCATTCAGCCAGGCTCCCATGAGCGAGGCCCTGGAGAGATCGGCGCCGGTGAAGTCGGACTTGTCAGCGTTTGCCTTAGACAGGTCGACGCCTTCCAGCTTTTTCCCAGCCAGATCGGCGGCGAACAGGTCAGGCCTGCTGCGCTCCCCACGCTGGGCATTGAAGCTCGAGACATCTTCGGCCTCGAGCAGCTCGACGAGCTCCATCTCACGACTCCGGTTGTGGACAGTCCATGCGAGAGACGACAAATTGCCAGGGTTCTGCTGGAGCAGCAGAGAGCGAGGAGGGCGCATGAGCGCGAGGATCGTCACCCTGATGTTCGTGCTCGGGTGCTCCGGGCCCGCGGCCGACGGAGACGCAACGGCTAACGGCTCTGGGAGTGACACGCAGGGACTACCCACCACAGGGTCAGGCGGCCCCGGGGGCGCGAGTACCGGCGAGGGCACCGCAGCACCGGTGAGCAGCTTCACCAGCGGGGGCTACCTGCTGAATCACTTGGCCCTCGTCGCGGAGCATGACACGGACGGCGACGGGGAGACAGACAACAACCTGCCGCTGATTCTCAACCTGGTCAACGTCCTGATGGGGACCGACGACTTCTCCGTGGAGAGCGTGAACACGCAGATTGCGGAATCGCTCTACCCAGACAACATCCTCCTCGTAGACGCTCTGCAGCAAGACTCGACGCTCACCCTCGACCTCCTCCTCGGAGAGGATGATGGCAGTGGTCTGTCGGTCGATCCTGCGTCCTACGATGACGCCGGGGTGCCGCACAGTCGAATGCAGGGCGCCTTCTCGGACGAGATCCGCTTCACCGTCGACGCAGACGCCATCGAGATTCCCATCGTGATCTTCGAGGGTGTCGATCCTGTGCCGCTTCGTTTCGAGGTCGTGTCACTCTCGGGCGAGCTCGACACAGCCACACTCGACGCCGCGCTCTTCGGCGCCATCCCGATCAGCGGCGTGATCAACGACATGGTCGACCCTCTGATCCCCGATGAAGGCTATGATCTCGACGGTGACGGCGTGCCGGAGCCGAAAGAGGAGATTCTCGACCTCGTGTGGAGCATTGCACCGAGCGCAGGTGACATCGAGCTCGGCGACGGCGAGACGGGCGTGAGTGCGCTCCTAGAGTTCCAGGCGTCAGCGGCAACTTTCTAGCGTCTCAGAAAGCCACAGCGGCCAGGGGCTTGAACTGCTCTGGCGGGTTGGGTACACCCCCCTTCGCCCGACAGGGAGAAGTGATGGTCGACTCCAACCCGTCCACGGACGCCAAGATGGCGCTCCCCCAGCTGGACGACATTGCCTACACAGAGGAGCAGCTGCTCCATTGGTACAGGCAGATGCGTCTCATCCGACGTGTCGAGGAGCAGGCCGCCAAGGCCTACATGCAGAAGAAGATCCTCGGCTTCTGCCACCTCTACATCGGCATGGAGGCCGTCGCGGTCGGAGCAGAGGCGGCGCTTCGTCCCGACGACTACGTGGTCGCAGCGTACCGGGAGCACGGGCAAGCCATGGCCCGCGGCGTCTCGGCCCGTGCGGTGATGGCTGAGCTCTTCGGCAAGTCCACCGGCGTCAACAAGGGCATCGGCGGCTCGATGCACATGGGCAGTGCCGAGCACAACTTCTTCGGCGGGTACGGGATCGTCGGCGGGCACGTTCCGCTGGCAGTCGGCGCTGCCTTTGCCGCGAAGTACCGCGGTGAGGACAAGGTCGCGCTCGTCTACTTCGGTGATGGCGCTGCGCAGCAGGGAGCCTTCTACGAGGCCCTCGAGCTCGCCCAGCTCTGGAGCCTGCCCGTCGTGTTCCTGTGCGAGAACAACTTCTACGCTATGGGCACCAGCCTCGAGCGCCAGTCCTACCTGACCGACATGTCGCGCCGTGGCGATGGCGTCGGCATGCGTCGCTGGCAGTTCCGTGGCTTTGATGTGGTCGACGTCTACCGGAACATGATGGCAGCCGTCGAGCACGCGCGCTCTGGGCAGGGCCCCGTGATCGTCGAGGCCGTGACCTACCGCTACCGCGGCCACTCCATGTCCGACCCCGCCAAGTACCGGAAAGAGGGTGAGCTCGACGAGTTCAAGGCCAAGGACTGCATCGACAGCGCTCACGAGCGCCTGATGTCCGAGTTCGGTGTCTCTGCCGAGGCCCTCGAGGCGATCCGCAAGGAGATCAACGCCGAGGCGAAGGATGCTTACGACTTCGCCGAGTCTTCCCCAGCGGCCGATGCAAGCCGCCTCTACGACTTCACCTACGTCCCCACGGAGGCCTGATGGCCACGCTTCAGCTTCGCGAGGCCCTGCGTCGGGCGATGAACGAGGAGATGCGCCGGGATGACCGGATCTTCCTCATGGGTGAGGAGGTCGCCTACTACGACGGCGCCTACAAGGTGTCTCAGGGCATGCTCAAGGAGTTCGGCGAGCGACGGGTGATCGATACCCCCATCGCCGAGAATGGCTTCTGCGGGCTCGGTATTGGAGCGGCGATGGCTGGGCTCCGGCCCATCATCGAGATCATGACCTGGAACTTTTCCTTGGTCGCGTACGATCAGATCATCAACAACGCTGAGGAGATCTATCAGATGACTGCCGGGAGCTACTCTGTGCCGATCGTATTTCGCGGTCCCACAGGGGCGCCTGGAAATCTTGGTTCGCAACACAGCCAAGCGTTGGAGTCGATTTACGCGCACTTCCCGGGCCTTAAAGTGATTTCTGTAGCCACCCCGAGAGACGCCTATGGACTTCTAAAATCGGCGATCAG
>PKDJ01000241.1 GCA_002862545.1 Pseudomonadota bacterium
CCCACCTTGGTGCATCCAAGGTGGAACTGTGAGGAGTGCGGCGAGATGAACGAGCCGAACTTCGCGTCCTGCTGGTCCTGCGATGGGGACCGACCCGACATCCGAGGCCGCTGACTACTTGGCCTCGGCCGGCTCCGGAGCCGCCACCTTCTCGGTGACGCCGAAGTGCTCCAGGACATGCTGGTGGATCTCGTCGGCAATCTCGGGGTTCTCCTCGAGGAACTTCCGCGAGTTCTCCTTGCCCTGGCCCAGTCGCTCCGAGCCCTTCGAGTACCAGGACCCTGACTTTCTCACCAAGCCTGTGACCACGCCGAGATCGATCAGCTCGGCCTCTCGGCTCACCCCAAGTCCGTAGTAGATCTCGAACTCGGTCTGCCGGAATGGTGGTGCGACCTTGTTCTTTACGATCTTGCAGCGCGTGCGGTTGCCGATCACCTCGTCGCCCTTCTTGACCGAGCCGATGCGGGTGATCTCGATGCGGACCGACGAGTAGAACTTCAGCGCCTGACCGCCCGAGGTCGTCTTCGGGCTTCCGAACATCACGCCGATCTTCATTCGGATCTGGTTGATGAAGATCACCACGCAGTCCGACTTGTGGATTGCGCCGGTGAGCTTCCGCAGAGCCTGGCTCATCAGGCGAGCCTGGAGACCGGGCTGCATGTCGCCCATGTCACCGGCGAGCTCGGCCTTGGGCACGAGAGCGGCCACGGAGTCGATCACGATCACCGAGATGGCGCCTGAGCGAACCAGAGTCTCCGCGATCTCGAGCGCCTGCTCACCGTAGTCTGGCTGCGAGATGAGCAGCTCCTCGATGTTGACGCCGAGATTGCGCGCATAGTTCACGTCGAGAGCGTGCTCGGCGTCGATGAATGCCGCCGCGCCGCCCAGCTTCTGCGACTCGGCAATGATCTGCAGGGCGAGTGTGGTCTTGCCAGATGACTCGGCACCGAAGATCTCGACCACTCGCCCACGGGGGACACCGCCGATGCCGAGTGCGATGTCGAGTCCGATACAGCCCGTCGGGATTCGCTCGACCTTGGGCGTGTCGGAGTCGCCGTAGCGCATGATCGCGCCCTTGCCGAACTGGCGCTGGATAGACGAGATCGCGGCGTCGATCGCCTTGTTCCGGTCGTTGGACATCATCGGTTCTCCGGGAAGAGTTTGTGGTCGAGGTGCCGACGCAGGAGGTCGAGCACTGCGGCAGATGAAAGGTTCTGGACTCGGGCGCGATCACCCGGAATGCGAAGGCGACGCCAGTGCACGGCATCGGGAGTGGCGACGGCGACGTGGACCGTGCCTACGGGCTTGGATTCGGAGCCACCGCCAGGGCCGGCGATGCCCGTCGTCGCGAGCCCGTAGGTGGACCCTGCTCGGTTGCGTATGCCGGTAGCCATCGCTCGTGCGACTGGCTCGGACACGGCTCCATGAGTGATCAAGATCTCTTCTTCGACGCCGAGCATTCGGATCTTCGCTTCGTTCGAATAAGTGACGGCTCCCTCGAGGAACCATGCACTCGAGCCAGGGTGGGCGGTGCAGTGCGCCGCGACGCGCCCACCGGTGCACGATTCTGCCGTGGCGAGTGTCTCACCGCGAGCGACGAGGAGATCGCCCACCCGCTGTGCGAGGGGGCCTCGACCGACCGGGATCCCGGCAGGCGATTCGCTGAGGCCCTCTACGGCGAAGAGGGGACTCCCTATGCGCGCTGCAGCGTCGGCGACCACGGCACTCACCACCGCCGAGCTCACGCCGGCCGGTACCCGCAGCTTGACATGATTCTCGGGAGACTGGGTTCGATAGCCGAGCACCAGCGGGCCGGTGTCGAGGTCTGCGAGGCGCTCCTGCAGTGTCGACTCGCCCACCCCCGTGGTGCGGAGGGTGACGAGACGAGCGCGATGGAGGTCGAAGCGCTGCTCGAGGAGCGGTAGGAGTGCATGCTCCCACAGGGCACGCATCTCTCGGGGAACGCCGGGGAGGAATGCAAACCACGTGCCTCCCTCGTCGAAGCTGAACGCTGGGGCCGTACCCCAGCGATTCTCGATGAGGGCAGACCCCGCCGGGAGAAGAGCCTGCTTGCGATTGACCTCGGGCATCCTTCGGCCGAACGTGGCGTAGCGAGCCTGGATCTGCGCGAGGGCTGTGGGGTCGACAGAGAGGGGTCGCTCAAAGGCCGTCGCGAGAGCCTCTGCGGTGAGATCATCCTCGGTCGGGCCAAGCCCTCCCGTTCCGATGCAGATGTCGCACCGGCCCCTGGCCTCGGTAAAGATCCGTGTGAGATCCTCCAGGCGATCGCCGACTGAGGTGTGGCGGACGACTCGGATGCCGATCTCTGTGAGGCGCTCTGACAGCCATGCCGCGTTCGTGTCGGCTACCTGTCCGGTGACGACCTCGTCACCCTGTGACAGGATCTCGGCAGTGGGCTCTTTACTGAACATGCGTGCAGCTAGCGCACACAGAACGTAGAGGCCAGAAATCGGACATAAACTGTCCGGATTGCGTGGGGGAGTGGCTTTTGTCGCGAGTAATGGCGCTTGATGTCGGCACGAAGACCATCGGTGTCGCGATGACCGACCCCCTGGGTCTCATGGCTCACCCTCTTCAGACCCTCTCTCGGCAGGGGGTCCGGAAGGACACGGACGCTCTGGTCAGGCTCGGGAAAGAGCGGGGTGTGGTCGAGGTCGTCGTCGGCCTGCCGCTCGAGCTCGACGGCACGGAAGCGCGCTCCGCACGGCTCGCGCGCCAGATCGGCGAGGCGGTCTCGGAGGCCGTAGACTGGCCTGTGCACTACGTCGACGAGAGGTACACGTCCGTCGACGCTGAGAGGCACCTGATTCGTGCGGATGTCTCGCGACGGCGCCGCAAGGAGGTGATCGACCAGGTAGCCGCCGTCTTGATTCTGGAGAGTTGGTTGAGAATGCGAGGTTGAGGTAGTACCAAGGGCGCCTTGGATTCTTCCCCGAGTCTGGCGTGCCTCTCGCATCCGACGATGTTTGGGATACACTGCGCATCCGCCATGTCGAGGACCCATGGTCTATGTGTCGCTGCTGCTGCTCATACTCGGCGTCTTAGTCCTCAGCTTCGCGTACGCTGCTGGGCATAAGACGCCGTTTCCCCGCCTCTCACGCCCGGAGTTTCTCTGGGTTCCAGGCCTGGGGCTCTTTGTGTTGGCGGCACTCGTCTACCTGACACCATCCGTGTTGGCGTACAACGAGTGTGGCAACGCCTGCGCCGCGATGGACGGTGTTCCGGCCGGCTTCGACTGGGCCTCTGACTTCAACAGCATGGTGCCCGAAGAGTTCAAGATGTGCGTCGATGGCAGCATTAGCGATCGCCGCACACAGCTGACGAAGATGCTCGAGTTCGACCCCACACTGGATGTCGAGCAGACACTCCGCGACGAAGAGGTCGACATCCGGAAGAACTGCGAGACGATCGTGGTCGGCCGCTGCGTCCGGCGCTGCTACGCGAGGGACGAGGTCGTCGAGTAGGCGCCCTAGGTGGTGACGCCCAGGCGCTTCATCTTGTAGAGCAGACTTGATCTGGGCATCCCCAGAGCTTTAGCGGCGTGTGTGCGGTTTCCATCGTGGCGCTCTAGGGCCTCGACGATCAGGCGCCGCTCCTGAGCATCGGCCGGTGTCGGTTGCTTCTGTGGCGCTGCTGTGGGGGGCTGATCGAATGACCACGGATGGAAGACGAGCCCTGACGTTCGAATCGTCTTGCCGTGGAGCACATAGGCGCGTCGCAAGACGTTGCGGAGCTCGCGGATGTTTCCAGGCCAGTCGTACGATGCGAGGGCGGCCTCAGCGTCTGGCATGAGGCGGGCGTCGGGGAGGCTGCGCGCGAGCAGCACCTTTGCGATCGGTCCGATGTCGCTCGTTCGCTCCCGCAGCGGTGGAAGGTGCACGGTGAGGACGGCCAGGCGGAAGTAGAGGTCTTCTCGGAACGTCCCCTCGCGAACCATCGCGATCAGGTTGCGGTTCGTGGCCGCGACGACGCGTACGTCGGGGTACTCGGCGCGCGCGCTGCCGACTCGTCTCACCTCGCCGCTCTCCAGCGCCCTGAGCAGCTTGGCCTGCAGGTCGAGGCGCAGCTCGCCGACCTCGTCCAGGAAGAGCGTTCCGCCATCTGCGCTCTGGAAGGCCCCATCCTGACGCGATGTGGCGCCCGTGAAGGCCCCCTTCTCGTGACCGAAGAGCTCGGACTCGAACAAGGTGTCCGCGATTGCGGCACAGTTCACGGTGACGAAGGGACTGGCGTGGCGAGGGCCCCCATCGTGCAGTCCGCGAGCGGCAAGCTCCTTCCCCGTGCCGGATTCACCGGTGATCAGGACATGGTCCTCGTGGGCCGCGATTCGCGACAACACGGCGAACACACCACGGATAGCGTTGGAGCGGCCCACCATGTCACCGAAGCTGTCCATCGCTCTGGGAGCCTCGTCCACCATCGTCTCGAGCACGAAGGCGTGGTCGCCGAGCCGGACTTCCTCGCCGTCGTAGATGGGTGTGATGTCGCGGATCCTCACCTCGTCGAGCATCACGGCTGCAGCACCGGGCTCGACCATCACGCGCCCTCGGACGATGCGCAGGTGCGCGGCTGGCACGGGCAGCGCCTCGTCGATGGGGATGGTGGCGCCGCGTCCGCCGAGGGAGAGTCGCGGGCGTCGCAGGAGGATCTGCTCGCCCGCCCGTGGCCCGGAGGTGAATCGCAGCCGGACGCGGACGGTGGCGACGTGGTCGGGGTTTGCATGCAGGAGGGCCTCGTGAAGCGCCGCGGGACGCGGGGCTGCGGACACCGTCACGGTGTCTTCCGTCGACTCTCCGTGAAGCATGAAGGTCGCGGTGTACACGCCGAGGCCGAGCTCGTCGCCATGACTGAGGTGGTGGCGTGTGACGGCCTGTCCGTTCACCAGGGTGCCGTTGCGGCTCCGATCGACGAGCCACCAGCCATCGAGCCGCCGTTCCAGGAAGCAGTGCATTCGACTGACCGTGTCGGACGGGAGCGCGATGTCGGCGCGATCCGAGCGACCGATGAGTGTGCGTCCTGGCTGGAGTTGCTGCACGAACAGGCTCCGTCCGCCCTCGGCAAACTGGAGGCGCGCCATCCTGACTCCTCTCGAGGGCACCAGCATAGGTCCAACAGCGTCACTCTGCCCAACCCCTCGGTCTTGGCTTCCGGGACGAGGCTCGTCCCTGGACCATCTCGGTGGACATTCGCTGTAAGCTGCGCACCACCCAGCGCGTTCGGTGCTCGGCAGGGAGGAGGCACAGATGGCCAAACGGGGTGCCGGGGTTGTTCAGCGTGGGCTCCTCTGGGGCGCGCTCGGGCTGGGTGCGATCTCCGCCGTGCTCTTCGGGCTCTGCTTCGGCTACCCCTGCCTGCCCGTGCTCGTGCGCAACGGACTGTGGCTCGAACGCTGCCCGGTCGGGGACATGCGGCTGTCGGCCGAGGTGGGCGCCGTGGCCTGGGTTCGGGGCCAGCAGGGCGCTGTGCGGGTGGCTCCTCGGGCGCTGTTTCTCGAGGAGGGGCAGGAGGCTGCTCAAGCGCGACGGTTTCGCAGAGGGGTCTCGGCGACCCACACGCTCAAGGATGGACGGGGCGAGGTCGTCTCCGGCTTCACCGTGGGCAAGACCAAGCGCGAGCCCAGTGGCTGGACGACGGCGGTCACCGTGCCCGATGTCCCGGATGGCGACTACATCCTGGAGTCGGTGATCGATGCGGGCTTCGACCAGGTGACGGTCACGGTTCCGGTGCCGCTGTATGCCCCAGCGCTGGTCCACGTGGCGTCGGACAGGCCGCTCTACAAGCCGGGCCAGGACGTCCTGCTGCGCAGCGTCACCTGGCGTCGGACCGATCTCGCGCCTCTCGACGGTCGCACAGGGACGTGGAAGATCATCGATCCTCGAGGTGAGGTGGTGCACGAGGAGCGAGATGCCGCCGGTCCATGGGGCGTCGCGGGCACGAGCTTTCCCTTGGACAGGCGGGCGGAGGTGGGCACGTGGTCCGCTGTCTGGGAGTCGGGAGACGCACAGGACACGATTCAGTTCGACGTGCGGCCGTTCAAGCTGCCGCTCTGCACCGTCGACGTGACGCCGGGTGCTGCGTGGTTCGGCGTGTCCGATCGGGTGTGGCTCGAGGGGACGGTGCAGTACGCCTCGGGTGCACCGGCGGCGGACGCAGTCGTGAACATGACGCTGCGTCAGACGGACGGGCGCTGGCCCATGCCGCTCGAGTGGGGTGAGCCCCGGGAAGTGCGGACGGACTCGCGTGGTCGCTTCTCGGTGGACGTGGGCACCGTGCCTGCGGATCTCCTGGAGACGGCTGTCATCTCCGCATCGGGCAGCGTCGTCGTCGACGGCGATGCTGTGGCTTGGGGGGGCGTCGCGATGACCTTGTCCGAGGATCGCATTGCCGCGGAGGCGGTGACAGCGTTCGGAGGAGGCCTCGCTCAGGGCTTCAACAACCGAGTCTACGTCCGGGTCACAACCCCGGATGGTCGGCCGCTTCGCCAGGCGGACGTCGCGGTCCGTCCGGCTTGGGACCCCACGGCGAAGGTGCAAGACGCGAGAACGGATGCCGATGGGGTGGCGGCTCTGCAGGTCGACCCTGGGGCTCCCGTCACGGTCGTGATCCCGGCTGCGCCCGTCCGTGTGAGGCCGCTCACTCCTGATGAGCCGCGGGTGACAGAGGCGCGGGAGCTGATGGGCTCACGGCCTCTCGATCTGGCCGAGCGGAGGGTGCTCGACGGCCTGCAGCCTGCCATCGCCTCCTGCGGAACGCTCGCTCCAGGCGGACGAGACGTGGTCGTCGGCGTCGAGGTCGGCTTCGGCGGAGAGGTCGTTGACGTGGCGGCCGCGGAGGATCAGGTCGACCGGTGCGTCGTGGATGCTGTGAGAAACGCTCGCTTTGTCACTGGGGAAGCTCGGATCTACCGTCTTCGCTGGCGGGTGCCGGACAGCCTGCAGCCGTCGCTGCGTGTGTCGCTGGATGCAGCGGCGGGGTCGGCCGACGCGCTGGGCACAGCACTCGGCGAGGCGGCAGTCGCGGCACGTGCTTGCCTGCCCCGGGGCGTGGGACAGAGCGGCGCCGTGGTGCTCGAGGGGCACTGGCGCACACGTGTCGAGCGGACGGAGTCTGGCCTCGTTTGGCGGGAGCACTCCGGCCACGGTCTGTCGCGCGACCAGGTCTCCTGTGTCAGAGCAGCGCTCACCGGGGTGACCATCGACCCGGAGCGAGCGGTGAGCGGGCTCGGCTCTGCCCGGGTCACGCTCGATGTGCCACGGGCTTCCGGTGTCGCGTCGCCCAAGGCCGGCACGCTGATGGGCTACGAGCTCGAGATCGTGGCATCGAGCGATGGTGAGGAGCTCGGTGACACACGGCTTCGACTGCCTACGGGAACGGTGCCGCCGCTGCGACTCCGCGCCAGTCCGACCCTCGCCGCACCAGGGCAGTCGGTCACCGTGGAGCTCCTCAGAGGTCCGGGGTGGGTCGGCGAGCTCCCCAGGAGCCTGCGTCTGCTCGAGGGAACCATCGAGCTCGACGAGCAGGACGTGAGCGACGGCAAGGTCACGTTCACCATCCCCGACGGTGTGGATGGCTTTGTGCACGCCGAGTATGCGGGCGCTCGAGCGGTGGTCTTCGTTCGTCGACCCGACCCGCTGGTGGTCGAGCTGTCGACCGAGCGGGACGTCTACGCGCCGGGTGAGCGGGCCACGCTCGTCGTCACGACGCGTGCGGGTGAGCAACCGGTCTCTGCATCTGTTGGACTGATGGGCGTCGACAGCACCCTCGGGCAGCTTGCACCGCTCCTGCAGCCAGACGATCCCGGACGTGTGCTCGTTCGCGCGACGAGCAGTGAGCCCGCGTTCGGCGCGTTCGATGCCAAGGCGCTCGTGCTCGGCACGGTGCAGGGCGAGAATGCGGCGAAGGCCGCAGTGCTGCGCGTGCAGTCCCTTCCCATGGATCCGGCAGGCGACACCGAGCTCTACGCGTCGACCCAGGCGGGGCCGGACGCCACTCTCGAGCTCACGGAGGCCTTCTACGCCGTCTACTCACGGCTCCGACAGAGCGTCAGAGCCTGGCAGGCGGCGGCGCCCGAGGGGGAGCAGATGGATCCGGCGGGCATGGCGAAGCTCTGGGCGGACGCCCTTGGACAGCAGATGCGAGCCGGTGAGCCGTTCGAGGATGCGTGGGGGCGCCCCGTGACCCTGGACGTGCTGCCCGACGAGCTCTTGGCGCAGGTCGACCCACGCGTAGTGGTGACCGACGCGACTCGCCTGCCGGAGGACGTGGTCGACTGGATTGGCTGGGTACGGATGGAGGTGCACTGATGCGCGCACTGCATGGAACAGCAGCGCTGACGCTCTCCCTGTCCCTGGGGTGCATGAGTGCCCAGCGCGTGGGGGGCGAGGCACCGACCGCCGAGCTGGACGACATGGCCATGGAGGCTCCCGCCGAGGGCAAGAAGTCGAAGCCGACGGCGCGGCGGGGGAGGGCGGACAAGTCTGCAGGAGCACCACCGCCACCGCCGCCAGCGGGCGCGCCGGTCATGGAGGAGGCCGAGGCCGAGCCTGCGCCTGATGATGCGGAAGAAGTCGCCACGGGCGACGATGGAGGCGACAGCACACGCAGCTGGTTCCCCGAGAGTTTTCTCTGGCGACCGCACGTCGAGACGGACGCCTCGGGTCGCGCAGAGATCAGCATGCGCGTGCCCGACCAGCTGACGACCTGGCGCATCCTCGCGCTCGGTCACACTCGGGATGGCCGCACGGCGGGTGCGGTGCACAGCTTCGACAGCACTCTGCCGCTCTACGTCGAGCCCGCGGTGCCCGCGTGGCTGCACGCCGGGGATCAGGTCTGGCTCCCGGTCCAGGCTGTGGGTCTGTCGGGGGGGGACGTGGCCGCGACGCTCGAGGTCGTGGCCTCGCCGCCACTCGTGGGCTCGGGGATCGCCGAGGTGGTCGTCCCCGGCAGTGGTGCCCATGTCGAGTTCCTGTCGCTAGAGGCGGTCGGGGCTGGTGATGCTCGGGTGCGCGCCTCGCTCGTGTCCGAGTCCGCCACCGATGCCGCAGAGCGTGTGGTGCCCGTGATTCCCCGCGGACGGCCCGTGTCGACCGAGCGTGGCGGCACACTCTCGGGAGAGCGGAACCTGGTCTTGGTGGGCCCAGATGGGGCGGATCCCACGACGCAGCAGCTGCAGGTTCGGGTGTTTCCTGGACCCCTTGCGATCCTTCAGGCCGAGGTCGAACGGGCCTCGTCCGGTGCGGTGCAGCCCGGCTACGGCTTCGTCCTCGCGTCTCGCTTGGTCGAGCTCGCGGGACGCACAGGAACGGAGGTGGATGCAGCGGCGGTGCGGCGGCTGCAGATCGTGGGCTGGCAGCGCATCGTGCAGGCCGCGCGGGCGCCGACCCCGGGCGTTGCGGCCGACCTGCTCGCTGCCGTGCGGGGCGTCGAGGGGCATGCTCTGGCGGAGCGGCTCCAGCCGCGCCTTGTGGCCGCCGTCGCACAGGGCCAGCGAGGGGATGGGACCTGGGCCCGACGGGATCGCGCCCCGCTGCAGGAGGTCATCGCCCAGACGGCGTGGGCTGCGCGCACGCTGCCCGCGTCGTCTACGACGGCACGGCTTCGGGCTGCCGGGGCCTTGGAGCGCTACGCGACCGAGGTCGACGATGCCTACACGGCTGCACTCGTGCTCGCGACCGGACTGCTCGACGAGGGCCAGGCGGCGCCCCTGCGGGAGCGGGTGGAGGGAGCGCTCACGCAGGCTCCGGATGGCTCCATGACGGTCACCGTGCCGGGCTCAGCCGTCACGCCCTGGGGCTATCGGCCAACGCGACCCGAGATGCTGGCGTGGACGTGGCTCGCCCTCCACGAATCGCTCGAGCCGAGTGTCGGCGGTGATCTGATCGCGGGTCTGATGCAGCACTACGACGCGCGCTCCGGCTTCGGGGCGGGGGTCGCGGACTCCGTGGCGCTCGAGGTCGTCCTGCGGGGGCTTCCGGTCCTCGACCAGCCGGTGGAGGTGATCCTGGCTCTCGATGGCGAGGAGGTGGCTCGCGCAGCGGTGGACCCGTCCCAGCCGAAGGTCCCCGCGCTGCTGGAGGCCTTGCCCGGGGGGCGGAATCCGCGCATCACCCTCGCGACGGAGCCTCCGGTGCCCGGACTGGCCTTCGTGGCGCAGCTGGCCTCGTGGCTGCCGTGGACAGGCGACGAGCGCATCCCCGGTGTGGATGTGGAGCTGTCCGTCGAGGAGCTTCGAGTGGGACGGCCAGGGAGTGTGCTGCTGACGCTCGCAGCGCCCTCGAGGGCGGTGCTCGAGGTCGAGGTCGGTCTCCCCGCTGGTGTGGTCGTCGACACGGATGGGCTGCCGGTTCAGAGCGCCGAAGCCGGAACGGATCGGCTCTCACTGACGACGCGTGCCTTCGGTGCAGGGGAGGTCCTCGAGGTACCGCTCACGGTCACGCCGTCCTTTGCGGGTAGCTTCGGAACGCGCCCCCTCATCGTGCGTGTGGATGGCGTCGAGCACATGCTGCCTGCGCCCGAGTGGCGCGTCACCCGCTGAGCGCCGTCAGCCCGGCGGCGTGAGCTCGACGGCGAGGTCCTCGGTTCCCTTCGCCACGTCGCTGAGGTCGATCGTGGCGACGACATCGCCCTTGGACATCGGGTTGCCGTCGCCGTCGATGGTCACGACGACGCGGAGCGTGTCGGGGAACGGTCTGGGCCGCCCCCCCATCGCGATGGCATCGGCTGTGGTCACCTCGAAGGCGCGGGGCCACTCGCCCATGGGCATCTTCTTGGCAGCCAGAGGCGGGCCACCCGCCGGCGAGCGCACGGAGACGTAGAGGGTCTCGCTGCCGCTGAGCGTGGCCTGGAGCTCATCGGACAGCTCGGCTGTGCCCTGGACGACCACCTCGGCGGGGCCGCCAGCCGTCGGTGGGGCAGCCGGGCCCCCGCCGGATGCAGCCGCGACCTGCCGTGCCTGCGAGAGGGCGGCGCCCAGCTGTGGGTTGCCGGGATCGAGCGCCTGGGCTTTCTCGAGGCTCGTGACGGCCGCTGCCGCATCTCCACTGCGGAGCTCGATCAGGCCCTTGTACATCCACGCGTCGAGGTGCTCGGGATGGTCGGCGGCCGTCTCGGTGAGGATCGCCAGGGCCCGGTCGGACATGCCCACGGCCGCAGCGAGCACCGCCTTCCAGGTGCGCGCCGTCGGGTCGTCTGCGTTCACCTCGAAGGCCTGCCGGTTCCACTCCATGGCACCGGGCGCATCACCAGCCTGAATCGCGATGATCGTGAGCTCGTTCAGCGCCTCGAGATCCTGGGGATCTTGCTTCACCCTGGCCTCGAGCTCGGCCTTGCGGTCAGCGCCTCCGAGGTCCTGGTTGCCGGTCATCGAGGCACCGGGGCGCCGATCGACGGACTCGGTGTTGGCGAACATCACGAAGCCGGCCATGACGGCGACGACGCCGAGGGCCCAGAGGGCGCCACGCCACTCCGGCGACAGTCCTGCAGGTGCCGGTGGCGTGGCCTGAGTCGGACCGAACAGGGCCTCGACCGCTGAGCGTGCCGCGTCGTCCCCCAGCTCCTCGACCAGGGCGCGGAGCTTCGCGACGGCCTCGGGATCGGCAGTGGACGGTGGTGCCTCGGGAGCTGCCTGGTCGAGCGCACGGAGTGCGGCAGAGCCACGCGCGAGCAGCGCCTCTCGCTCCCGCTCCCAGTCTGCGGGATCGAGCTTGTCGCGCTCGGTCTCCAGCGCCTTGAGGGCCGCGAGAGCCACTGCGTGTTCGTTCTTGAGGTCGAGCTCGCGCGACTGTGCCTGCACGGCCGGGTCTTCTTCCCGCAAGCGCGAGACGAGCACGAAGCCGCACACCAGCCCGAGTGCAATGACGGCGAGGGGGGGGCCCCACTCGGACCAGTCGATGGTCGCGAAGAAGTCCATCAGTCTTCCAGCTCGGAGAGGAGTCGCTGCTCGTACTTGTCTTTCGCCACGAGGCCGACATCGCTGGGCAGAGGGACCTCATCGGGCTCCTTGCGCCACTGCATCGCGGTCATGGCTGCCCACGTCAGGCCGACCCCACCCGCCAGCGCCGGGGCCACCCACAAGAGCCAGTTCAGCCCCCGTGCGGGTGGGTCGAGGAGGATGAACTCGCCGTAGCGGTCGACGAAGTAGTCCTCGATCTGGTCCTGCGTGTACCCCATGCCGACCAGCTCGCGAATGCGTCGCTGGAAGGTCACCGCGGCCGCCGAGGTGCTGTCGGCCACCGACAGACCCTGACAGACAGGACAGCGGAGCCGAAGGGCGATCAGTCGAGCACGCTCGTCCACCTGGGAGGCAGGAGGAGGTGGGCCAGGTGGCAGGCCGGGAATGCCTTGTCCGGCCTCTGCAGTGACCGGATCAGCCCCCGGGGCGACGGGCGACGCGCCGAGGGCTGGAGCACTCGCGAGGCTAAGCGCGAGGAGGAGCCGTCTCATCTGGACCTCAGGGCGCCGAGCCACGCCGACAGCACCGTCGGGTCGAGGGGGCCGTTCTGCTTGTGCACGACCATGCCGTGTCGGTCGATGAAGAAGCTCTCGGGGACGCCCGTCACGCCGTAGTCGATGGCCACACGACCGCCGGGGTCCTCGAGGTGGGGGTAGGCGGAGCCCTCCAGGGCCAGGTAGCGACGGATCTTGGGCGTCTCATCTTGGTAGATGACGCCGAAGAAGCGCACGTCGGGGTTCGCACGGGCGGCCTGAAGGAGCATGGGGTGCTCGTACTTGCAGGGCCCACACCAGGTCGACCAGAAGTTGAGGACGACGGGGGAGCCTCGCAGCGCGGATAGCTGCACCGGCGTGCCGTCGAGGTCGACCAGAGCAAAGTCGGGGGCTTCCCGCTCGACGAGCTGCGAGCGAATGGCGTTCGGGTTCGTGCCGAAGCCCGAGGCAAGCAGCGCCACGAGCGGCAGCACGAGCAGCAGCCCGAGCACGAGGACCCAGGCATTCACCCTTGGCTTGGAGCCCGTCACTTGGCCGCCTGGGGCACGGGCTCGGACTTGGCGGCGGGCTCCCGGCGGGGCTCGGGCCACAGCGAGATCAGGGAACCTAGCGCGATGATCAGGGCCGAGACCCAGAGCCAGACCTGCCACGGGTGGCTCATCATGCGGACTACAACGCTGCGGCCGTCTGGCGCGAGCTCCAGGATGCTGAAGTAGAGGTCACCGGTCGGCCGGCTGTGAACCGCTGGCGTGAAGATCGGCTCTCGGCGCGTGTTGTAGAAGTTCATCCGTGGCTCGAAGACCCCGATCTCGGAGCCGCCGCTGCGCACCACGAAGGAGGCCTTGCGGCTGGTGCGGAAGCCCTCGTCGACCTCCTCGGCGCCCGTGAACGTGAGCTCCCACTGCTGGAAGGTCTGGGTCTCACCCGCGGCGAAGCTGTAGTCCTTCTCGACCTTGTAGCCCTTGGAGAGTGCGAGGCTGAACACGGCGAGAATCACGCCATAGTGGGCGACGTGCCCACCAAAGCGACGGCGCGTGCGACGGAAGGCGGTGAGAGCGGCCGTGCCGAAGGGCTCGGAGCGCTTGGCCATCCGCGCCCGCAGCGGTGTCCAGTACTCCTGGAAGTTGGACACGGCGGCGAACCCGCACACGAACAGGGCGAGCAGGGTGTAGGGCTTCACGAAGCCGTAGGCGGCAAAGACGGTGGCGAGCACGAGGCCCCCGCCGACGGGCGCCACGAAGCGCTGTCGGGCAGCCTCTTGGCGCATGCGACCCCAGGGCAGGGCGGGCCCGACACCCATCATGAAGGTCAGGCCGAGGCCCAGCGGCAGTGCCCAGCGATCGAAGTAGGGCTCTCCGACCGACACCTGCCGCGACTCCATCGCCTCGGTGATCAGCGGGTAGAGGGTGCCGAGCAGGACCAGGAACGTGAACACCGTGAACAGCGCGTTTTGGATCAGGATGGCGCTCTCTCGGCTCAGCAGCGCCATGGTGCTGCGGCCCTTGCTGCCGAGCTGAGCGCTGGCCGCCTCGGCTGCATCGTCGAGTCGGTGCGAGCGAAACGCGAGGAGGAGGACGCTGTAGACCAGCGTGAAGGCGATGAAGGCCAGGAAGACCGGTCCGATGTCGGACTGCGTGAAGGAGTGGACCGAGTTGAACACTCCCGACCGGGTCATGAACGTGCCGACCAGCGTGAGCAGGAAGGTCGCCATGCCGAGCACGAGCGTCCAGTCGCGGAGCGTGTTGCGCCGCTGCAGCACCATGGCGCTGTGGAGGAAGGCCGTGCCGGTCAGCCACGGGTGGAAGCTGGCGTTCTCGACCGGGTCCCAGGCCCACGCGCCGCCCCAGCCGAGCACGGCGTAGGACCACCAGCCGCCGAGCACGATGCCCACGGTGAGGGCCGTCCACGGGATCAGCATCCAGCGCCGGACGGGCTCCATCCAGCCGGCCTCGAGGCGGCCCGCCAGGAGGGCGGCACAGATCATGGCGAACGGCACCGACATGCCGACGTACCCCAGGTAGAGGGTCGGCGGGTGGATGGCCATCAGCCAGTGGTTCTGCAGGAGCGGGTTCGGGCCCGGGCCGTCTGCCGGCGCGGGGTCGACCAGGGCGAAGGGATCAGCGATGCTCGCGACGAGGAAGGTGAAGAACACCGCGATGCCGAGCAGCACGTGCAGCGTCCACGGCATGTACTCGCGGTAGCGCTCCCCGATGGTCAAAGTGAGCCCGCCCGTGTAGACGGCGAGCACGCCACCCCAGAACAGGATGGAGCCGTTGAGGCTGGCCCAGAGCGAGATCACGCGGATGTGCAGTGGCGTGGTGCTCGAGCCGACCTCGGCGACATAGGCGACCGAGAAGTCCAGCGTGACGAGCGCGTAGACCATCAGCAGGTTGGCGGCGAGCATCAGGCCGGAGAAGCCCAGTGCGGCCAGGCGGGTCCACTCCCAGGCCTTGCGGGAGCGACGGCTGCCGGCAGCAAAGCCGGTCACCGTGCCCACGGTGGCACACAGGAGGGCCCCCATCACGAGCAGCTGTCCGAGGGTGGAGATCATCAGCGTTCCATCGGTCTTGGGGCCGAGTCGGCCCGCGGCGTCACTCGTCGACGAGGGTGGTCTGGACCTCCGGCGGATGACCGTCCGGTGCCTCGTACTCGTTGCTGTGCTTGACCATCACCCGGTCCGTCCGGAAGACACCGTCGGTGCCGAGCTTGCCCTCGACGACGGCGCCGATGCCCTCACGGAACATCTGCGGGGGATTGCCGGTGCAGTGGACCGGCACCTCGTGGTCGCCGTCCGTGATGGTGAAGCGAGCCTGCTGCGCGTCACGGTCCCAGTCGAGCGTTCCAGGCTTGACCATGCCACCCAGCCGGACCGTGGCCTCCTTGGCCTCGGCGGCTGCGATCAGCTCGGAGGGCGTCCAGTAGTAGACGAGGTCGTCGCCCATGTCGGACATGCCGACGTAGAACAGAGCGGCTCCGGCGACCGCGAGGGCAGCCACGCCGAACAAGCGGCGCTTCATTGCTTCTGTCATGGGTCCTCCGAGGCAGCATCGGCCGCCCGCTGACGGACGATGAGGCTCACCGTGTAGCCGACGAAGAACAGCCAGGTGACTCCGTAGGCTGCGTAGACGTATTCCCACCCGCCACTGACGACGCCGGAACCCGCCGTAGCAAATACCGTCATGTGGCCTCCTGTGCGGGCAGCGGCGGGGCCTCGTCAGCCCGGGCGAGGGTCTGGGCGAGGCGCCAGCGGCGCGCGATGAACCAGATCATGATGAAGAGGAACGCGAAGGCGTTGAGGCGGAGCACGAAGACCATCGGGTCGGCCACCGTCTCGGGCGACGACTGGATCTGGTGCAGTGACCGCCACCACTTCACGCTGAAGTACGTGATGGGGATGTTCACATAGGCGAGGACGGTGGCCACGCTGGTCCAGGTGGCGCGACGGTCTGGGTCGCGGACCGCCCCGCGGAGCATCAGGACGCCCACGAAGGTGAGCAGCATGATGGCGCTCGCGGTCAGGCGAGGGTCCCATGTCCACCAGACTCCCCAGGTCGGTCGTGCGAAGATGCTGCCCTGGATCAAGAGCAGCACGTTGAGCATCGCGCCCACCTCGACGGCGGCCTCCGTTGCCCAGTCCAGACCTCGCCGGCCGGTGAAGAGGTGCGCGACCGCCGTGACGAAGGCCACCGTAAAGGCAACCATCGCAAGCCAGGCAGCAGGCACGTGCGTGTACAGGATGCGCCCGACCTCACCCATCATGCGCTCGGGAGGGGCCACGAAGAGCCCCATGTACTGACCGGCGACGAGGAGGACGAGGCCGAGGAGACCCACGAGGTGTTCCCAGTGGAAGCGGGACTTCGTCGGGGCCGGCGCGCTGGCGACGGCTTCTGTGCTCACGTGTCCTCCGCGATTCGGCCGTACAACACGCCCGAGAGGCTCCAGTGGAGCGCATTGAAGGCACCTAACAAGGCCAACCACGAGTCGCCTTGGCCCATCGGGTCACCCTCGAGGACGACCCCCGTACCCTTGGCGGCGGCCAGGATGCAGGGAACGACGAGGGGGAAGAGCAGGAGCGGGAGCAAGACGCTCGAGCCACGGGCCTGGGCAGTGACAAGTCCGTACAACGTTCCTGGGGCCGCGAGCCCCGCGCAGCCCAGCACCAGGAAGCCGAGGAGCATCAGTGGGTCGCCCCGGAGCTGCACGTCGTACATCGCGAACAGCAAGGGCACGAGGCCGATGGCGACGGTGGTCAGGAGCAGGCTGTTGGCGATGGCCTTGCCGTAGAACACGGCACGGGGGTCGACGGGCCACAGGACCATCGCCTCCATGGCGTCGTGCTCCATCTCGATGGCGTAGGCCTGGTCGAGCGCTCGGGTCGAGGCCAGGAGCAGGCCGACCCACAGCGTGCCCGCGGCTTGGTCCCGCAGGGCGCCCTCGCTCGGGGAGGCGAAGGCGACCATGAGCAGGATGGCCAGTCCAAAGAAGAACAGGCCGCTCACGCGCGAGCGGTCCCGCCACTCGATGAGCAGCTCCTTGGCCAGCACACCGATGGTCTGCGCGATCACGTGGCCCCCGCCAGGAGGTCTGCCGTGGCGCCCTCCCACAGCTTGCGGCCGCCCTCGAGGGTGATGGCCCGGTCGCACAGGGCGTGCCCGATGGCCGGCAGGTGCGTGGCGAGCAGCAGCGTCGCGCCACCCTCGCGCAGCTCTCGAATGACATCGACGAGCAGGTCGCGGCCGTCGGGGTCGAGTGCGGAGAAGGGCTCGTCGAGCAGAATCAGGCGCGGCTGCTTCAGGAGAAGGCGGGCCAGCGCCAGGCGCCGCTTCATGCCGGCCGAGAGCGCCCGGACGGGATCCCGGCGTCGCGGGTCGAGTCCCACTCGCTCCAGGAGCGCCGCGGGCTCTGCGGTCAGTCCACCGAGTCGGGCCCAGGCCGAGAGGTTCTCGGAGGGCGACAGGTCGTCCCACACGTGGAGCTGGTGCGCGAGGTAGCCGATGTGTGGCCGCAGGCTCGCGCGCTCGGCCCAGAGGTCGCGACCGCCGAGGGATGCACCGCCCTCGTGAGGACGCAGGGCCGTGGCGAGGCAGCGGAGGAGCGTGCTCTTGCCGGAGCCGTTGGCACCCGTGAGCATGAGGGCGCCGCCGCCCGGCACCTCGAGGTCGACGCGAGCGAGTGCCCAGCGACGACCGAAGCGCCGAGCGATGCCTGTGACCTGCACCGCATTGGAGGCGTTCATCGGTCAGGGGTAACGGCCGCTGCGTCCGAGCGGGCGCCGTATGGGGTTGCACAGTGGGCTCATGCCGCGTGGAGCAGCACTCCGAGGCCGCTCGGTTCATGCTCGACGTGTCGTTCCGTCAGGGTGGAAGCGACGCGGGGACGCCGCCCGCCAGCCGGGGCGATTCGAAGACCTGGCGGCGTCATCGTCAGGCCAGGGTGCCCACGGCCTCCTCGAGTGTCTGCGGAGAGGCACCCCATCCGACGAGGCAGCCGCGCAGCAGGCTCTGCTCGAGCCGCGCGGCGTGCAGGGAGTCGGGGACGAGACGGTCGCGCTTGCGAAAGTGGGAGATGCCGTGCAGGCCGGCCCAGAGGGTCGTGGTGCGCAGCAGGCTGTCCCCTTCGTCGAGGGCACGAGCTCCGACGGCGTGCTCGATCAGCTCGGCACAGGGGGCGAGCACGCTGCGGGTGGCGGCCTCGACCTCCGTAGCGAGTGCGTCGCTCAGCACGGGGTCGGGGTCGGACAAGGAGCTGTCGACCAGGCGAAACAGCACGGGCTCGGCCTCCGCGAACGCCATCCACGTGGTGAAGACCACCCACACCCGCGCCAGGGCCGCCACGGTCTCATCGGCCCCGTCGAGGCGCGCGGAGGCCGTCGCCAGTCGCTCCTGCTGAAAGGCTGCGAGGCGACGGACGGCCCGTACCTGAAGGCCCGCGATCACCGACTGCTTGCTGTCGAAGTAGCGATAGAGCGCCCCCACCGCCGCTCCGGCATGCTTCGCGAGGCCGGCGATGGTCAGGCCGGCCACGCCCGACTCCTCGACGATGGCCATGGCGTGGTCGAGGAGCGCATCTCGACGCTTTGCGCGCCGGCGATCGCGCTTCTCGATTCGCGTCAGGGACGGGTCGGACACGGCACTCCCGGGGCGCAGATAGACTGGGGGAGCCACTCTCTAGCCTCCAACACGGGGCGACGCCGCGCCGAGCACGGTGTATGAAGGGCGCCGAACCGCAGGAAGGCCCATGTCCCACGACAGCTCCGTCCTTCAGGACCTCTTCATCGGCATCGCCGGCTTGATCGGCGCAGGCAAGTCGACGCTCGCGACTGCCCTCGGAAAGCACATCGGCCTGCCCGTCTACTACGAGCCGGTCGACGACAACGAGTACCTCGCCGACTTCTACCAGGAGACGGCGAAGTACGCGTTCGCCACCCAGATCTACCTGCTGAACCGGCGCTTTCAGCAGCACCAGGAGATCATCTGGCGAGGCGGTGGCTGCGTGCAGGATCGCACGATCTACGAGGACGCGGTCTTCGCAAAGACCCTGGTTGACCAGGGGCTCATGGAGGAGCGCGACTACCGGACCTACCTGTCGCTGTTCAAGCACATGTCCAACTTCATGTGCCGCCCGAACGTCATCGTCTACCTCGACGTGTCGCCAGAGCGCTCGATGGAGCGCATCCGGCAGCGGGCTCGAGGGGTCGAATCGGGCGTCCAGCTGGACTACCTCAAGGCTCTGTACGCAGAGTACGAGAAGTTCATCCAGGACATCTCGCGAACCGTCCCGGTGATTCGGGTGTCGTGGGAGCAGTACCGGACGGCCGAGGAGATGGCCGTGGTCATCGAGCAGGAGTACCTCCGGGGCACCTTCCTGCGCGAGGTTACCTGGGAGCCGCACAAGGCCGTTTAAGCCCTGTCGATTGGATTTTCGGTAGGTGCATAGTGCGGAGTTGGCGTCATCTGGTACGCACTCCAGATGACCGCCACACTCGTGTCGATTCCCAGCTCACCCTGGTCCATTCGGGCAAAGCTCGCACTGGACGTGATGGGCATCGAGCTGTCGGTGGTCACCTACGTCCCGACCCTCTCGACCCCGTGGCTGCGCTGGAAGCTGAGGCGCCCCGTGGGGCCGCTCACCCTGCCCGTCCTGCTCTGGGACGGCCCGCCGCTCACCGACTCCATGGACATCGTGCGGTGGGGCTGCGAGCGCAGCGAGTGCCCGCTCATCGAGCCGGACACCCTCGGGGCAGTGACCCACTGGGCTGCGGTGGCCGAGCGGCTGCTCGCGGCTGGACGGATCCGCACGACTCACCGCGTGCTCGGGGATCCAAAGGCCCTCGGTGAGAGCCTGCCCCCCGCTGTTCGGCAGCTGGGTGTGCTGGGGTTGGCCGCTGGACGGCGAGAGGCGAAGCGCCTGCTGCGCAAGTATGGCGACGGCTCGGGGGCGGCGGCCCAGGCGGCTCGAATGCGAGCCGAGCTGCGAGTGATCACCGAGGCCCTCGGGGGCCGAGCGACCATGCTCGAGGGGTTCTCCTACGCGGACATCGTCCTCGCGACCGCGCTGTCGTTCGTGAAGCCGCACTCCAGCCATCCGCTCGGGCCGGCGGCGCGCGTGTGCTGGTCGGCAGACGAGCTCGCCGAGGAGTTCGTGGAGCTCGTCGCGTGGCGCGACCAGGTCTACGCCGAGCTCGAGCGGCGCCGCTGGCGGTGAGTGCTCACGGCTCGGTCGTCGCGATCGGGCGATCGCGGCGGCACCACTGGCTGAACGAGCCGACCCAGAGGTCCCGCGTGCCGAGACCGGCGGCTGCGAGGGCGAGCAGCGTGTGGCAGGCCGTGACGCCGGAGCCGCAGTGCACGATCGCGTCGGACGGCAGATCGCCGTAGCGAGCCCGCAGCGCGTCGCCGTCCAGGAAGTACCCATCCGGTCCGAGGTTGTCGCTGCAGGGGAGATTGACCGCACCCGGGACGTGCCCCGCGACCGGGTCGATGGGCTCGTGCTCTCCCCGGAACCGGCTCGCCGCGCGCACGTCGACCACCGTGCGGCCGGCACGCAGGGCCTCCTCCACGTCGGTCAGCTCGACGGTACCAGGCCAGTGGCTCGGCACGGCCCATGTGGAGCTGGGGGGGCGCGTGGCGGGTGAGGTGGACCGCTCGGTCAAGCCGGCCGCGCGGGCGGCGGCCAGGCCACCGTCGAGCACCCTGGCCGGAATGCCGATCGCTCTGAGCATCCACCAGGCGCGGGCGGCTGCCAGCAGTCCTCCACGGTCATCGTAGATCACGACAGGGGTGGTCGGGTCGATGCCCCACGACGCGACCCGCTGGGCGAAGGCGACGATCGGCGGGAGCGTGTGTCGGCCTCCCACGCTCGCCGCGACGTCGGGGTCGGAGAGCTCGGTCTCCAGATCGACGAGGCGGGCGCCACGAACGGCCTCCGCCTCGAAGCGCGCCTCTGCGTCGGGCCCGACGCGGGCATCGAGGACCACCACGTGGTTGGCTCTGGTCAGCTCGATGGCCTGGATGATGACGTTGTCGATGGTTCCTCCGACTCGCCGAGCCCGGCCGTCAGAACGGGTCGGGGCTCGCGAGTGCATCGGCCCCATCGGGAACGTCGATGCCGGTGTCGGTGGCGCGCATCCCGACGAGATCGATCTCGTACACGTTGCCGCCCTGCGCCACCTTGTACAGCACTCCTCGGTGGAAGGTACACCCGCCACCCTGGGACGAACCCAGACCGGAGACGACGCCCAGGCTGTCGTACCCAGCCGGTGAGGCCGGATCGATGCGGTACGCACTGCTGCCGGAGAACATGTAGAGGAAGCCGTCCGGCGACAGGGCCATGCAGTTGTTGTACGTGCCGATGCTGACCGAGGTCGTGATGACGCTGCCGTCGAGTGGGTCGATCTCGATGAAGTCGTCGCCGTTCTCGGTCCACCCGTAGAGAATTCCGTCCGCGCCGTGGGCGAAGGCGGAGAAAGAGCCTGAATCGTCCGACTCGGAGAGGTACTCCTGCGCCCCGGTGGCTGGGTCGATTCGAACCAGGTCGGGGAAGGTGCGGCCGTCGGCCTCCACGCCGTAGAGGCTGCCGTCCGGACCGAAGGACATGCCGGTCAGGGCGCGGTCCATCGACGGGTTGATGGGCGTGTAGGTGCCGGCATCGACGTTCACCAGACCGAACTCGCTGCCGTAGGTGCCGCTGCGACCCTCTGCGACGTAGAAGCCGCAGGAGGTGTCGGCACCGTCGCAGTCTTGGTCGATGCCGTCCTCGCAGATCTCCGGGGCTCCCGGGTAGATCCGTGAGTCGAGGGGGCCGCAGTCGAGGCCGACCCAGTCGGGGCGTGCGCTGGGTGCGGGCGAGTCGCAGGTCGGCACGGGGTCGATGGGGTCGCCGGCGCCGAAGCCATCGCGGTCGTCGTCGGGGTACCACAGGCTCGGCGGACCGACCGTGGGGTCGCGGTCGTCGCAGTCGTCGTTGGTCGCTGCGGTGCCGTCGGGGCGACTGCAGGCGTAGACGAAGTCCGACTCGGACCCGAAGCCGTCGCCGTCTGCGTCCACGTACCACTCGAGGTAGCTGTCGGGAGTGACGTCGGGGTCGGCGTCGTCGACGAGGCCGTCGCAGTCGTCGTCGCGCGGGCCCTCAGGGTTGCAGATCTCGGGCATCATCGGGTTGATGTCGTCGCGAGAGTCATCGCAGTCGGTGTTGGCGAAGCCAAAGCCGGCGGGCTGCTGGCAAGCGAGGAAGGCATCGCGGCTCGTGCCGAAGCCGTCACCGTCGTCGTCGCGGCCCCAGGCGATGAGCGTCAGCGGATCGATGTCGGGGTCGTCCTCATCGAACAGTCCGTCGCAGTCGTTGTCGAGCACCTCGTCGCCGTCGCAGATCTCCGGTCGGCTCGGGTTGACCTCGAAGCGCGTGTCGTCGCAGTCGTCGCCGCCGAAGTCGGCGTTGTAGAAGCCGTCACCGTCGGCATCGCAGATCTCCGCGCACTCCTCGTCTTCGCAGTCGACGCGTCCGTCGGCGTCGTTGTCGCGTCCGTCGGTGCAGACCTCGGGACAGGCGCCGTCGCAGTCCGTGTCGTCGCAGTCGACGCGTCCGTCGGCGTCGTTGTCGCGTCCGTCGGTACAGTTCTCGGAGCAGGAGGGGTCGTTGCAGTCCTCGTCGTCGCAGTCGATCAGGGCGTCGGCGTCGTTGTCGCGTCCATCCGTGCAGATCTCGTCGCAGGACGGGTCGACGCACTCCTCGTCGAGACAGTCGACCTTGCCGTCGCCGTCGTTGTCGAAGCCGTCGCCGCAGACCTCGGGGCAGGAGCCGAAGCAGT
>PKDJ01000347.1 GCA_002862545.1 Pseudomonadota bacterium
CACCCAGGCCCCGGAGTGGTTCTTCCAGGCCCCATCTCGTCGTCAGTTCTCGGCCGCGCACCTCTCGTCGAGGCAGTCGACGAACCAGTGGCGTGCCGAGGCTCCACAGTCTGCTTGCGTTCCCCCGGCCTCGAGGCACTCTGCATACACGCCGCCGCGTGCCTCGATGCCGCAGGTCTTCTTGCAGTCTGCTGCCGCCTCTGTGGGGACCTCGCGCGCAGGGGCGTCGGCGCTCACGGGCTCGGAGGCTGTGGGCTGCGTCTCATCGAGCCCGTCGACGGGGCCGGTCTCGCAACCGAAGAGAAGGAGTCCGAGGAGCGGTAGGGTGTACGTCTTCATGCGGTCCTACGGGGGATGGGGGGACAGGGTTGGCCGCTAGGCCGGCTCATCCAAGCCGGAGACCGGCGAGGCATAAGGAGTATACCGCTCGTCGTCGGTGCTCTGTGCGCTGCACGAGAGCTGCGGGCTGCACTCTGTCACGGGACGGGGCGGATCGAGACGGTGTGCTCGGCTGGCTGTGCTGCCGTGGAGAGCGATGACTGATCGAGCGATCCCAGGTGCTCTGTCTACGGGCACTCAGAGGCAGGAGGCGCTGTTGTCGTCCTCGAGCTCGACACAGGACAGCCCCTCACCGAGGTCGGCACAGTCCTCCACGAGCTCCCAGCCGAAGCACCCGGAGCCCTCATCGACGCAGACGAAGACTTGGTCACCCGACAGGCTGCACATGCGATGTCCGAGGTTCTCTGGGAAGCAGGCCCAGCCCTCCTCACAGTCTGCGGGTCGACAGGCAGCGGCCGGAGTCGCGGAGGTGCTGGCGTTGAGGTCGCAGACCTCCCCTGACGCAGCACAGTCCGTCTCTTGGCTGGTCCCCTTGTCATCGTCACCCACGCACTCCTGGAGGACGTCGCCTTCGCAGTAGGCGACCCCCGTGGGCTCGCAGGTGGGGGCACACCCGGTAGTGGGCAGCGCGGTCAGTCCGAGCAGCAGGAAGAGGACGACGCGCATGGAGGCTCCGGAGTGTTGTGGACGCCCATAATAGCGGAAAGTCCAAGCTACCTGGTGTGTGGCTACACCGGGTGGTCAGGGACCGCTGCTCGGCCATGGCCCTCACGTCGGCTCGGGACTCCGCGCTGGGCTCTGCTCCTGCCGGCCTCGAGTGTGGGCGTGGCCATCGCATCGGGCGGCGTATTCCACCCCACTGGGTGCGAAGCCGACGCCGACCCTGTGCGCCGCGCTGCCCGTGCCTGCGAGAGGGCGGATGGTCTGTGCGCGCGGGCTCCAAGAGGGGGGCGTGGACAACCTCTCGCGAAGTCCAGCGGAAAAGTCTAGGGTTGGGGCTGTCAACGAGCCCCCCAAGGAGTCGCCTCATGGACACACCGAGCCGAGCCATTGCCCTCGCCGTCACAGCCGCGCTGGGTCAGGGATGCTTCTGGATGAACTGCGGCGACACGAGCTTCAGCAAGAGGTCCATCGAGGAAGATCTGGTCCTCACGCGGGATGGTGGCCTCGTCAGCAGCTGGTACAAGATCGACGCGCTCGAGGACAACGTCTGTGTCCGTGCCTGCAAGACGCTCACGAGTCCCGGCTACTACATCGACCGTGTGCACTCGTGCGAGCTGTGGGTGACGATCGGCGAGGGTGAGCCGATCCCAGCCGAGGAGCTGGACCCGGCGCTCTTCGTGGAGACGACCTCCTCCACGACCTCCATGACAGAGACCGGCGACACGGGCCTTGACCCCTCGGTCTTGGGCAGTGCCGAGCTGCTCTGCGTCGCCAGCGGAAATGACGAGTGCGTCGGTGGGCGTCACTGTGGAACGCTCACCCAGCGCGCAAGCGGTCGCGGCGTCGATGCCCTGTCGGCATGGCTCGCCCGGGAGGCCTCTGCGGAGGCTGGCAGTGTCATTGCCTTCGAGCGTCTTGCGCAGGAGCTTCGGCATCATGGCGCCCCTGCAGATCTCGTGGCCCGCGCCGAGCAGGCTCGCGCCGACGAGATCCGCCACGCCGCTGCAGTCGGGTCCCTCGCTGCTGCTCGCGGCGGCGCGCCCGAGCCTGTCGTGGAGCATGACCAGCCGCTCCGTGCACTGCTTGAGATCGCCCTGGAGAACGCCGTCGAGGGGTGTGTCCACGAGACTTACGCTGCCGCGCGGGCTCGCTACCAGGCGATTCAGGCCACCGCTCCCGAGCTCCGTCGGCTCAACGCGGAGCTGGCCGACGACGAGGCCCGCCACGCCGAGCTCGCGGCTGCGATTCACAGCTGGGTGCTCACCCGTCTCCCCAGCGCCGAGGCCGAGCAGGTCGAGTCCGCACGGCAGCAGGCCTGGCACGACCTGTCGACCGCACCCGTTCCCCTCCCCGTCGCTGCGTCCCGGGAGCTGGGCCTGCCGGATGCGGAGGCCAAGGCGCAGCTGGTCGCGACGCTCCGCGAGCAGCTCGCGGCGTGAGTCTGCGGAGGGTGTGGTGGCGCGCTGTGCGCCGCTGCGCCCGGACCCGCGACGGCTGGGCTCACAGACCGAGATGGAGGCGCTCCCACAGGTGCTCGGTCGCGACGATGTCGAAGGTGGTCTCCCCCTCGCCAAAGGCGCCGAGCAGGAGCTCTGACTCCTCGCTCCCGGGCCAGGTGTGCCCTGCACCTTGCGCCAGGTAGAGCTCGACCACGTGGTCGTCGCTGCAGCCTGTCCATGGGGAGCACGTCACCTCGAGTAGCGTGCACTGTTGGTGTCTTCCGGAGGGCGGGAGCATGGTGCTCGCGCGACCCGTCGGCCTGATGGACGCGTGCGACGGTGTCGGCAACACCCGTCAGGGCTGGTTCCTGTTCATGGGGCGGGGTTGAGTCACCAGGCCGTCAGCTCTGGCATTGCGGCGGCGTGGGCCAGCGCCATGCAGCGTGCCTGTCCATGACCCTGGGCCGCCGCCAACCTGTCTGACCATGGGGTGATTCCCCAGTGATGCATGCGCTTACTTCATTAGGGCCTTTCCCCATTGATGGACTCGATATGCTCGCCGGCCCTCCCTCTCCGCCTGCGGAAACATCATGTCCAAGCTGCAGTCTGAACAGAGCTTCACGCACGAACATCGCCGGGAATACCGCATCTTCCAGGCTCTCGATATGGCGGGTACGGGCTCTGTCTCGCGAGCTGTCCTCGCCAGGACGCTGGCCTCCGCGGGCCTTCGTCGACAGGATCATCGCCTCACCCAGGTGTTCGCCGAGCTCGAGCCTCTCGACGGTCCGCCACTGTCTCTCGAGGCGTTCGCAGACCTGATCTCCAGCGCAGCTCTTCTGGTGGAGCGAGCGGTCAGGGGCAACCTTGTCATTCCCGACTTTTCGGAGTTCGAATCAGCGATCACGGCGATCTTTGAGGCCGTCTCCAGCAACCAGGACGGTCGGCAAGCGGACTACATTCCACCCCTGGCGGAGGTAGACCCAGAAGGATTCGGCGTGTCACTCGTGACCGTCGACGGGCAGCGGCTGGACCTCGGCCAAGCCGACACGGACTTCTCCATCCAGTCCACCTGCAAGCCATTCAACTATTGCTTCGCCCTCGAAGAGCTTGGCGAAGAGACGGTCCACCAGCACATCGGTCGCGAGCCCAGCGGGCGTGGATTCAACGCCTATGTGCTCCAGGCTGACAACCGCCCGCACAACCCGATGATCAATGCCGGTGCCATCATGTGCGCCTCGCTGATCAAGCAGGACCTACCCACTTTCAAGCGGGTCCGTCATGTCTCCGAGTCCTGGCGGGCACTGACCGGTGGGAGCACGCCGCGGTTTGATGCCTACATGGCCATGGAGGAGGACCGCACCGGCGACCGAAATCGCGCCCTCGCTTACATGATGAAGAATGAGGGTGCCTTTCCGGGTGGAGAGGACTTCGAGGATGCCAACCTCCGGGCGGCGCTGGAGCTCTACTTCAAGACCTGCTCGCTCGAGCTGACCGCCAGCGAGATGGCTATGGCTGCCGCGACCCTCGCTAACGGCGGGGTCAACCCGTCGACAGGTGAGCGGGCTCTGAAGCGCGAGACGGTTCGGTCGTGCCTCTCGCTGATGTATTCCTGCGGCATGTACGACTTCTCCGGTGAGTTTGCTTTCTCCATCGGTGTGCCAGCCAAGTCGGGCGTGGGCGGTGCCGTCATCCTGGTCGTCCCTGGTCTCTTCGGTCTCTGCACCTGGTCTCCTCGTCTGGATGCAGTGGGCAACAGCGTGCGCGGGGTCGACTTCGCGACGCGCATGGTGCGGGAGTACGCACTGCACGTGTTCGATGGCGTAGCCGGCACCCGTGAGCGCATCGATCCGCGGATTCCCTACGCCCGCTGGCGCGCCTCACAGACTGCCGAGGCCCTCTGGGCTGCGAGCACGGGTGATCTACGGACGCTGCGTCGCTTGGAGGTGGAAGGCTTCGATCTGAACCAGGGAGACTACGACGGTCGAACCGCACTTCACCTGGCGTCCGCGGAGGGCCACACGGGTGTGGTCCAGTACTTGTTGAATGAAGGCGTGAACCCAACGGTCCTGGACCGTTGGGGAGGCACTGCACTCGGCGATGCCATCCAGGGCAGTCACCATGACATCGAGGAGCTGCTGCGTGGTGCCGGGGCTCAGGACAGCGGGAGTCCTCATCCCATCGTGGCGACGGTCGACGCGTACCCCGCCGAGTCGATCGACGTGGATGCCGTAGACGCTGTGGCGCTGCTGTGGGCGGCGGCCGAGGACGATCTGGGTGGCATCGTGCGGCTGGTCGCCAATGGAGTCCCCGTCGCCGCCACGGACTACGATGGTCGGACCGCTCTCCACTTAGCCGCGGCCGAGGGACACGAGCGAGTCGTGGACTATCTGCTGGCGCATGGTGCCCAGCCGGGCGCGCGCGATCGCTGGGGTTCTACGCCCAGCGAGGATGCACAGAATGCTGGCCACTCCAGTATCTCTGCGAAGCTCGCGCAGTAGCGTGCGAGCGACACCCTGATCGTATGGGTGCCGAAGTGCGCGGGTCCATGCGTCACTTGGGATCCTTGGAGATGCCCATCTGCAGAACTCGGTGAACGGTCGCTCGATGGATGAGCTCGTTCGAGTGGCAAATGCCAAGCTTTCGCTTGATCGCAGCGACGTGGGACTCGACCGTCTTGGGTGAGATGTTCAGCCTTGGAGCAACGTCGCGGATCCGCAGACCCTGGCCGAGCAGGTCGAAGACCTCCAGTTCTCGGTCGGACAAGCACGCGGTCCCGCGCGAGCCGGCCGGCTGTTCCATCAGTGATCGTGTCACAGCGCTGCTGTAGGAGTACTGGCCAGCCAAGACCCGCCGGATGGCTGTGTGCAGATCTTCCCACGGCTGGTGCTTCATGATGTAGCCATTGGCGCCCGCACGGAAGGCCCGGACTGCATGGGTGCGCTCATCGTGCATGGACACCATCAGAACCGCCATCTTCGGCCACTCGGATCGGATGCTGCGGATCAGGGACAGGCCGCTACCACTGCCCAGCGTCAGGTCTACGATGACGATGTCGACGGCTTGTTGCCGCAGGGCGCGCATTGCGGTCACCTGGCTGTCCGCCTGGGCCACCACGGAAAACGCCGGATCGCGCGCGACCAGGGTAGCGATGCCATCGCGAAAGACGGGGTGGTCATCTACGATCATCACGCGTGCCATGGCGGGGGTCCTTTCGAGACGCTCAACGATGGAGATAGGGGGTTGGGGTCCGATAGTGCGAGTTGATGGTACCGAATTCCGGGTAGCCACCAATCAGGAAGTTCCCCAGCTTTGGTTAGGGAATTGTAGGGGGCTCCGTCCGGGAGGCGCCCTATGCCACGAGGGCGAAGCCTGGCCTAGTCAGTGGCGGTTCTCAGCGCCTGCCCCACACACGGAGACAGACCCATGGCCCTTCTCGCACAGTACATCTGGATCGATGGAACAACTCCTTCCCAGGAACTTCGCGGAAAAACTCGCGTGATCAAGAGTGGTAACGGACTCCTCCCCAGCACCTCCTACGATGACGTCAACGACATCCCGATCGATCAGTTCCCGGAGTGGGGGGCCGATGGCTCGTCGACCAATCAGGCCGGTGGTGCCAACTCCGACATCAAGCTCGTTCCGGTGCGGGCCGTACGTGACCCCTTCCGTCCCGGTGGCTTCCTCGTGCTGTGCGAGGTCTACCACGGCAACGGTGAGGTCCATGAGACCAACCATCGTGCGCGACTGCGAGAGGCTCTCGACCGTGGTGCGGCTTCGGTCGATGGCTGGTTTGGCTTCGAGCAGGAGTACACCCTCATGACCACCACCGGAAGCCCGCTCGGTTTTCCCGAGAATGGCTACCCGGGTCCCCAGGGCCCCTACTACTGCGCTGTTGGCACGTCGAACATCTCCGGCCGCAACTTCTACGAGGAGTTCATCAACGCGTCGCTGGCCGCCGGCCTCGAGGTGACGGGCTACAACTGGGAGGTCATGCCCGGCCAGGCTGAGGTCCAAATCTTTGGTGATGCGCTGGCCGGCCCCGACCACCTCTGGCTCTGCCGCTGGCTGCTCCACCGAACCAGCGAGAACCACAACGCGACGGTCTCGTTCGATCCAAAGCCCGCGACTGGCGACTGGAACGGCGCTGGCATGCACACCAACTTCTCCACGAAGGACATGCGGAGGGAGGGTGGCTACGAGGCGATCATCACCGCCTGTGACGCCATCGGGACCAAGGTGGAAGAGCACCTTGCCGTGTACGGGGACGGATACCAGAGGCGTCTCACGGGGGCTCATGAGACTGCTTCGTACGCCGAGTTCTCGTACGGTGCTGCTGACCGGACTGCATCCATTCGGATCCCTCGGCATGTCGAGGCCGAGCGCAAGGGCTACCTGGAGGATCGGCGCCCGAACGCCAATGCCTGTCCGTACCAGGTGGCCGACCGCATGCTGCGAACTGTCTGCGGCATCGAAGGCTGATTGACGCTCGATGGCCGGCACCAGGCGCACGTCGGGTGTCGATGCCACGGACCTCGAGGGACCGCTTCGCCCGTCGGGACGGTCCCCACGCAGCGTACGTTCAGGGAGGAACACGATGGCTCGTGTTCCCAGCTCACCCCAGATTTTCCCTCCGGGTTTCCAGGCGGACTGCTTAGGGTTGCAGTCGCCATTTATGCTCGTGTTCTCGTTGGCGTAGGAACATCGCTCGACCAGCCGGCTCTTCTCCTGACCACATCCTTGCGTAGACTCTACGGGGGCTCTGCCGTGGCGAGACAGCGTGGTTGGAATTCTGCTTCAGAGGATGGAGAATCTCCGATGCCCTGTTGGCCACGGTGTCGCGCTGCAGTGCTTGGATGTGCGCTCCAGTGATTTTGTAGTTGCTGGCAGTAGCCAGTGACTCAGCATTGCTCTCGGGCTTCAGGGCGGATCCCGTCGAGTGAGAGTGGCGTGCTCGGTATCGGACTATGGTTGGCCATCCATGGTTTTGGGGTGATGATATAGGGGTATCCCCCATAAGCATCCGCTCGGGGTGAACGATAGGACTAGGCGCAGTGCGTTCAGGTGTCCGTTTGCGACCTGCCTAGCGTGCTGGGTCCTCAGTTCCGCTCCGCCGTCTCGAGAGATGGAGTTGCCCCAATGCATGCCACACAAACGACTGCCGATACGCTCGGAAACAGGCCGCGCTGCGTTGTGATTCTGGCTGTGCTGGCGTTCGGCTGTCAGGAGTACACCATCAGCGCAAAGTCAGGAGTGGAGTCGACCATCGACACCGCCACGACCACTCCAGCGGCTGATCAGGAGACGGCTACTCTCGAAGACACGGGGTGCCGGGCTGAGGATGAGGTCTGTGATGGGCGCGACAATGACTGTGACGGTGAGATCGACGAGAATCTCTGGCAGGCCTGCACAAACTGTCTAGGTGGTCCTGGAAAGACTGTGCAGTGTCTCGATGGAGTCTATGAACCTTGTCCCGTTCCCATGGACCTCGACCCTCAAATTCTGGACTTCCCGGAGACTGTCGATGAGTGTCTCTGGGGCACTCTGGGGAACCTCACGCCGGTCGATGGTGGACTACAGGCGCGGCGCGATCAGTCGCAGCGTATCTGGGTTCCCGATGGAACCCTGCTCTGTAGCCTCGAGATTGAGAGCACCACGAAGGTCATTCAGTTCGATGATCACCTCTTCCTGACCCTGAATGGAATCTACCTGCTCGGCTCGGTTCACATTCAGCCCCTGCTGACGCCCATCGAGGAGTTCTACCAGTACCGGTGGACGGACATTGCCGGTGTGAACAACAACACGCTGGTTCAAGAAGTCTTCTGCGCATCAGGGTACTCCACCTGTGAGCTCCCGCAGTCACAGACGAAGGGTACCGTGAGTCTGGCCTTTAGCCCTAGTGGCAATCAAGCCTTGATGGAGGCTGCGACGGACCTGAGCAGCAGCGACTACGTGGTCGGACTCACCATGACTGGAGACAATGACCGGTCGGACTGTCAGCACAGTGGTCTGAGGCTTGAAGCCCGCGTGACCTACGAAGAGCGAGACTGAAGCGCTCTCGCATCGCCGGCCATGGTGGTGCTCGAGCGCCGGGCTCGCGTCACTCCATAGGCTTCAGCGCCGTCCGAGCCGGGCCAACAGTGCCTTGGGCCATACGAGCGGTGCTCGTGCTCTGAACGAGAGCGCTGGAGCGTCTGTCGGTAGTCGAAGGTGTCGCTGTCGACCGTCCAAGTCGGTCCCGCGGTTAGGTCTTTGCTTTCGAGCAGGCGGTCGATCTGCAGCGCCGCCCCTCGTGCACTCGCCTTCAGCGGCAGGTTGGATGCCCACCGAATCCGCTTCGTGGCGTGCCCCAGAGCCCGGCCTTTGGAGCCCAACGAGGGCCGCAGTCCCGGACGGTGGTGGCAACCCACCGATGGGACTGGGCTCGACCGCCCAAGGCTGATCTACTCTGGTGAATGTCGGAGGTCGACAGCCTCGCGAGTCCCTATGTGCGCCGCCTGATGCTTCCTGCAATCTTGTGTTCGCCAGCGGCACTAGACATGCTCGGTAGCCTGATGGGCTCGGCTGAGAGACTGCAGCCAAGGCCCCCTGAACGGTCGCCTGAAACGGGTGGGTGCACGCCTCTACCCGCATGAACGGTCTACTTGGCCACTACGCCCCGTTGTTCGGGGACGCCGCTGGGCGGACGTAGGCTTGCTCAAGGTTGTAGCCAAACTCTCCATGCAGGGCGGCGTCAAGCCCCCTCTCTTCATCGACGTCGCTGACCCGAAGCGGGACGATTGCCCCGGTGATCTTGACGAGTACGAAGCTGGCAATCGCCGTGTAGACAGCGGTGAGCGCCGCCGCTCCAGTCTGCACGCCGAGCTGGACGCCCATCGAATGCGGAGCACCGAGGCCACCGAGTGACTCTGCGGCAAAGACCGCGACCAGGAGGGTCCCCAGCAGACCACCGATTCCGTGAACGCCGAATACGTCGAGGGAGTCGTCGTAGCCCAAGCGCTGCTTTAGGACGGTCGAGAAGTACCAGCACACGACGCCAGCGACAGATCCGATGACGAGGGCGCCGGAAGGTCCGATGAAGCCCGAAGCCGGGGTCACTGCTGCGAGACCCGCGATCGATCCGGTGGCTGCACCCAGCAGAGAGGGCTTGCCGTTCCGCAACCAGTCGATGGCCATCCAGGAGAGCATCGCGGTGGAGGCAGAGAGGTGCGTGACGAGGAGCGCCATGGCAGCGTTGCCGTTCGCGGCGAGCGCACTACCGGCGTTGAATCCGAACCATCCGACCCAGAGCATGGCGGTGCCCATGAAGGTCAGGGTCAGGTTGTGGGGCGCCATCGGAGCTGCGGGGTACCCCTCTCGTGGTCCCAGGACGAGGCACAGCACGAGTGCAGCGATACCCGCGGTGATGTGCACCACGATGCCCCCTGCGAAGTCGAGCACGCCCCACTCGGCGAACAGCCCACCACCCCACGTCATGTGGCAGATGGGCGTGTAGACGAAGAGCAGCCACATGCTGGAGAACAGCAGCATGGCCGAGAAGCGCATCCTCTCCGCGAAGGCACCCACGATGAGTGCGGGCGTGATGATCGCGAAGGTCATCTGGAAGGCGGCGAAGAGAGTCTCCGGAATCGTTCCGACCCGAGCATCGGGGCCGATGCCCAACATCAGGAACTTCTCGGAGAGGGCCCCGATGACGGCATTGCCGTCAGAGAACGACAGGCTGTAGCCGACGCCCAGCCACAACACGCTGATGACTGCCGTGAGAACAAGGCACTGCATGAGGATCGAGAGCACGTTCTTGGTGCGGACGAGGCCCCCGTAGAACAGCGCCAGCGCAGGAATCGTCATGAACAGGACGAGTGCTGTGGACGTCAGGATCCAGGCGGTGTCGCCGGTGTTGAGGGCGTCGCTGGCCCATGCGGTGGTCGGGAGGCACTCTAGCGCTATGAGCCCCACCGCCGTCGCAGTGGTCAGGTGGCTAGGCTTGGCAGTCATGGTCGCTCCAGAAATGCAAGGGGCGGTGGGGGGATTCCAGCTGCAGAGCTACGTGCGAGAGCCGGACGACACGGTATGAACTCATGCCGTGGGGCGATTCCCCATTCATCAGCCTGGTGCTGGAATACGGGTCATGGTGGGCCGGAACATTGGGTTTCCCGGGGCCTGTTTGCGTCCCCGTCAGGAAATCCCTGAACCTGCTCTGGTGCGTGAGAGCTGGGAGCCGGGGCGGAGTCGGTGTGAGCCAGAGTCTGCTCGGCGCTGCTGGCGTCCTGATGGCGGTCCGTCTTGCCTGGCGCCACGGTGTGCCGTACCGCGGTCTGGGAGGCCGCAGCGGAGGCTGGCAGTGGCATGGTCTCTAGGCCAAGGCGCAGCAGCTCGCGCCGCTCCGCGAGCAGCTCGCGGCGTGAGTCTGCGGAGGGTGTGGTGGCGCGCTGTGCGTCGCCGCGCCCGGACCCGCGACGGCTGGGCTCACAGACCGAGGTGGAGGCGCTCCCACAGGTGCTCGGTCGCGACGATGTCGAAGGTGGTCTCCCCCTCGCCAAAGGCGCTGAGCAGGCTCTCGGAGCCCTCGCTCCCGGGCCAGGTGTGCCCTGCACCTTGCGCCAGGCAGAACTCGACCACGTGGTCGTCGGGGCAGCCCAACCACTGGGAGCATGTCACCTCGCCCTGCTCGTAGGAGGTGACCGGCTCCGGGTCGCAGCGCTGCGCGAGGGCGGATTCTTCCACGGCGGACCGGCCCACGCTGTCGGGCACCCGGGCATCCTCGGTGCCATGCAAGGCCACCACGGGCGTGCCGACCCCTGCACCGTAGCCTTCACGGTAGGAGCCTGCCCCCACCGGTCCGATGCCGGCGAGGAGGCCAGGCCGCTCTGCGGCGAGCAGGTAGGAGAAGTAGCCTCCGCTGGAGAAGCCGGTGGCGTAGATGGCGGACTCGTCGATGTCGAACTCGTCGTCGAGCTCAGCCAACACAGCCTCGATGAAGTCGATGTCGGCCTGGCCCTCGGGCATGTCGGGCCAGTAGGCCGTCTCTTCGAACACCCGGGCGCGGGGAAGCACCAGGATGTAGCCGTTGGCGTCGGCGTGTGGCTCCATCTCGGTGATGGCGGCGTGGGAAAACGCAGCATCCACGAACGACGGGGTGGCCCCGTGGCAGGCGAGCACCACGGGGGTGCCGCGCCCGAGATCGATGCCGGCCGGCGCGTGCAGGATGTAGCTGCGGTCGGACCACGAGCGGTCCTCGTGGAGGGTCCTCTCGAGCGGGTCGACAACGGACCAAGGCGCGGTGCCGACGTCGTCGGTGTCCCCTGAGGGCTCATCCGCGGGTCCTGACGCACAGCCGACGCCCACGAGCAGCATCCAGATTCGCGACCGCATTGGCCCTCCCTGCGGGGGAGCGTAGCCTGGCAGTCGCGTCGGCGGTGCATAGAGCGGCGCTCCCGAAGAGTCGGAAGCGCCTGTGCGAGGGCTCCTTAGAAGGACTCCACTCCGGACACGTCGCAGGTGGTGACGTCGACCACCTGGAAGTACTGGTCGCAGACGCCGCCGGGCAGCCTCGGGCTCAAGCTGACCAGGCCGTCGCCGTCGCCGTCTGGCACCGGGCCGAACCTGTTCAGGCTACCCACGGATGCCTCCACGCCGAGGTCTGTGCCTGCACACGGACCTGCGGGGATGGTGGTGCTGCCGAGGCTGTCGCCGACCACGATCATGAACTGTCCGCCCGCGGCGCCTGAGATGTCGATGGTGGCCACGCCGGGGCAGTCGCCACCCAGCATCAGGTCGACACCACCGCCCATGCCCTCGCCGAAGGTGTAGGTCAGGTTCTCGGACATCAGGTGCGTCGGCGCGAAGTCGACGCGCATCGAGGTCACGCCCTCGTCGAACGTCCAGCCGGCCCAGCTCCACTCGCCACAGACGCTGAAGGTGAGCTCACCGGTGCCGACCACCGCGCCAGCGGCGTTGTAGAACGTGAACTCGGCGGTCTCGCCGGAGCCAGAGTTCGTGCCCCAGTAGCCGCCGAACTGCTCGATGGGCATGTCGAAGGTCATGGTCGTGCCGGCGCCGTTGTTGCCCATCAGTCGGCTGCCGCCGTACGGGAAGATGCTGCAGATGTAGCCCCAGCTGCCGGTGCCGTGGATGCCGCCCCCCTCGCTGCACATCTCGGCACTGTCGAGGTCGTAGCAGGCGGGGAATCCACCGGGGTGGGACTCCCAGTCCTCGACCACGTCACCGGCGAAGTCACCCGTAGGGGTGGCCGTGGCGAGCGCCATGGATGGAAGCAGGAGAAGCGCGGCGACGATGGTGCGGTTCATGGGGCACTCCGTGAAGGTTCGACTGAGGGTCGTGTGATCGCAGCAGCGCTTTAACGCGCACCGCGTCCGCCGCTGCTGCAGGTCATGCGTCCGTCCAGGTGGGTGACAGCCCACGCGATGACAGACCCGCACTGCCCGGCATCGCGGTCTCTGGAGGTGACTCTCGATAAGGATGCGCGCGCCCCCCCCTACCTGGTGCTAGAGCAACTCCAGGCTGGGCTGGGACCGCACAGGCACCACCGCCGGTAGACCAGAACGAGCAGACCCACCTCGGCCTTGGGGGGCGCGGCCGCGCTGTGCAGCACCCGCTGGGGTAGGCTGCCCGCGGGAGGCAGGATGGCCGCGAGTCCCTACGTTCGCCGGGAACGGCTGCGACAGGAACGCTGGAAGGCCAGCTGGCCTGTACTCCCCGAGCCTGCCCGGGCCCACGGGACGTTCAACGGCAGACCGCACCCCTGGCTCGTGCCGCTGGTCCACGCAGAGCACAGTCTGTGGGCGCCCGCACGGTCGCCGCTCCTCGAGCACTTCCGGGCCCGGAACATTGCCTGGCATGAGGAGAAGACAAGCGGCTACGGCACCCGAGCTGCCCCGGGCCCCTCCTGCAACCTGATGGACTCCCAGGTGGCCTGCCTCAACTTCTGGTGGGGCCTCCAGGGAAGCCCGGATGCGCTGCTGGCGGTGGTCCAGCACATCGCTCCCGATGCGGTCGCCCTGGTGGCCCCCGATGGCGGCCCGATGGTGGAGCCGGAGTGGATGGGGGTGGACAACCCGCTGAAGGAGCGGGGCACGCAGCGCCGACGTGGAGCCTACGCCACGTCAGCCGATCTGCTCATGGCCTACGAAGATGCCGCGGGTGCGCGCCACGGCTTGCTGATCGAATCCAAGTACAGCGAGAGCTACGAGCCCGTGCACGGCCGGGTGAATCGGTGGGGCACGGACCGGCTGACCATCTACCAGCACGCGCTGGACGCCGACTGGAGCCCCATTCGTTCCGGGATCGATGCCGGTGAGCTGATGTACGAGCCCTTCGACCAGCACCTTCGCCAGCAGCTGCTCGCGGCCGCCATGCAGGCCGACCCGGACACCCAGGGTGGCTTCGCCACGGTCCGGCTGATCCATGTCTCTCCGCGTGCAAACCGCGCCTTCCACGAAGGCGTCACTGCCCCCATCCTTCATGGGCACGCCACCGTGGCGGAAGCCTGGCGCTCGGCCCTGCGGGATCCGGACACGTATCGCTCGTGCCACTACGAGGACCTGTTCGAGGTGGCCCAGTCCAAGGCTGCGGAGGCCTGGGTGACCTATCAGAGCGAGCGCTATGGGTGGTCTGAGTGAAGCCGTTTGACCGCGGGCTGCGCGAGCCCTTCTTCACGCAGCTCCGCAGTGGCCACTGCCGCCCGCTCCTCGACGCGCTGGTGGCACGGGGCCTCGATGTGCGCCTGCGCGGCAACTACCTCAACGCCTACGACGACGGGCAGTCCATCGCCAAGGTGAGTGGCTCGCGGACCCTGCCGAAGCTCGAGCTCCATCGCGCCTACCTGCCTGCGGGACTCGAGGGATTCCGCGGCCGTGGCACCTACCCCTGGATCAGGTGCACGACCGAGTCTATCGCCCGCTTCGTCGCGGCCCTGCCCGACATCTGCGCCCTGGCCCTGGCCCATGGCAAGACCGAGGACAAGGTGGAGCGGGCCTTCATCGACGCGAACGCCGACGGCACCCCGCTGGTCTGCCTGGATCGCCAGATCAAGCAGAGCGGCATCGGCCACAAGCTCGACGTCGTGGCCGTCATGGAACAGCCACGTCGGTTCGTCGTGGTCGAGATCAAGGTCGGCGGCGACAACCGGATTCAGAGGGTGCCCCGACAGACTCTGGACTACATGGAGCTGATGGACCCCGATGGCACCGGCCTGCGTGTCGATGTGGCTGCGTCCTATCGCCGGGTAGCGCGCCAGCTGCTCGACCTCGGCCTGCACGCACCGGACCCGGGCTGGATCGAGCCGGGCATGCCCGTCCTCGGTCTGGTGCTGCTGCACCGGAACAACCCACGGTCCAAGCTGCTCGCCCGCGCCCACGCCCAGGCCCGCATGCTCCCGCGTCCCATCTACCTCTGGCAGACCGAGGAGGACCTCCGCGTCCCGGTGCTCGGCCGCTGGACCCGGATGGGCAGCTAGCGGTACGGCACCACACCGCGGACGACCAGCGCCGGCCTACCGGGTCGGCCCGAGTCTTCGAGCTGCGTCCTTCGATAGGCCGGGCTGCCTCTCCGCAGCGCACCGCGCACCTGCGCTCTCGCCGCCACCGGCAGCCAGCGGGATGCACGCCGCTCCAGACGTCTCGCGGACGGAGTCCTAGACGGCGCGCATGAGCCAGGCCATCGCCTGGCCGATCTCGACAGCACTCGCGGCGTAGACGGCGGCCTCGTCGGGGGCGTCGTCCGCACGCTTGGGGTCGACGAAGGGCAGGGCGATGCGGAGCGCGGCCCCAGGAACGAGCGGACAGGCCGCGTCGGCGCTGTCGCAGACCATCACGGCGGCGAAGTCGGCCTGGGGATTGCTGTCGTCGGAGTAGACCTTCGAGAACAGCTCTTGGGTCGCGTAGCCCTCGCCGCAGTCTGCACGGTAGACGATGTTCTCGCCTGAGCGACGCTGGCCGGAGTCCTCCAGTCCGAAGCCGGCGTCGCGCAGGGCCCGCACGGCGCGCGGGTTGAAGGCGGTCGCCTCGGTGCCGCCCGACCACGTCACGACGTTGGCGAGTCCGCAGTGGTAGGCGGCCGCCTGGGCCCAGAGCTGGGCGATGTGGCTGCGCCGCGAGTTGTGGGTGCAGACGAAGACCAGATCGGCGCGCTCACACCGCGTGGCGCGCTCCCGAATCCAGTCTGCCAAGGGGCTGAGGGCTTCCTGGCGACGGGCGGTCGGGGCGGACTCGGCCCACGCGGCGAGCGTGGACTCCAGTGGCTCTGACAGCGGCATCACACGCTCCCGTGGTCGCTCAGGACGACCGCACGGCTGGCCCAGGCACCTCGACCACCGAGGCCTTGGGTCGGTTGTCGGCGTCGACCAGCACCACCGTCGGGCGGTGGGTGCGTGCCGCCGCGTCGTCGAGGGTGCAGCGGGTCGCGATGATCACCAGGTCACCCACGTCGAAGCGGTGGGCCGCCGCGCCGTTGATGCAGATCACGCCTGAGCCCCGCTCGCCCTCGAGCGCATAGGTCTCGACCCGGTTGCCGTTGGTGACGTTCCAGATGGCGACCCACTCGTTCGGCAGGATGTCGGCCGCCTCGAGCAGATCGGCGTCGATCGTCACCGACCCCTCGTAGTGCAGGTCGGCCTGCGTGACGGTGGCGCGATGGATCTTCGAGCGAAACATGATGCGTTGCATGGCGCCCGACTAATCTCACCACGACCACCGCGGGGCCTGTTGTCGCGCAGTTTCCCATTTGGCTCTCGAACTGGGACAGAGTCGACACAGAGCCCGCTACCGGAGGCCCTCTTCGCCGCAGCGTGCGGCCCGCTCGGCGGCGCTGGCGGCTGCGGCCTCGAAGTGAGGACGGGCGGCCTCGGGAGCATCCGCGAGGCGGTGGAGGCGGCCGAGCATGCAGTGGACGTCCCCCGAGCGGGCCGTGCGCGGGAAGGCGGCCAGCAGGTTCTCGAAGGCCGCGATGGCCGCGTCGACCTCACCGGCCCGGTGCAGCGCGACCCCCCGCCAGAACAGTCCGTCCTCCCGCAGCGCTCCCGTCTCTTCGGCGAAGGCGGCGGCGGCGGCGTGAGGCTCACCCCGGTCGAGGGCGGCGAGTCCACGCTCGAGCGCGACGCCGTCGGTGACGGGCACGGCCTCGGCCACGGGCTCGGGGAGCGGTGGAGCCTCCGGAGGCTCCAGCGGGAGGACGGGTGCTGTCGGGGGCGCTGCGGGGGCTCGTCGGAGCGTCCAGCGCTCTCCCGCGCGCAGGACCAGGTCACCGACCGGACGTCGGACGAGGACCTCCCCCTCGTCGACCCAGACTGCCTGGAGGATGCCCTCGGTGGCCTCGACCCCGAACCGGGTGCCCGTCACCTCGACTACGGCCTCGCCGACGGCCACCGTGAAGCGCTCGCCCGGGGCCCGGTCCTCGACCTCGCAGTACACCCGACCAGATGCGAGGGCGATCCGCCGATCCTCGCGGCTGCCAGACAGGGTGTACGTCGCACCATGGGAGGCCAGGACCCGGTCGTCGGCCCAGCCGGCCGGTGCGGTCGTCGCGACGGCTGGTGACTCGGGAGCCTCGGCCACGGGCCAGAGCTGCATGCCCAGCACGAGCAGGACGACCGCTGCCAGGGCGAGCCCGACCCGGGCGACCCGGCGCGTCCGGCGTGCTCCCGACCAGCGGGTCGTCACCTCGTCGGCGAAGGCCTCGGCGTCATCCAGCGGCTGGACCGGCAGGGATTCTCGGAGCTCGTCAGGGGTCATCCTGGTCCTCCCTCGGGCCGGAGGTCGGCGAGGAGTGGCTGCAGGTCTCGGCGGGCCTCGGTGCGCCATCGCCTGAGGGTGCCCGCCGGCACGCCCAGGCAGTCGGCGGCCTCGGCGCTGGTGCGGCCCTCGACGTCGCACAGGACGAAGGCCGCACGCCGGTCGGGCTGGAGGGTCTGGACGGCGGCCTCGATGCGGGCCATCGTCGTGCAGGGTGCTCGTGGTGGAGCGGGTGGCGCGACGAGGTGCAGCCGCGCGAGGAGGTCCATCGCCCGTCGGCGGCGCGTCTGGGAGCGAATGTGCATCTTCGCCTTGTTGTGGGCGATGCCGATCAACCAGGTGCGCGCTCGGGCGCGTCCGTCGAAGCGGCCGGCAGCGTCGAGGGCCGCGACCAGGGCGAGCTGAGTGACATCGTCCACAGCGGGGTCGCTCGCGCCGAGCATCCGGGCGACGAAGCGCCGGACCTCGCCTTGGTGCCGCAGCACGAGGTGGTGGGCGGCCTCGGCATCCCCCTGGGCGACGCGAGCGAGCAGCGTGGCGTCATCCTCCTCGGGGGGCGGGGGCATCAGGCGCAGTGCGGTCATCGCGCCGCCGCGGCACGCGCCTCGAGCAGGCGTCCTGTGTGGCGCCAGACCACCCCTGCGTGCTTCGGGCCCTCGGCGTCGAGGGCGTCGCGCAGGTCGGAGTCGCCCATCCAGCGCTTGAGCTTCTTGGGGGTGACGACCTCTGCGGTACCGGTCGCCAGATCGAGCAGCTTGACCTGCAGATCACACTGAGTGTGTCCCGGCATCGCCTCGGTCGGCGCGACCCAGTGGCAGGTCCACTGGGGGTAGCGGGCGAAGCCGCCGATGCGCTCGAGGCGACCATACTGGACGCTGCGCTTGGGCCAGGGCGTGGTGTCGTTCACGTAGACCTCGCCGTCGATCTCGACCGCGTAGGCGCGGGTGGACTCGCGGGCCTGCCGGAGGCGCTGGTCGACGGTCACCAGGGGCGGCACGCCGTCGCGGCCGCCGATTCGGCCCTCGAGGGCCTGCTCGAACACCTCGACCTGGAGCTCGGCCACGGGCTGATCGGCGATCAGGCCGTCGAGGGTCGCGAACAGGCGGACCCGTGGCAGGCCGTCGTCGTCGGTGTGCACCAGGTCGGCGTACAGGTCGTCCCGGGTCGCGGAGGCGAGCCAGGCGGCGGCCGCGTCTGGTGTGGGGACCACCCGCAGATCGCCGGGGCCCTGGGGAGACCGGACCGTGACGGCAAGTCCGCCGCTGGCGTGTGGTGTGACCGACGCGCTCACGGGTGCGCAGGCATCGTCGGCCGGCGGGGTGGTGATGCCGCGGTCTCGGAGGGCATGGGCCACCTTGGGCGCGCTGGTGCCCGACAGGTCGATGGCCGGGCAGGCGGCGAGGGCGGTGCTGGTGAGCAGAGCGAGCATGGTCGAGGCTCCCTGGACTGGCGATTCACCCATGGGTTGCCGCAGGTCGCGGAAGTGCTCACGACAAGACGCGAGCGGTGAGGAAGTTCTTCAGCGGGAGTGGGGTGTCACGGGGTCTCCGGATGGCCAGGCCCTCTGCGTTGCCTAACCGGGCCCTGAAGCGGTCTGCGTCGATGCAGCTGCAGCCGGCTCGCGGCCCAGACTGCCCTGCCGCGGTCGACGAGGACTGCCGCCCGCCCGACGACGGGAAGGCCAGTTCTGCGGGCTGCACCTTCACCAGCGCGCCGGGGCCGTCCGCCCCGTGGGGTCTGCTGCTGCTCACGGCGTGGGCGCTGCGCCGTCGTCGCGACGCGCGCCCCTGAGCCTCACTCCGCGTCGTCGGCCATCCAGCCGGCGACGCGCTCGTCCCAGTCGGGACTGGTGCGGGCCAGGAAGAACTGCTGGAAGAGCTGCCGCAGGGTGATGTGCACGAGATCGAGCAGCACGGCGCGCTCGAGCAGCTTCTCGTCGCGGCCCGAGGTGACGACCGTGGGCAGCTTGAGGCTCCCGACGTCGAGACCGCCCGGGCTGGCGCGCAGGGTGAGGTGGGTCTCCATGTCGTTCATCCGGAGGCCGATGCGGGCCTCCACCGGGCGCTTGCCCTGGTGGAGGTTGCGGCGTGCCTCGTCGGAGGTGGCCGGGGAGGCACCCATGAGGATGGTGGTCTCCGGATCGTCATCGACTAGCTCGCGGAGCTTGAGGCGGCTGTCGATCCACAGCTCCAGATCCGACTGGCGCAAGGACTCCGTGACGTCGTCCCACTGGCCGGCACCTGCGTCGCCGTCGGCCCCCCGCTTGCGCAGGGCCTCGGCCCGGGCCTCCTTGGCGTCGAGCACGCGGAAGCGCCCCTCGCTGGCCTCGCCACGCAGCCAGAGCCAGGTGAGGAAGTCGCTCGCCAGCGCGAAGGACTGCCGCTCGAGCGGGTCGCCCTCGTGGTGCCCCTGAAAGACGGTGTCGTCCGACGACGACACGCCGCCCAGGTGGGCGTCGGTGCGCGTGGCGAGCTCGGTCCAGCCGATCTTGTCGGCAACCCAGTCGCACAGGCGCTCTGCGTGGATCTGGACGCCGAAGGTCTCGTGCATCAGCAGGCGCACGTGCTCGACGGTGGCCTCGGCCGTGGCGAAGACGGTGACCTCGCCGGTGTGGATGTCCCAGCAGACGTCGGTGGTGGACACTCGCGGCAGGGCGCGGCCGTAGAGTGCGGTCTCGAGGGCCTCCTTCACCAGCTCGGTCTCAGCCTTCGAGAGCTTCTCGAGGCCCTGCTCCTCACACACCGCCGCGACCTTCTTGGCCAGCGCGATCTTGAGGTAGGCGCCCTGCACCTTCTTCACGTCGGTGCGCATCGTGAGGCTCAGGTACCGATCGACCAGCACGTCGTTGAGCTCGAAGGTGGTGGACGTGATGTCGAAGATGTTCACCCAGCCGATGCGGGGCTCCCCATCGGAGGCATCCTGCTCGACGAAGCCGTTCTCACGGATGGCCTCGAGGTACTGATCGCGGAAGTCGCCGGGCAGGGGCGTGGTGATTCGGAAGCGGCGGCCGTTCGGGCCACCGGTCAGAAGTCCCATGGGGAGCCTCGGGGAAGGGGAGGATGCGGGAGAGGGGAAGGCCAACAGGCTAACCGAGGGGGTCACCTCTCGTGAAGCCCAGAGCTGAAGGCCCTGTCCGCAGGCGGATCCAACGAGCACAGGCCCCCGACGGGATCGTGGTGCCCCCGGGACGGGTCGATGCCTCGGATCCTCGAACGTTCACGCCTGGTCGAGCAGGTACAGCACGTCGGCCACGTCGCTCTGCAGGGCGGCGAGTCCGAGTGCGTCGCTGTGGCCGTCGATCCGCTCGGCCTGGACCATGCCGTTCAGCAGGGTCCGGTCGCCCTCGCCCTCCATCATGAAGCGTCGCAGAGACCTGGAGAACGCGAGGTCTGAGAGGCGCTCCTGGCAGGTCGGGTCGCTCACCCAGAGCCACATCGGGTCGACCTCGCGGGGGTCGTCCACCCGCACGGGAGTGACCCCCTCGGGCATGTGCTGATGGGAGGGGCCGATCTCGACGGTCAGATCGTCCCACGGGGGCCGAAGGGCGGCGCGCGCGCCCTCGTAGCGGGTGGTCTTCCTGTGGCTCCCGCGGCCTCTCACGTGGTTGCGCTGGTAGGTGCGCACCCGGTCGGTTCCCCCATCGTCCGCGGCGTCTAGCCAGGCGCTGGCCCGCTCCCGCTCGCGACGCGGCAGGTAGACCTGCTGCAGCCAGACGAAGCCACCCCCCGCGGCGAGGAACAGCAGCAGCAGGACGGCTTCCATGAGGTCTCCCGAACAGGCTCCACTCTATGCCATGCGGATGTGCAGAACCCCCCGGCTCCGCCTGCCTGCTCCCGACTCGCTGACGAGCCGGCTATCCTCTCGCCATGCGACCCCGACCCATCGACTGGCTCGCCGGCTTCGGGCCCGAGTCTCGTGAGCGTGCCGAGACCCTCCACACTGAGGGCAAGCTGCTCCCGCTCCTGCAGCGTCGCTACCCCGAGGCCCACGAGGTCTCGGACAACGCGCGCCTGTATACCTACGTCCAGGACCTGAAGCGGACCTACATGAAGAGCTCGCCCCCGCTCGGCAAGGTCCGGTACTGCGAGAAGATCCGCACGGTGCACGATGCTCTCGGCCTGCACTCCTACGTGGTGCGGGTGCAGGGCAAGAAGCTCAAGCGCAAGAACGAGCTTCGGGTCGGCAGCGTGTTTCGCGAGCTGCCTGCCGACTTCCTGCGGATGATCGTGGTGCACGAGCTGGCGCACCTGCGCCACAAGGACCACGACAAGGCCTTCTACCGGCTCTGTCGGCACATGGAGGACAACTACCACCGCCTCGAGGCCGACCTGCGGCTGTGGCTGTACGCGACCGGCGGGAAGGGAGCCTGATGCGGTGCGTTCCCGTCCTGCTCGGGGCAGCGGTGCTCCAGCTCGCGGCGTGCGCGCCGCCCGAGGGTGAGGCCGCTCCCGACACGGAGTCGACCCCGGTCGAGGCCGGTGAGCCCGAGCTGCAGTTCGCCTTTGCCGTGATCGCCGACCCCCACGTCGGTGGAGAGGGCGAGCACGCAGACCGCTTGGCAGCCGCTGTGGCGTGGCTGAATGACCACCAGCAGGAGCGGAGCCTGGAGCTGGTGCTCGTGTGCGGGGACATCGGCTGGAACGAGGGCCTGCCGGCGGCGCGCGACGCGCTGGATCTGCTGCGGGTGCCCTACGCGCCGGTCACGGGGGACAACGAGGTGCACATCGGTGACGAGGCGGCCTTCCATCAGGTCTTCGCGGATGCCTACGACACCCTCGCGGCGAGCACGGACGGCTGGCGCAAGGCGCCGCTGCCGGTGGCGGAGCCGGAGCTCGGGCGCGATGTCTGGCTCGAGAACTATGCCTTCGAGCACCGTGGTGTGCGCTTCGTCGGCCTGGACTGGGCGAGCCGCTCCGACGACTTCATCGAGAGCGAGATGGGCACGCTCCACGACTTCGAGGGGGGCACGCTCGCCTTCCTCGCCGACGAGCTGGAGGACGCTGAGCAGCGGGCCGACGAGTCCATCGTGTTCGCGTCGCACATCCCGATGCTGATGGCCCCTGGGGCCTTCGATGTCGCCGAGCTCTCCGTGCTCGACGGCCTGACGGTGCCGGTGCAGTCCAAGGTGGCCGCCTCCTTCGCGGGCCACTGGCACACCGACTACGAGGGCCCCGACCAGACCGGCGGCTACGACGCCTTCATCGTCGACGCCACCTGGGACGACGACGTGGTGCTGTGGATGGTCGACGTGTCCTTCGACGGCCGGGCCTTCAGCTACGCCCACGAGAGCATCGTCGTTCCCTGGTAGTCCGGC
>PKDJ01000346.1 GCA_002862545.1 Pseudomonadota bacterium
CTGGAAATCCCAGGGCCCGCCTCGTCGCGATGCGCTAGCTCCCCTCCATGTGCCTCATCCTCCTCTGGCTCGCGTGTAGCACTCCCCCCACCGCACCTCCCCCACCGGCGGAGCCGCGCGCCGCTCCAGCGTCCCCGGAGCGCTCCAAGGCGCCGCGACGGCGCCAGGCTGCTCCATCACCAGAGTCAGAGCCTGAGCAGGGGCTCTGGAACGAGAAGCAGCAGGCGGGCACTGCAGCGGAGATCGCCCAGCTCGAGGCTCTCGGCTACCTCGGCGGCGAGACGGCTGGAGCGGGCCTGGCTGGGGTCACTGTGAGCGACACGAGCCGAATCCAGCCCGGCCTCAACCTCTGGACCAGCGGCCACGCACCCGAGGCCTACTTGATGGCCGCCGACGGCACGGTGCTGCACACCTGGCGCAGGGCCTTCAGCGAGGCCTACCCGGGCCGCACACACGACCCGTCGAAGCACGGGACCCAGTTCTGGCGTCGCGCCCACCTGCTGCCCGACGGGCACTTGCTGGTGATCTTCGAGGGGCAGGGCCTCGTGCACCTGGATCGCCATTCTCGCGTGGTCTGGGCCTGGGAGGGCCTCGCCCACCACGACCTCGAGGTGCTCGACGACGGGCGCATCCTCGTGCTGTCCCGGCAAGCGCACGTGGTCCCTCGGATACACCCGACCCGACCCGTGCTCGAGGACTTCGTGAGCATCGTGTCCTCGGAGGGCGAGGAGCTCAGCCGAGTCAGCCTGCTCGAGGCGGTCGAGAACAGCGAGTTCGCTCACCTGTGGACAGACCGCAAGAGCCACGGCGATCTGTTCCACACCAACGCGCTCGAGCTGCTCCGTGGCCCCGGGGACCATCCCGCCTTCCAAGAGGGCCGCATCCTCACGTCATTTCGAGCCTTCCACGCAGTGGGCCTGCTCGACCTCGACAGCAAGCGCCTGGAGTGGGCCACCAAGGGAGACTTCGCGCGGCAGCACGACCCCCACCTGCTGTCAGACGGGACGGTGATGCTGTTCGACAACCTCGGGCGGCGAGGCGCCTCCAGTGTGATCACCCTGGACCCGACCTCCGACGAGATCGCCTGGTCATGGGGCCGGGGGGCCGACCAGCGCCTGTACACGCGCTTCTGCGGAGCCGCGACCCGGCAGCCCAACGGCAACACGCTGATCACCGAGTCGGGGAACGGGCGCGCCCTCGAGGTCACCGCGTCCGGGGACATCGTCTGGGAGTTCCACAACCCACACCGCGCCGGCAGCGAGCAGCAGTTCGTCGCCATCATCCCTGAGGTCGTCCGAGTACCCACCTCGGCGGCACCCTGGCTTCCCGTGCGCGACACACCGTGATGGGCTGACGAGTCACGGCGGCGGCTCAAAGACCGCAAGAAGATCCGCTCGCGCTCGCTGAACGTAGACCCGGAGCACAGCACCTGACGGCAGGTGAGCCTTGCGCAGCACGTAGCGACGCTCGAAGCGGACATCGGCGACGAGCTGCCGGTCGCTCCGAAACACGGCCTTGGCGCTGCCGCGAGCGGACCCCAGCATCACCAGAGCCGGCCCTCGCGACAGCACATACGCCGCGTCAGCCTTCTCGTGCCCGGCCTTGCCTGTGCCCATGCGCGGCACAGCGGCGTGAGCAATCGTGGCGTCGTTCAGCCCCAGCATGTCGATGGTGGGAAGCCGGCTGAAGTACGGCACCGAGCCCGCCGTGTTGGTGGCGAGCCACGTGTCGGCAGGAACATGCTCGGCGAGCCACTCACCGACCTCACGCCCGTTTCGACCGACGTTCCCCCCTGCCACACGATCGAACAGCGCGGGCCGACTGTAGCCAAGCACCTGCGAGGCCCCAACCACCAGCATGAGGAGCCCGAGCCCCCTCGCCTCTCCCACACCCCCCACAGCGCGGACCGCGAGCACGGACATCAGAGGCACGAGGGGCGCGACGAAGCGATAGGCCGGCATGACGTCCCCGCCCACGCCGATGCAGTAGAGCACCTGCGCCCCGACCACGGCGCCGAGGACGACCAGCGGCTCACGTTGACGTGCAGCCAACAGCGCTCCCCCGGCGACCAGGCACAGGAGAGGGGCAGCATCGAGCGATAGGCCGCCGACGTACTCGAGCCCCCGGTCGACCTGAGCCCGGGTGGCACCGACCTTGGCGTAGAAGGTGTTTGGTAAGAACCACCCATACCAGGCCCAGCGCCACGCGAAGTACGGGCCATAGACCCCTAGAGCAACGGCAGGCCCCAAGGGAGCGCCCGGCGCGCGCCGCGCCAGGGGGGCCAAAAGCAGAACGCCGACGGCTACCGCCGCGTCTGGCCTCGACATGCAGGCGAGCGCGCCTGTCAGTCCAGCCACCACCAGGGCGCGTGGATGCTCGGAGAGCGTGGCCGCTGCCGTTGCCAGGACGCACAGACTGACCAGCGGCACCTCCATGCCGGACATCGCCCAGACCGTGAGGATCGTGCTTCCTCCCGTGAGCGTCGCCGCCCAGGCTCCCCGCGCACCCAGGAGCTGGCGACCGAGCAGACCGGCCCCCAAGACACAGCCCGCCGTGAGCACGAACCCGAGGGCCTTGGCCCAGACCTCGGTGACCATGCCGAGCATGGGGCCCATGGCGAGGAGAGCGACCCAGAGGAAGCAGGTGTAGCCCTCGACCCGCTCACCAGGGTTGTACACGGGCCCCAAGCCCTCCGCGAGGTGCTCGGCGTAGCGCATGGAGATGTAGGCGTCGTCGAGCGTCCAGGGCTGCAGCACTGCGGTGTTCACCGACAGGAGCACCCAGCCCAACACGACAGCAACCACCAGCGTCGCCCGGTCGCTCACCGAACCTCCCGGGCGGGAGTATCCGGTCCGGCGCAGCACGGTCGGGTTGCAGACGCCGCCTGTCGGGGTTCCCTTGGCCCACTGTGAACCCTCGCCTCGCCATCACCGCTCTCGGCTCACTCCTGGTCCTCTTCGTGGCCATCCAGAGCGCGTGGGTGAGCGACGATGCCTTCATCACGCTGCGGGTGGCGGACAACGCACTCTCCGGCCACGGACTTCGCTGGAACGTCATCGAGCGGGTCCAGGCCTACACCCACCCGCTGTGGCTCGCTGGACTGATCCCCGCGTACGCCCTGCTTGGAGATGCGTGGAGCGCAGCGTGCGCGCTCGGCCTCGTCGTGAGCACCCTCGCGCTGCTCGCCGTTCTGCGCCATGCGAAGCCTGGCGGGGCCCTCATCGCCATCGCAGCCATGGTCTCCAGCAAGGCTCTGATCGACTACAGCACGTCGGGGCTGGAGAATCCCCTGACGCACCTCGCCCTCGCGCTCCTCTTGCTCGCCGCTGAGCGGCGCTCGCTGGTGACGGTTGCGCTGCTGGCCTCGGCACTCGCCCTGTCGCGCCCCGATGCCGTCCTTCTGGCATTGCCGGTGCTGGCCTGGCTCGCTCGGACACGTGGGAGTGAGGCCTGGCGAGCGCTGCTGCTCGGCGCGCTACCCCTGCTGCTCTGGGAGTTGTTCTCGCTCGTCTACTACGGCTCTCTCGTCCCCAACACCGCGCTGGCGAAGCTCGGCCATGGCCTCCCGCGGAGCGAGGTGATCCTCCAGGGCCTGCGCTATGCCCTGCATCCCTGCATCCATGATCCGCTGACCGTTCTCCTCGTACTGGCCGGGCCCATGGTCGCGCTGCGCTCACGCCGACCCGAGCAGCTCGCGCTGGCCGCCGGTGGCGCGCTCTACTCGATCTACGTCATCGCGGTCGGAGGTGACTTCATGGCGGGCCGGTTCTGGACGCCACCCGCCTTTGTCGGTGTCGCGCTCCTGTCCCGTGCTCGCCTGCCTCTCCGCGGGTCTGGGCTCACGGCTGGAGCCATCCTCTTAGTCGGACTGCTGCCGGCCGGCTCTCCTCTCCGTGCGGGTCGCAGCTACGACAAGCTCCCGGCATGGAACGGTATCGTCGATGAGCGCGGCTACTACCACCGCGCCTCGGGCTTGCGGGGTGCGCCCTGGGGTGCGCCGCGGCCAGACCATCCCTGGGTCGATGATGGGCGCCGCGTGGCCGCAGCCGGCCAGCCCTCGCCCACCGCGCGCGCCTGCGTGGGCTACTTCGGATTCTTCGCCGGCCCTGGAATCCACGTGCTCGACCGCCTGGCCCTCGCCGACCCACTGCTCGCGCGGCTGCCCGCAGAGTACGACCCGCACTGGCGAATCGGGCACTTCCGCCGGGGCCTGCCGGTGGGCTATGACCCCCTGGCACCCGCGATCGAGGACCCCGCCCTGGCTGCGCTGTACTCGGATGTCCAGGCCGCGACACAGTCGCCTCTGCTCGAGCCTCGCCGCTGGGCCGCGATCGGGCGCCTCCTGCTCGGGACGTCCGAGCCGATCGCACCCTTCCCGTACCGCTTCCACCACCTGAGGGAGGCGAGCGTGGAGGGCCCCACCAGCGTGCCGGAGCGAGGGCTCTCCGTTCCAGTCCAGGCGCCTGGTGCCCTGCTGATCGAGCGCGGCCGTGGCGCTGGCGTGCGGGTGCTCGCCGTCGCGGGACAGCGCGTGCTCGCCACATGGGATGTCGCAGGAACCGTCAGCGGCCCACGATTCCAGACCTGGCGCGCGGCAGCGCCTACCGAGACCGAGCGCGTCCTCCTCTTTCCCCTCTCCTCGAAGAGCGCCACGCGTGTGCGCCGCGTCGAGGTGGTGCCATGACGGAGCGCCGCCTCGTCCAGCTCGAGCTCGCCGCGCTCACGGTCGTGGTGCTCACGATGGGCCTCTGGCCCTTCCTCGGCGTGCTCGACCAGTGGCCCTGGGGGGCCGACGCCACCAAGTGGCTGTCGTACGGGAACGTTGAGAACCCCACCTGGACGGACTGGGTCTTCTTTCACAAGCACTTCATCGGCTACCGCCCTCTGACGGCGCTCACCTACGTCCTCAACAGCACCCTCGGAGGCTACCGTCCCTTCGGCTACCGCCTGTTCGACGTGGTCTGTCACTGTGCGGCCGGCGTCGGACTCTGGGGCGTCTTCCGACTGTGGACGGGGAGCCGCTGGGCCGTCCTCGCGCCCATCGCCTTTTTTCACCACCCGGCAGCCGAGACCGTCGTTCCCTACGTGAGTCGACGCAGCTACTCGCTCGGGCTCGCGCTGGGACTCGCTGCGCTCGCGAGCTTCACGCTCTGGCTTCGTGCGCCCGCCGGTACAGGCCGGGGCTGGGCATACGGCCTGCTGTCGACGGTCCTGTTCCCGCTCGGGCTCTTCGCGAACGAGACCGTGTACGTGCTGCTGCCCCTGATGCTCTTCGTGGCTCTGCACGAGACCGGGTCAGGCCAGGCCTGGTACCAGCGCATCCTCTACTGCCTGCCTGCCTGGGCAACGGGCTTGGTTGCGGGGTACGCGCGCTATCAGGTGCTCGGCAAGCTCGGAGGCTACGAGCGCTACTACTTCGCTTACACAGAAGGTGGGAAGAACAAGCTCCGCTCTGTGGTCGACCCCGACGCTCTCGACATCTTCTCCGCAGCGTGGTCGTACGCGCTGTTTCCGACCGGAGCCTCGGGTCAGCCGAGCCTGCTGGCAGGCCGTGGAGGACTCGCGCTCTTGGGGCTCCAGGTGATTCTCGCCTACTACGTCTGGCAAGTCGTGGTGGAGCCTGCGCGCCACTGGCGAGACCCCGAGCGTCGCGGCGTCGGAGTGGCGGGCCTCTGGTTCGGTGGGCTCGCGCTCCTCTATGCGATCACGGGCACTTGGTTCTGGCGTCAGGGCTATGCCCTCGCAGCGCCGTTCGCTCTGGTCTGGGCGTGGGTGATGGTGCGCACCGTCGCGGTGCCTGGTCCGCTGCGGCGCCGCCTGCTCCACGCAGCACCGCAGCTGGGGCTCCTGCTCTCCATCGGTTGGTACAGCCCCTCACTGGGACTAGACCCAAAGCCCCTCGAGACACGGACTCACGGCTCGCACATCGTCAACAGCGTGCTCGGACAGACCGAGCTGGTGCGTGACGGCTCGGTCCTCTGGCTCGCGCTCCCTGCACGACAGCCCCTGGCGCACATCGCCCGGATCTGGATCACGCGCTCGATGGAGGAGCGGGACCTCATGGTGAAGCTGCTCGCCGTGTTCGACGAAAAGCCCCGGGATCCTGCCATGGTCACGGCCGACGTCTTCCTGCAAGACGACCGACTGCGCGTGGAGCTGCATCCGGGGATGCGGTGGTACACGGTCAACGAGACGGCACTTCGGCTCACCGGGGACCAGGTCTGGCTCGATCGCATCCGCGTGCGCGGACGGGACAACTACCTGGTCACCTTCGAAGGGCCCGACGTGGTGCTGCGCCCAATCCCCGAGCCCCCCGAGGGCGCGTCCGAGGCGCCGGCCTTCTACCGGCCTGCCCGCCTTCGCAGACGCCGGGCGCAGACGAGGCAGCCATCAGAGTCCACCGAGCCGGGCTCGTCTCCGGCGGATGTCGAGAGCGAACCCCTCGACACGGGGACCGAGGCAGCACGCTAGGCAGCCCCGCGCGGCGACGCCGCCCGTCCCCTACTGCTCGAAGAGCACGTCCGTGTCGGCCAGCTCGGCGTCCTCCAGCGCCTCGGCAGCCGGGCCGTCGAGCCCGACGTCGTCTTCGTCGAAGTCGACATAGCCGAGCGCTGTCAGCTGCTCCTTCATGGCCCGGCTCATCAGCGCATCCGCCTTGTCGCCGAAGGCCTCGTACTCCTCGCGCCGCGCCTCCCGCCATGCGACGAGGTCGGTGACGAGTGCCTCGTCGAGTGGCTCGAGCGGGGTGCGCTGGTAGGGGTCGGCCTGCTGGTCGTAGCAGGACTGGGGCGGGAGTCGCCGGACCTTGGTGCCGAGCTGCTCGGCCGTCCTGAAGTCCTTGTGGCAGGAGCGCTCCTCCGTGTAGACCGCGGCCCGACTCGCTCCCTGGAACCAGGTGTCGACATAGGCCTTCTCCCGCTCGGTCTCGGCAGCGCCTCGCACTGCAGCCGTGTGGTCGAAGCCGGGGCCGTCGTAGCCCGAGATCCCAGCCAGACCCATGAGGGTCGGCATCACGTCGACCTGGGAGGCCACGCCCCCGATGCGGTGTCCCTGGGCGACCCCAGCCCCGTAGACGACCCACGGCATCCCGACCGTCGAGCTGAACGTCAGGTTGCCGTGACCGACACCATGATGCCGGGGAAAGGACAGCCCCTCTCCGTGGTCGTTGACAAGTGCGAGGACGGTGTTCGACGCATCGAAGCCTCTCTCCTCGAGGCCCTGCCAGAGATCCTTCACGGCTTGGTCCATGCGGGCCACCATGGCCTGGTACTTCGCGACCCGGGCCGGAGTCCCCTCCACCTTGAAGGGCCGGGCTTCCCCGGCATCGAGCCGAATCGGCTCGTGCGGATCGAGGATCATCATGCGGAGGTACAGGGGTGCCTCCCGGTCTTGCCGCGCGTCGACCGCCCGGAGAGCCAGTGAGGCGACCTTGCGGCCGGACGTCTTCACCGCCCCCTCACGCCACAGCCCGGTGGCCTCGACGTAGGAATCAAAGCCCTGGTCGAAGCCGAAGATGGCATTCGTGTTGGGGTTGGCCGTCAGGCCGATGGTCCAGTAGCCGGCCCCATCGAAGGCCTCGGCGAGGGTGTTCACCTCGTCACCGAGCCGGCGGCGATTTGAGCCCTCGGCCGGCTCGACCATGCCCACCTGAATGGCATGGTGCCCCGTCATGATCGCGGTGGAGGCCGCCTTCGTCCAGGGTGCAGCGTCCCAGGCGTGGTCGAACACGGCTCCCTGTGCCGCCAGCCCACCAACGAACGGGGATGCGCTCGGATGACCCCCGTAGAAGGACAGCTGGTCCTTGCGCAGCGTGCACACGATGACGAGGACCACGTTCGGGCGCTCGACAGCCGCCGCGGGCACCGCCACTGGTGCACTTGCTGGAAGCGGCTCGGGCGAGTGCTCGGCCTTGGCTGCGCTACGCGGCGCTGCCAGCCGCTGACCGCGTGGCTGCGGACGGACCACCCACCAAGTCAGCGACGCGCCCACGAGCACGCCACCAAAGAACACGCCGAGCAGTTGTGACCGGTTCATGGCTCCTCACCCGTACCGTCCTGCTGCGGCTCGGGGCCTGCGGTGTAGCCCAGCGCCTCGAGCTGCGCCGCCAACCCATCGGGGGTCCCCTGCCCTCGGGCTGGCCCAGGGCGAGCTCCCCCGAGCTCCGGGGCGCTGTCACGCCGCCAGGCTCGGAGCCTCTTGGTGAGCCCCTCATGCTCGATGACCCGATCGTGCCGGGGGTCCTGCTCGCGGTCGAAGCATCCATCGGAGAAGAGTCCAGCCGGCCGACCCTCCTCGAAGGCCAGCTGGCAAGCCACATCATCGGAATAGATAGCGGCACGACTGGCGTCGAGGAACCACGTGTCCGTGAACGCGACATCGCGCCCCGTCGTCGCCTGCCGACCCGCCAGCGCCTCGGAGAGATCCCGTCCCGGTCCGTCGGCTCCCTCGAGCCCGAGCAACCCGAGTGTGGTCGGGACGACGTCCACCTGAGAGGCGACACCGTCGACACGGTGGCCGCGGGCGACACCGGCCCCCCAGGCGATCCACACCCCATGAACCGCGCTCGGGGAGAGGAAGCGCCCATGGCTCTTGCCGTGGTGAGCCGGCCACGCGAGGCCCTCGCCATGGTCGGACAGGACCAACACCAGCGTGTTCTCGCGAGACCAGCCTGCCCCCTCGAGACCGCGCCAGAGTCGCTCCACCGAGCGATCGAAGCGATTCAGCGCCGCTCGATACTGCCCAAGCAGAGGCGGCTCGTCATCGGACCTCCAGGCCTCTCCCTCGGACGGAGAGGCAACGAAGGGTGCATGTGCATCGATCAGCATCGCTTGCAGGTAGACGGGGCGCGAGGTGTCCTCGGCGACCAGATCGACGAGCGCTCCAGCGACGCGGCTGGTCGGGAGCTTGATGTCGTCGTCGCGCCAGAGACTGGGAAGCTGCTTGTAGGCCTCGAAGCCCTGGTCGAAGCCAAAGACCGCGTTGAGGTTGGGGTTGGCCGTGAAGCCTAGCGTCCGCCAGCCCGCTGCGTGCAGCCGCTCGGAGAGCGTCACCGCCGACTCGGGCAGCCGCCGGTCACTGCGGAGAGGCCCCGGCTCGACCATCCCGAGCGCGACAGCATGCTCCCCCGTGACGATGGCCGCACTCGCGACCCGTGTCCACGGGCCTGCTGCGATGGGATCGGCAACGAGCACGCCCTCGTCTGCGAGTCGGTCGAGGAACGGCGTGACCTCCTCGGAGCCCCCGTAGGCGCCCACCTGGTCCTGTCGAACGGTGCAGCCGATGATCACGAGGACGTTCGGCGCATCGGGCGGAGCCTCGTCGCTCGTCGCCAGGGCGTGCCGCAGGACCACCGTCGGGTCACGCGGCCCGACGCTCGACCACGTGACGACCACCGTCCCCAGCACAGAGACGACGGCAAGCAGACCGAGCATCGGCAAACGACGAGCCACGAGACCTCCTATCGTGGACACCCGGCCCGCGGCGTCTCGGGGAGCCACGACAGCCTCTCGGCCGACAGGAAGAGCACGCGCGCCGGCCGCGCATCGCACCACCGCTCGGCCTGGTCTCGCACGAACCCTGACGGCGGGCGCCACAGCAGCGCGTAGGGCGTGCCGGTCGCAGCGAGCGACACACGCACCCCCAGAGTCCAGGGTGCAACCAAGCCATCCGCTGGACCGAGCAGCTGGGCGGCGGCCTCGACCCGAGCAGCCGACTGCCGAACCCGGTGGCGCGTGTCACCAAGACCGACCAGGCCGACCGCCAGCACGAGCGCTCCCCACGCCCTCGGAGCGCGTGTGTCGAGGTCGAGACACAGCGCCCATCCGGCGAACACCCACGCATGCACGTCCGCTGGGGCGAGGAGCAGAGGGGCCAGCGCGAGGTGGTCCCGCCGGAAGCGGACGCCCGCGAGCACGAGCCACCACGGCCAGCGCCCCCAGACCTCCAGCGTCCGCACCGGGTTCATGTGTGCCGAGGACCACACGCCGCGGTCGCCCGTCCACCAGTCCCCTCCCGAGAGCAGCGTGAGGCTCAGGACCGCCAGGAGGCCGCCTGCAGCTACCCAGCCGTCCCGACGGTGGAGCGCGACCCACGGCATGCCGAGCAGGGCAACCGGTGAGAGCGAGCAGGCGACGCCCGCGAGCACGACGGCCATGACTCGGGGAGCCATCGCAGCTCCCAGCAGAGCGGCCGCCCACGGCACGTCGACCTCTGCGATGGCACACACCGGCAGGACGACCGCGGCCGCACACACGCCCGCCATGACGCCCTGCGCCCGGCCGACGAGCGCCACTGCAGATGCGGCAGCCACCGTGACGACTGCGTCCAGGGCAGCGGGCAGCCCTGTCCCGACCATCGGCGACAGCACCGCGCCAACGGCCACCCACCCCAGGTGGGTCCATCGCTGGTGCAGATCGCACTCCGCCGCCTGGTGCGCGTACACGGCTGCGTCCCCGTTCCAGTAGCCGACACCGCCGGCGACGAGCCCGGCCAGCGCAACGAAGACTACCGGGAGCCAGCGGATCAGCGAGGCTTCCAGGCGCGCCACACGCGGAACCCGCGAGCGGTGCGAACACGCTCGACCTGACGAAATCCGTCGCCCAGCCCGGCTGCGAGGTCGACGCCCCGCTGGGTCACGAGCCACGCCTCACCGTCCCGCGTGAGCCGAGACGGAAGTCCTGCGAGGAGGTCGGCGAGTGGGCGGACATCGCGTGCGACCCCCGTGTGGAGCGGCGGGTTGCTGACCACCAGGTCGTAGCCACCGTCCCCGTGCCCGAGAAAGGCGTCGGAGAGCACGATGCGGGTGCCAGGCAGGTTGTCCCGTGCCGCTGCAACGGCCAGGGCGTCGACATCGATGCCGGTGTAGTCGACAGCCGGCTGGCGGGCGCGCAGAGCGATTCCGAGTACCCCTGCGCCACAGCCGAAGTCGAGAACGCGTGCTCCGGCTGCCGGGGTAGGCAGGACATCCAGCAGGAGTGCGGTGCCGGCATCGAGACGACCATGCGCGAAAAGGCCCGGCCAGCTTGACCACGACAGGCCATCCGCGTCGACTCGCTCCGCCCAGGACGCTCGGTCGCCGCGGATGTCAGGAAGCGGATCACGCGCCTCCCAGAGCTGACAGTGCCGGCGAGAGCCGAGCTTAGTGACCGAGCCGAACACGCCCGCCAGCGTCTTGCCTGCGCTCCGCGCTCCCTCGTCGTTGGCTCCAGCGAGGACGAGCCTCCCCTTGGGGGCCAGCCGCGCCGCGGCAGCATGAACCATCATGACGAGCGCTGCACGGGCCTTCGGCATGCGCAGAGCCACGAGGTCGACACGCACCTCGGGCGGCCAGGCCGTCGCAGCGCGTCCGCCAACCGCGAAGCGCTCCCACGTGTGCACCGCCGCTCCGCTCCCATCGAGCGCTCGGACGACCTGGCCCGTGCGCTCCTCCAGGACGAGCACGGAGGTCGGAGCGACTGCTTCGAGCTCGGCAGCCAGCAGGTCTCCTACGGCTGCGTCTCGATCCCGAGCCAACTTACTTCTCGACCGGGTGGCCCGCTGCCTGCCAGCCGCCTGTGCCACCCAGGACGTTCACGGCGTTGAAGCCTGCAGCCGCCAGTGTGTCGGCGGCCCTGGCGGAGCGACCACCAGAGTGGCAGATCACGTAGAGCGGCGCCTCCTTGTCGAGTCCAGCGAGCCAGGGATCATCGGGCCCGAACGACCCGAGAGGCTTGTTGGTCGCCCCCGGGACATGCCCCGCCGCGAACTCGACCTCGGTCCGTACATCCAGCACGACTGCCCCCTGCCCGTGCGCCGCCACGAACTCGTCCAGCGCCACGTCGGACCGCGTCCCGGCCCCCGGAGCAGTGGCCGCGGCTGCTCCCTCCGTGGCCGCAGTTGGCTCCGTCGAGGGCGCTCCACAAGCCACCAGCATCAGGATGAGCACCGTGTGCAACTCGGACCTCCGCTGTCACGGACGACACCGCAACTCGTCGCACGGTTAACCGATGGGACACGGTCGCCGACCCGGAGGCACCATGACCTGGCCCGACTGGATCGAGACCCTCAAGTCCAGGTACCTCGCTGACGAAGCGAGCGTGTTCCTGCTGCACGGAGCCCTCCAGGGCGTCACGTGGGACATCGCCGGAGAGAGCCTCGATGCCGCCGGTGTGCTCATCACCTTTCTGAGCCGCACCCGGCCGCTGATCGGCACCGTGCGCGCAGACGGGAAGCTGGACTTCCCCACCATGCACGAGGCTGCGCACTTCGAGCGCATCGTCTCGGCCGCCGAGGTCGTCCAGGGAAGCACACTCCGAGCTGCGGACGATCCTCGCCTCACTGCACTCGGCCGCGTGTGGCTCGCACTGAGCACGACCGGAATGGACCAGGCGTGGTTGATCGAGGACACCCAGCTCCTGCTACCGAGTCACCGACGGCGCGTAGATCCTCTCCCCAGAGGCGTCCCAGCACTGTTCGACTGGCCCTCCATCCCCACGCTGCGTCAGTCCAACAACCTGGTCGTGTTCTTCGCCAGCGAACCTGGAGCCGTGCGCCAGGAGCTCGTGGACGCGGCCTCCGTGATCGAGGTCCAGGCGCCAGCCGCGGGCCGTCCCGCCCCACCACTTCAGACAGCCGAGCGGCCAACGGCTGCTCCCCTCCCCCCGACACAGTCGGTGGCGACACCTCCGGAGCCTCCCGAGCTCGATCTCGAGGAGAGCGTACGCGCTGCACTCCTGGCTCATCCAACGACTGCGTGGGCGAGCAAGCTTCCCGTGATGGATGCCGTCTCACGTGTCCTGCAGCGCGCCCTTCCGACCGTCTTCGGCGAGCTCGAGTTCTCGCTGGACACGGAAGGTTCGCCGGTCGTGACGGGCGACACCGCCGAGGCCTTCCTTCAGGCCTGGCGCTCCGATATCGCTCTGGACGCCGCGGCTGGCATGCTGATCTCACGCCTCGCTGAGGCGCCCGGCAACCTGGACGTCCTCGACGCCACTGCGATGGGAGCCCTGCAGCGACGAGTGGGCAAGCTCGTTGTGCGCGTGGCATCGCGAGAGCTGTGACGGTACAGGAGCCGACCGCAACCGCGGCCGCAGGGAGACCGAGAGTGACGCAGTCACGGAGCAGGCAAGGCTGGACGCATCGAGAGTTCGCAATGAGCGCCGCCGTCGTTGGCATCGCCTCTGTCGTGGGCTGCAGCAGCGACCATGACCTCGAGGCCCGACGCGCACGACAGGTGGAGCTCACCGAGACCCTGGAGAACCTGGAGACCGACCTTGCACAGGTAAGGAAGGACTTCGAGACCGTCTCCGGTGCGGGAGCGTTCCGCCGACCCGACCCCGGCGCCACGCCCGTGCGCAAGGGTGAGCGCAGCACGTGGATCGGTGCGCAGGCACCTCACACCCGGCTCAACGACGCCGACATTCGGGTCCGTGTAGAGCGTACCGGTCTACCCGTCGCGCTGCCGTCCCTCGAGGCCCCCAAGCGCGGAGATGGGCCGTGTGCATGGTCGTTCACGGTGCCGCGCCTGCGTCCCCTCTCTGACCTCGTGCTGCGCAACAGCGGCCTCGGCCGCTCCAGTCCCATCGTCCTGGTCGAGAATGGGAAGCCCCTCTCCAGCCATGCTGAGGTTGCCGACATCAGTGACCGCTGCACGGGCTCGTTCCGACATGCCGGCGCCGAGCTCCAGTTCAGCCCGCGAGGCCGCTCCGAGGCCGTGACGGGTCGGGAGTACAAGCTGTCGCATGCAGCCGAGGTGCCTCTGCCCCGCGGAGACGACGGGCGTCCCTTGTACTGGGTCTACCCGGGGACGCAGCTCGAGTTCTCCGTCGTGGACCGCTGGGACCCCGCTTGGGGTGATCCGACCCTCACCCTCACGGCCAAGCTGATCGGCGAACACACAGGGCGCCCTCTCGTCGAGCTTGATGACGTGGTGCGAACGCTCGACGGCGATCTGCCCGTCGTGGAGTACGCCCTGCGTCCGCTGCAGCTCGACGGGACGTGGTCTCTCCGCATCTCGTCTCCCATCGACGGTCCATGGATCGTGATCGACACGCTCACGCTCGGCAACGACGACCACGCCGTCATCATCAGCAGTGAGCATGCATGGTCGAGTCGGTGACGCGCTTGGGCGCCTCGGCCATGCTGCTGGCTCTCTCTGCCGCATGCAGCGACGGGTCATACCAAAAGGCCCCGATCGACACGGGCGCTCTTGAAGACGGTGCCACGACGACGAGCGTGACCGAAGCGTCCGACTCGTCTTCCAGCACCGAAGACGACGACACGGTGCCGGGCGGCACAGGTACGGGCGGCTCAGGAACAGGGGGCGCAGGCACGGGCAGCACGGCGACTGGAGGCACAGCGACCGGCGCCGGCAGCACGTCGACCACAGACAGCTGGACGTGCCGCGATGCATCGGCCGTGCCCCTCTCCCTCGAGCCACGCGAGAACACCTGCCCCGTCGACCTTGCTCCTTCTGGCGACACCTGGCAGATCGTCTGCTCGTCCGACACGCAGTTCCAGTTCGGACTCGGCGCTGCCGACCCCTATCCAATGGACTGTCAGAGCTCGGGCTGGGACTTCGACTGTTCCCTCGTGACCGGCGGAAGCGAGACGACATGGGCGGGCACCATCACCGCAGACGGCCGGATGGAGGGTGAGGTCGTCGTCGAGGTCCTCGTCTCGCCCGGGCCTTGCCGCTTTCGCTATGGCTGGGTGGTCGAGCTTCGCTAGCCGTTCTCGCGATGCTGCTACCCTCTGCCCATGTCGCCAGGTGACCTCCTGCAGCTCCTCTCCACCCTCCTCCGACGGACAGCCAGCCGACGAGTGCGGCGCATGATGCGTGGTGTGTTCACTCGAGGCTGCCGCAGCCACATCGATGCTGCGTACACAGTACACCCGTCCCTGAGCTCCTGAGAAGACACATGGAAGGCACAGGCACGCGCCAGTTCGAATTCCACACCTGCCTCGGCCGCGGCGGGTTCGGGGAGGTCTATCGAGCAACACTCGCGAACTCGGGCGGGCTAAGCACCGAGGTCGCCATCAAGCTGCTCCGCGCCGACATCGGACTGGGTGACGGAGCGCTCGAGCGCCTGAGAGACGAGGGCCAGCTGCTTGCTCGCCTTCGTCATCCTGCCATTCTCCGGGTCGTAGACCTCACCGAGCTCGACGGCCGGGTCGGCCTGATCACCGAGTACATCGAGGGTGAAGATCTCCACCTCTCCATCCGGCACCCCTCGGACCCCATCCCTCTGCGTCCCCTGCTGCAGGCCATCGGGGAGGTCGCCGAGGCCCTCGATGCCGCACACGAGACCGTGGTGCACGGTCGTCCGCTCAAGCTGATTCACCGCGACATCAAGCCGTCCAACATCCGCATTGGTCTACACGGCGAGACCAAGCTCCTCGACTTTGGCGTCGCCTTCTCCTCAGACGAGGACAGGCACGCACACACCCAGACCAACACAGCGCTCGGCAGCCTCGCCTACATGGCTCCAGAGCGGTTCCGCCGGACGCGACCTGATGCAGCCGCCGACGTGTACGCGCTGGGGTGCTGTCTCTTCGAAGGCTTGGTCCGCGAGAGGCTCTTCACCCGTCCCACTGCCGTCGAGATGTTTGCTCGCGCCGCCGTTCCCGAGGACCACGATACCTACGTGTCGGGTCGGTTCGCTTCGCTACCCAGCGAGATGCCTGCGGCCGTCGGCGCCCTCCTCGGCGACATGCTCGCGTATGACGAGCACGTCCGGCCAAGCGCACGCGTCGTCGCCGAGCGCTGTGAAGCACTCGCGTCCCAGTCAGAGGGCCCCACGCTGCGCCGCTGGATGAGGAGGCACGAGCGAATGCCACCTGCTCGACTACGCGGGTCGCTCGAGGGCCGCACCTTGGTCGACAGCCTCACGCACCACGATCAGCCCGCAACGGAGGGGAGCTCTTCCCTCCACGATGCCTCCATCCCTCCCTCCTCGGCTCCGGCGGCCTCGCTCTCGACTCTGCCGCCCACGGACTTCGAGCCCTTCGACCTGCCCACTCAGCCTCAGCCTCCATCGCAGGCACCCGAGCCGAGCGCTGGACCCTCCACGGGGCTCCTCGCCGGACTCGCCGTCATCGTCGCGGTGCTGGTGCTCGTCGCCGGAGCGCTCCTGCTCGATCCCCTCGAGGCCGAGCCTGTCCCCGCCGTCCGCCAAGCTCCTCCCCTCGAGCTCGGCGTGGCGTTCGAGCCCGAAGAACCTGCGATGGGGACGGTTCGCATCCTGGGTGACGTCCGAGGAGTAGAGCTTCGCTCGGCGGGAGAGGTCTACGGCCCTGGAGAGGTTCCTGCTGGAACCTACGAGGTATACGCGGACTTCGGCCTCTCGATGAAGTACGTGGTCAACCTCACGGTATGGTCTGGACAGATCCATACTCTCGAGTGCGGCACCTCCACCTGCACCAAGCGGTAGGCGACATGAGCGGCAGAGCCACCTGGCAGCGCACCGAAGATGGGCACTGGATCCGAGAGCTGAGTCCGCACTGGGAGCTCCCCACGGACGGCGCAGTAGAGCCCTACAAGATGCGTGTCTTTCAGCGAGCAGAAGACCGCTACCGATGGGAGGTCTGGAGGGCGGGAACCCTTGTGCAGTCCGGCTTCATGGGCACGCTCTCCGATGCCCAGAAGGCATGCCGCAGTGCACTCGAGACCTCGGGAGCCGCACCGAAGCGACGGTATGCCCCCGGGCGCCGCCCCGAAGACACCCAACCAGCCTCCACGGGCTCGCGCGTGCTGCGCTTCGTGGCCGTCTCAGTGCTCGGGCTGAACCTCGGGTACCAGGTGCACCAGTCCTGGTCCGGCGCCGACAACATCCCGGAGCTGGTGGTCGCGGTCACCGCCCTCGTGTCGGTGACCATTCTGGTCTACAACGCGCGCTTCATTCGGCCCTAGCGCACCGAGCGTCCATCAGCCCGGTGGAGCGGTCTCGGTCTCTTCCGTCACCGCGTCGAGGAGAGGTGGCGGCTCGATCAGGTACTCCAGCGCACCCGTGAACTCGACCTCGCAGTACTTGAACTTGCCCTTGCCCTCGATCCCGCCAGACGGGTCGCCGTCGACATCGATGAGCTCGCCATCCTTCAGGGTCAGCTTCCGGACGGAGTCGTTCTTGATCGTGACCTCGGCATCGCCGTCCACGACCGTGTACTCCTCGAGGGCATCGGGCAGGACCCGCCCCGGCGCGTCGAACCAGTCGTAGTCCGCGCAGTTCAGCTCCTCGGCGACCAGCTGATAGGGATTGTCGTCGATGTAGGTCAGGCGACCGTTGAAGTATGGGTCCTGACCGTCGTAGCCTGCCGCGTAGACCTCCTCCTCCGGAGCTTCACGACGCTCGCGACCAGGCACCTTCAGGTCGAGGACGAGCTGGTTGAGCCCCTTCTCGAACATCGGCGTAGTGGCCTCGGCCAGCGTGGTCCAGTACGCCTTGTGACGCTCACAGCGCTCGAGGTCGTCCGCGTTCGTGGGAATGCTGCCGATCGTGTCGAGCCAGCTCTGGGCAATCACGGGGGCGGCTTCCTTCATCTGCCCACAGAATCCAGGCCGATCCGTCATCCAGAACTGGTGGAACTGGTCTCCACCCTCGTCGGGGATCAGCTGCTTGAACTCGAACCAGACGGCGGACTTGACGCGACCGAACTTCTCTTGGTCCTCCAGCTGTAGCTTGCCCGGTGGGGCACATGCCGCCAGAAGAGTGACCGCTCCGACAACTGGACACAGCCTAAGAACCATGAGTAAGCCTCCGACGGGCAGGCTACCCGGAGGCCGCTCCTCGGGCAACGGGTCGGTGCTCAGGTTGACCGCCCGCTCACCTACCCTGACGAGCCGCCGACACCGGCGCAGGGGAAGCCTCGAGGGCAAGATGCCTGGACACGAAGCGCCCAGCGACGATGCGCACGCGCTCTACGCGCACTGGCAGCGCCCCCTCGGAGCGAGCCTCAAGCGCATACGTCCCATCAGCGAGCATGCCGAACACGAAGCTCCCGTCCGCGCGGACCGTGACCGTAGAGCCGCCCTGCTCGAGGTGCTCCGCCTCGAGCCGAACCTCTGCCGACACCAGCGGTAGTCCCGTCTCAGCGCTCGTCACGACGCCGCGGACGCCGCCAGAAGGTGCGAGCGCCACCGCGTGTGCGTGGCTGGACACGAGGAGAAGCCCCCCCAGCACTGCTGCCCACCACCGACCCTGCATGACACCCCCCTCAACAGCCGTAGCATACGAATGGGCACAGCCGATACCGACACCTGACCGTCCGGACGGTTCCTCGGATCAGCCACGCACCCGCGCCTGCGCCGGATGTCACGGACTGTCACCGCCGCAAACCCTACTCAACACCGCGGCGCAACTGTTCACTCTCTGTTCAACCGGTGAGCATGGACAGCACTCGCGCAGCCCGCTTGCGCCCTAGCGCAGATGCATAGTCAGCGGCCCTCATGCCCCTGCCATCGCGAACGGAGAGGTCTGCTCCTGCGTGCAGAAGCCGCCGCACCACCTCGCCCAGTTCTTGTTCACCCAAGAGTCGAACGGCCTCGATCAGCGGTGTCCGCCCGTGCTGGTCGCATGCATTGGGGTCGGCCCCCGCGTCGAGCAAGGTCTGAAGTGCCTGTGTCGAGCCGTGCCGCACCGCACAGTGCAGCAGGAGCCCTCCTCTTCGACCCTGACGCTCCAGCCCGCCAGCGCTGTCTTCGAGCAACCTCACGAGCCTCCCCGGCTCATCGAGGGCGACTGCGCTCTCGAGCGTCATGCGAGCACCCGCCTCTTCCAGCACCCGCACGACCTCCACGGCGGGTGCTGCCTTCCACGGACCGGTCTCGACCGCCAGATCTAGGGGTGTGCGACCGAGCAGATCAGCTGCCGTCGCGTCTCCTCCCGCCCCGAGGAGCAGCGCCATACAGTCTTTCACCCCGCGAGCAGCGGCATGATGGACGGGAGTCTGTCCTTCGACATCTCGAGCCGTCGCGTACCCGGGCTCTTCGGCCAAGAGCTCGGCCACGATCTGTGGCTGATTGAGGACCACGGCCTCGATGGGCCCAACGGTGGCACCCGCATCCAGTAGCACTTGAATGAGCGAGGCAAGCCGCGTTGTCCGTCCGTTGTACCCCTCGCGAGCGGCGACGAAGAGCAGGGAGCGGCCCCGGCCATCGGTGGTGTCCGCCCACTCCGGCTGATCCTCCAGAATGGCCTCGACACGAATGATGTCACCGCTCCGAACTGCGAGCCGGAGCTCATCTCGGTCGAACCGCCACCGCATCGGCTTGCTCCACGCTAAGTGCCGCGAATGCCCTTCCCCGACGACTTCCCCGACGAGTGCCTGTACCACCCCGAGCGGTGGTATCTCCACGACGTGCTGGAGCTTGATGCCGCAGCCGGACGCGTCGTGGGCCTACTCGACACGACACAGCTCGACCGCTGGACACTTCATCAGCGCCCGTGGCCTGGACATCCCGCTCACGTTCCGGGTGCGGTCATCGTGCAGATCACCGCAACGCTGGGCAATCTGCACGCGGTCTACTGCCTCGGCCTCCGCTTGACGGAGGGCTGGGTGGGCTTCGGCACTCATTTGAAGAAGGCGCGCTTTGGTCGTCTGGGCACAATCGGTCCGCCGGTCACGGCCACCCTCGACGCGGTTCGGGCTCGGCAGATTCGCGGCGTCTGGTTCACCGACTACCGCTTCACCTTCGAGCAGGAAGGAGAGGTGATCTACACCTCAGAGCAGACGGCCGCCTGGACGCGCAGCGACCATCGAGGGCCCGCGCCGTCATGAGCACCGTGGTGTTGCTCGGCCTCCTCGGCTGCCCGGGGCGCTCCTCTGCCGTCGACTCTGCACTCACGGACCCCCTGACACTCGCAGCGGAAGCGTCGCTCCGAGAGGCCACGAACAGACTGCGCGACGAGCGCGACCAGCCTCCCCTGGCGGGCCTGCCGCTGGCAGACCGAAAAGCCCGGCTCCACAGCCGTGCGATGGCCAGCGGGCGCACACAGCTGGGACACTACGGGTTTTCAGGCCGCGTCGACGCCCTCTCCGAGGTCGTCTTGGTCATCCGGGCTGGGGAGAACGTGACGACCAACATCGGCTACGAGGACCCCGTCGACCAGGCGCTGTCCGACTGGCTGCAGAGCGACGAACATTCGGCGAACGTCCTCGATGACTGGACACACACGGGCGTCGGCGTCGCTCGGAGCGACGAGGGCGCGTGGTGGTTTACCCAGACCTTCATCGCCACGACCGTCGACTAGCACTCGGTCGCTGGCTCAGCGGTAGCCCTCGGCCTGCATGGTGAACAGCCGGGCGTACGTGCCGTCGGCAGCCATCAGGGTGTCGTGTGTTCCGTCCTCACGCACCTCTCCACCATCGAGAACGACGATGCGATCCGCCATCCGAACGGTCGAGAAGCGATGGGAGATCAAGATCGCAAGCTGCTTCTCGGTCAAGGCACGGAAGCGCTCGAAGACCTGCGCCTCTGCCTCTGCATCCATGGCCGCCGTGGGCTCGTCGAGGACGAGCACGTCAGCCTCCTCCCTCATGAAGGCGCGGCTGAGTGCAACCTTCTGCCACTGCCCGATCGACAGCTCACGGCCACCCTTGAACCAGCGCCCAAGCTGGGTCTGAAGCCCCTTCGGCAGCCTCTCCAAGAAGGTATCGGCCATGCCCTTCTCGGCAGCAAGCGCCTGGCGGTCTTGGTCCTCCAAGTGGCGGACGTCGCCGACGCCGATGTTCTCTCCGACCGTGAACTGGTACTTCACGAAGTCCTGGAAGATCACCCCAATGCGTCGATGAAGGGCGTCCGCATCCCAGTCTCGAAGGTCCAGACCGTCGAGGAGCACCCGTCCGGAGGATGGCGTGTAGAGGCGGGTCAGCAGCTTGACGAGGGTGGTCTTGCCGCTCCCGTTGTGGCCGACGAGGGCAAGCCGAGTGCCCATCGGAATGTGCAGCGAGACATCCTTGAGGGCCGGAGCCTCGGAGCCCGGGTAGGCAAAGGTCACCTCCTCGAAGCGAAGCCCGTCCCCCGGACAGGGGCCCTCGGCGAGCCCACCCGCAGCCTCTGGAACCTCCTGCTCGAGGAACTCATACAGGTTCGACAGGTAGAGGTTGTCCTCGTACATGCCGCCCACATCCCGCAGCAGCTTCGCAAAGGCGGACTGGCCCTGCTTGAACACCAGCAGGTACATCGTCATCTGGCCGAGCGTCAGGCGTCCCAGCGTCGTCAGGGTCGCAATCCAGGCATACGCCCCGTACAGAGCGAGTGTCGACAGCAGGCCGAGCCCGTATCCCCACCCGCCCCGCCGCAGTGCCAGGTTTCGGTCCTCTGCGTACAGGCGCTCAAAGATGTCTCGGTAGCGCTGCACCATGGTGGGGCCCAGCTGAAGCAGCTTGACCTCCTTCGCGAAGTCCTCGCGAGCGACGACGACCTCGAGGTAGTGCTGCTGCCGTGTCTCAGGAGTGCGCCAGCGGAAGATTCGGAACGCCTCGCCGGCGAAGCGGGTCTCGGCGACGAAGGCCGGAACAGCGGCGGCAAAGAGCACCAACACCGCCCATGCGGAGAGCTGCAGGAGCAGGGCCCCGTACGTGACCAGCGCGATGAGGTTCCGCAGGAGACCAAAGGACCGACGCACGAGACTGAGGGGTCGGCTCGAGGCCTCTCGCCTCGCTCTCGTCATCTGGTCGTACAGCTCGGGGTCCTCGAAGTGTTCGAGCTGAAGCGTCAGGGCTTTCTCCAAGATCATCACGTTGACGCGGTGACCGAGCTGCGCCCGCAGCAAGGCCATCGTGACGTCGAGGCCCCGCTGCAGGCCCGCAGCAGTTCCCACGAGCAACAGCTCTGCCGCAATCCAGCCCAGCGCCGCCCAGCGGTCGGCCTCGAGGCCGGTCTCCGACGCGAGGAGGACCCCATCGACGATGGACTTTCCAACCCAGGCGATGGCCGCAGGCAGCAGGCCAGCGACCAGTGTCGTCAGGGCCAAGGCCAGCGTCAATCGACGGCTCGTCCCCCACACGAGCGCGACGGCACGTCCGGTGTACTGAAAGACGCCCGCCGAGCGCGCCCACCACCCTAGCTTCTTCATGTCTTGCGGTTCTTGCATGGCGGGAGAGCTACGACCGAGAGGGCATGGCGTCACCCCGGCCATCCGGCCAGGTAGACATCAAGCCTCGGGAACGGACGTGGGGGGCAGCGTCATGGGGTCTCCCCAGACAGCCAGGAGAGCCCACGCGGCCGCCTCACCAAAGGTCTCCGCAGCCAGGCCCCGAACGTCGGGTCCGCGCGACTTGATGGCGACCACCCAGCAGTCGGGCAGGTTGACCACGTCGGTCAGCCTGCCCGTCCGGGCGAGCTGCTCGAGGACGAGGCCAGCCGTGGCCCAGTCATCCAGATCCGGAGGCACGGTCGGAGGCTCTCCGCCGACAAAACGGCTCCCACCGCGCACTCGCATCCCCTCCACCCAGCTGCAGCGCGGGTGTGCGAGCAA
>PKDJ01000360.1 GCA_002862545.1 Pseudomonadota bacterium
TCCTGCAGGTCGATCAGGATCACGTCGAAGCTGCCCATCATCGCCGGGGTCGGGCGGCGCACTTCGCCATAGAGGCTGAAGATCGGGATGCCGAGCCGCGGATCGTGCTCGTCGGGCGTCTCGATCATGTTGTCCTGCACGTCGCCCCGCATGCCGTGCTGAGGCCCGAAGGCCGCCGTCAGCTGCAGATCGGGCAGGGAGGCCAGGGCATCGAGGGTGTGGGTGAGGTCGGAGGTGACGGAGGCGGGGTGGCCGAGGACCGCGACGCGGCGGCCACGGAGGTCGGCCCGCAGGGCGGGGTCGGCGAGCAGGCGGTCGATGCCGAGCTTCACGGTGGGCTCCGGGGTGGGGTGTCCCCCGGTACCGCGTCGGGGGGGATGCTGGCGAGGGCGGACCTAGTCGCAGCCGGAGGTGTCGTAGCCGTGAGTGCGGGCAATCGTGCAGGCCTCGTCCCTCCGGGCGTCGTCCCCACTCTCCCGAGCCGCGTAGATCGCCGACTCCCCGCAGAAGGCAGAGTGCTTGCCCTTCGGGTCGAGCCGAACCACCGTCATGAACTGGTCGTAGGCCCCCGCGAAGTCCTTCAGATCGTAGAGCAGCTCGCCGTAGAGGTAGCGAACGTCGTAGACCTTGCTGCTGTCTGGGTAGTTGCTCAGGTACAGGGAATAGGCTTCCGCAGCCATGGGCAGCAGTGCCGAGTTCCCCTTGCGACCCTCGACGTGAAGATCGAAGGCAGTCTTGCGGAGCTGCTTCTCCGTGGCCTCGTTCGCCCCACGGAGCTGCTCCGGGTTCGACGCATTCGCTTGCGCCCAGGCCGAATCCTCACCAAAGCTCTGTGCGAGCCGCTCGACCTCGGCGAGCCGCGTCACGGCATCCCCTTGCTTGGCCGCCACCTCGACGATCCGCACCTGGTGGGTCCAGGCATCGGGCGCCGTGGGTGCCAGCTCCAGCGCCTCTCGGGAGGTCTCCAGGGCCTCGCCCAGCTGGCCCTGCTCGACGAGGGACTCCGCCGTGCGCCCGAGAGAGGCAGCCGCCTGGAGCACCGCGGGATCCGGCTGCGGTACCACCGGCGTCGGCTCGGGCTCGGGCGCTGCTGCCGCCTCGGCGAGCTTCGCCGCCGCCGCCTGGACCGCCGCGAGACGCTCCTGCGCCACGCGCTCCTTCTCGGCCTTCGCCGCCTGCCGCTCGGCCTTGCGGTCCCGCGTCGGAGCGGGCGGGGCGGAGGCCCGCGACGCCGCAGCCGGCCTGGAGGCCTTCTCGACGAGCTCGCCGTGCCCCGTCGACTGGAGCAGATCGGGGACGGCGCGCGTCTTGAAGGCGACCGCGACGTGGCCCTCGCTGCCCTGCACGCACTGCTCCGACACACCGGCCGACACCGCGGCGCCCAGCATGCTGGCGCCAGCCTCCAGCTCGCGGCAGAGCTGCTCCTTGACCTCGGCGGAGAGCACAGCCTGGACGACGTAGAGCTGCGCCAGATCGAGCCCCGAGGCCTGCTGACCCGCGAGGTAGCTCACGCAGGCCTCCGACGGCGCGAGCTGCATGTCCGACAGCTCGCGGACGTAGGGCTCGGCGAAGGTCAGCTGCTTGTACTGCATGCCGTCAGCGCGCAGGCGAGCCATGCCCAGCGGCACCTTCCCGCCGGCCTTCATGGCCTGCACCACCTCCAGGCTGGTGTAGACCCCCTCGCGGGCCTCGCCGCTGAAGCAGTCCGTGCCGAAGACCACGGGGCGGTTCTCACCGAGCCGGTAGATGTCGCCGACCGTGTAGGTCGCCGAGCGCTCCGGGGTCAGCTGCCACCCGGCGCCCTCGAGAGCCCGCTCCAGCTGGGGGAGCCCGCTCGCTCCATCACGGTCTGCAGCCACCGCAGCGAGCGGCAGAGCGGCGAGCGCGAGCACCAAGACCTTCGAGACCATTCCATCCCTCCGGCCGGCACCTTACCCGAGGCGGCGAGCCCGGGCGGCCTGGGCCAGGCCCTCGAGCACGGCCTCCGTCCGGCCCCAGCCCATGCAGGCGTCGGTGACGCTGCAGCCGAAGCGGGTGCCGTCGAGCGGCTGGTGGCCGTCGACCAGGAAGGACTCGAGCATCACGCCGCGGATGCCCTGCTCCCCGGCAGCGACCTGGGCGCCGATCGCCTCGGCGACCGCCGGCTGGCGGGTGTGATCCTTGCCGCTGTTGGCGTGGCTGCAGTCCACCATCACGCGGGGCTGCACCCCGGCCTTCTCCATGCGCCCGACGGTGTCGGCGATGGCCTCGGGGTGGAAGTTGGTGCCCGAGGCTCCACCGCGGAGGATGACGTGGCAGTGCGGATTGCCCTTGGTGGCGACGATGGCCGCGAGGCCCTGCTTGGTGACCGACAGGAAGCGGTGCGGGTGTGAGGCTGCCCGGACAGCATCGACGGCGATCTGGATGGTGCCGCCCGTGCCGTTCTTAAAGCCGACCGGCATCGACAGACCACTCGCCAGCTCGCGGTGTACCTGGCTCTCCGTGGTGCGCGCCCCGATGGCGCCCCAGGAGACCGTGTCGGCGAAGAACTGGGGCGTGATCGGGTCGAGGAACTCGCACCCGCAGGGCAGCCCGAGGGCGTTGACGTCGAGGAGGAAGCCTCGGGCCTTGCGCAGGCCCCGGTTGATCTCGAAGGAGCCGTCGCGCTCGGGATCGTTGATCAGGCCCTTCCAGCCCACCGTGGTGCGAGGCTTCTCGAAGTAGACCCTCATGACGAGCCGCAGGTCGTCGGCGAAGCGCTGAGCCGCGTCGGCGAGAGACTGGGCGTAGACCAAGCCCGCCGCCGTGTCGTGCACCGAGCAGGGACCGACCACCACGAGCAGGCGGTCGTCGCGGCGGTCGAGGATGGCCTCCACCTCGGAGCGAGACTGGCCGATCAGGGTGGAGGTGCTCTCGGGGAGCGGCAGCTCCTCCATGAGGATGGCGGGCGGAAGCAGGGGACGCAGGCTGTCGATGCGCACGTCGTCGGTCAGGAACACTCATCCTCCGGTAGCGATGGGTCCACGGTGCCTCGGCAGGCGACGAGCCGCAACTGCAGCCGTCTAGCGCGCCTGTTCTTCGGCCAGGGCCGCACACCGTGCAACCTGCTTTGGACGCACATCCGCGAGCGGTGCGAGCTCCTAGGCGAGTCCGCGTGCGATGGCCGTCGCGAGAGTCATCGTCGTGAGCTGCGGATTCACCCCGAGTGAGGTCGGGAACACGGAGCTGTCCGCGAGGTAGAGCCCGCGAAGACCGTGCGCCTCGCCTGTCGGTCCGATCACCGAGGTCTGGGGATCGAGGCCCATGCGGCAGGTGCCCATCGGGTGAGCGGCGTACAGCGAGAAGTGCTCGATGGTGCGGCTCTCCAGGGCCGCGGAGAAGGAGCCCACCGACGTGTGCCGCCCGACCCCGTGGACCGGCGCCAGCACCTCCCGCGCCCCACCCGCGAACAGGACCTCGGCCGTGCGCACCATGCCGGCCTTGATCCGCTGGATGTCATGCGCGTCGAACCAGTACTCGATGTCGGCACGTCCGTCGGGTCGCGCGCCGACCCGACCCGAACCCTTGTCCGAGATCATCACCACGCAGCCGGTGAAGTGCGGCAGCAGAGCCAGATCGCGCTTCGCATCGAGGCCTACCTGGCCGAGCAGGAGCAGCAGCACGCCGGGTGGACTGTTGAAGGTGTGCGGCAGCACGCCCGGCAGCTCTGGGTCCTCGAAGTAGGCGCCCTGGGTCGCCCCGGTCCACATGCGGACCTCGTGGTCGCACAGCCCGAGCACCGCGTTGCCCGGGTGCACGTGCAGGCCGACGCCGGTCGCAGGGCCGAGGCGCTCGGCGAGGCCCGCCTGGTGGAGGAGCCGCGGCGTGCCGATGCCGCCGCAGCACACGAAGACCTTGTCTGCGCGCACCGTCAGGCGCCCCACGACCTCCTGGGTGTCGGTGTCTCGGATGTCGGCCACCACACCCGTCGCGCGCTCCCCGTCGTGGAGCACCGTGTCGACCCGGGCGTCGCCCTGCACGAGCGTGCCGTGCCCCAGCGCCATGGGGAGCAGGTTGCGATCCATGCTCGCCTTGCCGCCGACGGGACAGCCGTTGTTGCAGTGGGAGCAGCCGACGCAGCCGGGCGCGTTGCGCCTCAGCAGGCCACCGGGGAGGCCCAGCTTCTGCGCCCCGCGCACGATCAGCAGGTTGTTCTCACCGGCAATCGACGGATCGGTGGGACCGACCTGAATCAGAGCCTCGAGCTCGTCGTAGATCGGCGCCAGCCTTGCGGCGGAGTAGCGGTCGTCGCCGCCGAGCACGTCTACCCACTCGTCGAGCACCGCATCGGGCGTGCGCCAGCAGATGGCCGAGTTGACCAAGCTCCCGCCACCGACTCCTCGGCCGGCGGCGATGGGCATCATCGCGCTCCCCGAGGCCACCATGCCGCCCTGCTCTTGGTAGTGGTAGCGCTGGGCGTGCGCATAGTTTCGGCGAAAGCGGGGGCGCGCAGGCCCGGCCTCGAGCATCACGACGTGTGCACCCGCCTCGGCGAGCACGCGCGCGACCGACGCACCTCCCGGACCGGTGCCCACCACCACGACGTCGGCGTCGAGCGTAGTCTCTCCCCTGGCGTCGTTGTGATCGCGAATCGGCATGAGGGCTCATAGCCCGCGGCCTCCTCACCCCGGCCGCCCGTGCACGCGCTACGTCACGCTCAGCCGGTGCCCGAGCCGATCCAAGGCTGCGATGCGTCGACACCCCCACCAGCACGCCTCCCGACGGGCAGACCGCGCAGGTCACGGCACCTCGCCGCGCGCTCAACAGAGACTTCCGCTACGCTGCGCCCCATGGATGGGCCCAGTCTCGGGCGCTCTGGAGTGCGGCATGCGGTACCTCATCTGGCTTCTCTTGGCGGGAGTCGCCTGCGAATCGACGGCGCCGAGCGACGACAAGCCACCCGCCGAGATCTGCGACAACCTCGAGGACGACGACCTCGACGATCTCGCAGACTGCGCCGATCCGGACTGCGCTGCGCTCTGCGGCGAGGTCTGCACCAACGGCACCGACGACGACCTCGATGGCCTCGTGGACTGCATGGACGACGACTGCGACGGCCTGTGCCCCGAGAACTGCGGCGACGGCCGCGACAACGACGCCGACGGCGCCATCGACTGCGATGACCGCGACTGCTTCGGCAGCTGCCCCGAGGTCTGCGGCGACGGCTTCGACAACGATGGTGATGGCAAGGTCGACTGCCTCGACGAGGAGTGCGTCGATCCGTCCTGCGACGAGATCTGCACCGATGACCGCGACAACGACGCCGACGGCCTGATCGACTGTGAGGACGACGACTGCAGCGACCCGTCCTGCATCGAGAACTGCACCGACGGCCGCGACAACGACGCCGACGGCCGGGTCGACTGCGACGACACGGACTGCGACGGGGCCTGCCCCGAGGTCTGCACGGACGGTCGCGACAACGACGCTGACGGCCGCATCGACTGCGAGGACGACGAGTGCGCAGAGCTGTGTGATGCGGACGGCGACGGCTTCTTCAACGCCGAGTTCGGCGGCGACGACTGCGACGACACGCGCTTCGACGTCAATCCCAGCCGCCCCGAGATCTGCAACGGTGACGAGGTGCTCGACGACGACTGCGACGGGCTGTTCGACGAAGATGACCCCGACATCGACCCGCTGACGCTCATCGCCTGGGGCCGCGACGCCGATGGCGACGGCTATGGCACCAACTCCGACCTCTTCCTGGCCTGCCAGGGGGAAGAGGGCTTTGGCTTCGCCGGCACCGACTGCAACGACCTGCGTGCAGACGTCCATCCTGGAATGCCCGAGATCTGCAACCCGGACGAGCCCCTGGACGACGACTGCGACGGCCTCGTCGACGACGCCGATCCGGACGTGACGCCGGACAGCTACCTCGAGTGGTTCGCCGATCGCGACGGTGACGGCTTCGGCGCCGACGACGACTTCGAGTACGCCTGCAGCCGTCCCGATGGAACCGCCGCCTCCAACGACGACTGCGATGATGCCGACCCCGAGATCGGTCGGCCGAGCCTGTGGTACGTGGACGCCGACGGCGACGGCTGGGCCGGCCTCGACGGGGAGCCCGTGAGCCCCACCCCCAGCTGTGAGCCGCCGTACCCAGGCCTCGGACCCGACTGGCGCGACACCGACTGCGACGACACCGACCCCCTCACATATCCGGGGGCGCCCGAGATCTGCGACGACGACATCGACCAGGACTGCAACGGCGACCCTACCTGCTGTGGGCACTACCTCGACGAGCACACCGCCGAGGGCTCGCAGGGCCAGTGGTGCTACGGCGATGCCCTCGTCAACTACCGGAACTACGGCGAGATGACCTTCGACGACTGCCAGTGCATCGCCAACCGCACCGGCACCCAGTGGTTCGGCGGCGAGTGGAGTCCCTTCCCCACCGTCTGGATCGGCGATCATGACGCCGCCAACGCGACGGTCGCGGGGGCCGGGTACTGGTCCGACGAGCGGGTCGTCCCGCGCACCGACACCTACGCCTGCGTGCTGGGCCAGTTCGAGCACCGCACGGAGCCCAGCGAGTCACCCGTCGAGGAGATCTACGTCGATGCAGGTGGACGGCGCTGGCACTACTGGCGCTTCGAGGCGCAGACCCACAGCCAGGTGATCAGCTTCGCCGATGACCACGGTGCCCGTGTCATCAACCCGAACTCGGTGGGTCACACCGGCGTGTCGGCGTTCACGCAGCCCACCCACTGGTGCCATGCAGGCGCGGAGTTCAATGGCCCGGGCGACTGCAACTCCGACAACATCTGCAACTTCTTCGTAGGCTACTTCGACTGATGCCCGGAGCACGCGCTGCCTCCTCGGCAGGCGCGCCCCCCTCGGTACACGCGACGCACCGCGCTATGAGGAGCGCGTGACCGGAGGCACGGCAACCCCATGGCCCTCGACCCCATCGCCGTCGCCATCCCCGCCTTTTTCGGCCTGATCGGCCTGGAGATCCTCGCGGCTCGCCTGCGCGGGGTCGAGGTCTACCGCTTCGCCGACGCGATCACCGACCTGTCCTGCGGCATCAGCTCGCAGGTCACCGGGGTGTTCGCCAAGCTGGTGATCTTCCTGCCCTACCTGTGGCTCTACGACCACCGACTGCTCACGCTCGAGGGGTTCACAGGGCACGTCGTCGCCTTCCTCGGCGTCGACTGCGCCTACTACTGGTGGCACCGGTGGACGCACGAGGTCAACCTCGGGTGGACCACCCACGTCGTGCATCACCAGTCCGAGGAGTACAACCTCGCCGTGGCGCTGCGGCAGTCCATCACCAGCTCCTGGTCGAGCTGGCCCTTCTACCTGCCCCTCGCACTCCTCGGCGTCTCTCCCTGGGTCTACGGACTGCACACCGCACTGAACACGCTGTACCAGTTCTGGATCCACACCGAGCTGGTGCGGTCGACCGGGCCGCTCGAGTGGGTGCTCAACACGCCGTCCCATCACCGCGTCCACCACGCGACCAATCCGCAGTACCTCGACAAGAACTACGCGGGCGTGCTGATCATCTGGGACCGCATGTTCGGCACCTTCGAGGCCGAGGTCGAGGAGCCGGTCTACGGCACGGTCAAGCCGCTGGGCAGCTTCAACCCCCTGTGGGCGAACGTCTGGTACGCGTGGATGCTCGTGCAGGACAGCCTGCGGGCGCCGAGCCTCGGGCAGGCCCTCAAGGTCTGGTGGGCCCACCCCGGCTGGCGGCCCGACGGGCTGCCTCCCTACCCCCAGCCCAAGCCGGTCACTCGGGACGGCCAGGTGAAGTACGCCCCCGAGACCTCATCCCGTCTCACGGCCTACGTCGCCGCTCAGTTCGTCCCGGTGGCCGTCGCCCTGGTGACGCTCCTGGTCGTCAAGGAGACCGCCTCGTTCCTCGTGATGGGTGCCTTCGCCCTGCCGATCCTGCTGGCGAATCTCACCTGGGGCGGCCTCCTGGAGGACCGCACGTGGGCGATGCCCCTCGAGCTCGCTCGTCTCGCCCTCTCGGGACTCCTCGTCGGCTGGGCAGCGCTCGCGCTCGACCAGCCGTGGGCACTGGCCGGCGTCGCACTCTGGACCACAGGCAGCACGCTCGCGCTGCTCTGGCCACAGAGCCCTTCCACGCGACCCGCGTGAGCCTCGGCCCAGGATCGTGTAGGATCCCCCGTAGAGCCGAGCCTCCCCCACCTCGACCCTGCTGGGTCGAGTCGGGCGTGCGGCCTCGGAGACAGGGAGACGACGACGTGCGGACAGGGATGACGCTCGCGCTGCTGCTGATCGGCTGCGGCGGAGACAAGGACGACAGCGGCACCACCGACGGCCCCGTGTTCGGGTCGCAGGCGGGCGGCGCTGACGACGGCAGCCGCGACAGCGGAGATGGCGGCGGCGGCACCGACCCCGGCAGGACCCCCGAATCGCTGCCCGGCGGCATCCTGACCATCCTCAGCCCCGGTGATGCCGAGGCCGTGCTTGGCCCCGACGTGACGTTCACCTGGGAAGTCATCGGGTGCAATGTCGACTACCCAAGCAACGACAGCGGCGGGTGTCACCTGCACGCCTTCATCGACGGCTACGGCGCCGACCCCTACGGCTGGTACGAGCCCGTCCCCGTGACCCTCGAGGGCCTGTCGATCGGTGAGCACACCCTCGTGCTCGAGCTGATCACGAACAGCGGCTCCGACCTGCCCTTCGAGCCCTTGATCTCTGACACCGTGACGTTCAACGTCTACTACGAGGGCGACACGGACACGGACACGGACACGGACACGGACACGGACACGGACACCGATACGGACACCGACACCGACACCGACACCGACACCGATGCGGACACCGACACCGACACCGACACCGACACCGACACCGACACCGACACCGACACCGACACCGACACCGACGTGGAGCCGATGTGGGATCTGTCCGTCCTCGGGACCGGCTTCGACCCGGTCGAGGGCGTCGAGGTGACCATCCAGGTGACCGGCCAGGACAGCGGGCTGGTCCTCGCGTCCACCACCGAGACGGTGGCCGACGGCGGCTTCAACACCACCTGGCCGGCCCTGCTCGGCGACGAGGCCGTGTGGGTCGACAGCTACGCGGATGCCGACGGAGATGGTGCCTGCGGCCCCGACGACCTCGCCTGGCGGTACGACGTTCCGGCGCCCGCAGACCATGTCTTCCTGCGGACATCCCCCTCGGACCCCGCCTCAGACGTCGGCTGCGACCCGTTCTGATGGGCTCGGCCCACCGCCTCCGAAGGGGGCGGTGAGCGCCCTCACGGTGTCTTCGACCGACCTCGACGAGGGACGCAGGCCTCCCTCTCTGTCGAGTGGACCTACGCTGCCTTCGCCTCGGCGATCATCTCCTCGAGGGTGTCCACCAGGTCGATGAGGGACGACAGCAGGTGACCGTCCGAATGGCAGCGCCCGAAGCCCTCAGCGCCGACGAACTCACTCCGTCCAGGCTGCCAGCGCCTCTTCACAGGACACACGATTGCCGCCCTGCATGAGTGGACACGTCTGCTCGAGGACGCGCACGGCCGCGTCCGTGTCCCCTCCGTTCCCGAAGGTCACGGCGGCATTGAACCGCGCTGCGGGGTCGACCCCGTCGGCGAGCGCAGCCGCCTCGAGCCCCTCGGTGCGCTCCAGCTCCACCAGCGCGACGACGCGAAACGTGGGGCCGTCCGGTACACCGGGGTGCTGCCCGAGGAGCGACAGGACCGCATCGTGGCGGTCGGCATCGAGGAGGATGGCGGTATGGTTGCGCACGGTCACGGGGTCGACGGCATCCACAGCGATGGCCCGGTCGTGCCAGACCTCTGCCGCCGCGAGGTCCCGCTCCTGGACCGCTGCCGTGTACCCGATGCCGACCGCAAGCGACCGGTCACGGACCTGCTGCCACACCTTGTCGACCAGCGGGAGCGCGAGAGCCCCTCTTCCCTGGTTCGTGAGACCGACCGCTGCGTTGAGCAGCACGCCAGGGTGACCCTCGATCCCGACGAGCAGCTCCGCCATCGCGTCGGGGAGGCTGTCGGCGTGCTGGAACAGCAGCTCGCTGGCGAGCGTGTCCACCACCCCGGGCTGAGGGTCGGCCAGAGCACGAGCGAGCCGATCCCAGGCCTCGGCGGGGCGCCCGGAGTACATCTCCGCCCAGGCCGCCGCCGCGTGCAGAGCTGCGTGCGGACCGAAGCGGTCCTCGGCGCGCTGGAGGAGCGTGTGGGCCTGGGGCACCCTCTCGGTCTCCGCATAGACACCAGCGAGGGTAGCCGCAGCCCCCACCGACATCGCCACCCACTCCTGCTCCTGGCTCTGCGTGAGGATGCCCGTCCGCACACCGTCACCGTGGACCTCGACCCAGTCCTCCCGCTCGAAGGCCTCCTCGAAGTGCCGCACGGCGGTCGACGTGTCACCGGCCACATAGGCGATGCGGCCGCGCACGATGTGGACCCGCACATCGTCGGGATGTGCGGCGATGAGCCGGTCGGCGAGCGCCGCGGCTTCCTCCACGAGCCCCTGCTGCAGCAGCATGATGGCTTGGTTGGCCTGCGTGACCATGTGACCGGCCGCACCGATGTCGACCGTGACAGGCTTGCCGCGGGCCGTAGAGGCCGCACCCCAGGCATTTCGCACCAGCGCCGCGTCACCTCCGTCGCAGGAGGCCAGGAGCGCATCGAGGGTGTCCAGCGCCCCCTGCTCGATGGCCACCCGGACGCGCAGGCACGACCAGTCCGGACTCGGAGAGGCCGCCGCGGCCGCCTCGAGCACCGCGATCGCCGCATCGAGGGCCCCGGTACGCAGCTGAACGTCCACCATCGCGCTGACGCAGAGCACGTCCGCAGGCTCCAGCGCCAGGCCTCGCTCGGCAGCCTCCTGCGCCCCCGGGAAGTCACGGGCCGCGAACTTCGCCTGCGACAGGTGGGTCCAGACCATCGACTGCTCGGGAAAGTCCTCGGCTAGAGGAGCCAAGACCCGGATGGCCTCAGACGCCCGATTCTGTCGGAGCAGGGACAGCCCAAGGCCCAGGCGGGGTCGTCCCCACTCGGAATCGAGCGCCGCCGCCTCCCTGAAGGCCGCCTCAGCCGCGGAGGGGTCGGCGGCATCGAGGGACTCGATTCCGCGGTTGAAGACCTCACCCGCATCGGGATGAGTCGGGTCGGTCCATCCTGCGAGCGCGACCCCGATCCACAGCGCGAACATCCTCGGCCTCCACACCAACCAGTAACCAAGCCCTGACGGCCGGCGTCATCCTCGATAGGGCGTCCGAGGAGGGTGGCGATGATCGGGCTTGTCGCGTTGGTGCTCGGCTGCGGTAGCGAGACGAAGGAGCCCCGCGTGCCCGACCCTCCCGTCGACACAGCGCCGCCAGCGGGCCCCGCAGCACTGGTCTTCGACGGAGAGCGCCCCACTAACGTACTCTTCTTGTCCATCGACACGCTGCGCGCCGACCACGTCACGCCAGACCTGATGCCCTTCGTGTCGCAACTCGCCGCTGAGGGCGTCGCGCTGCAGGACCACGTCCAGTGCTCCAACTGGACCTTCGACAGCGTCTCCTGCACCCTGACGGGGCAGACGCCGGTCGAGCGCGGTCACCTCCCGCGGCTGAACGGAACCGAGCTCAACCGGCTCCCCGTGCCACCCGAGAACACCCTCCTCGCCGAGCGGCTCACCGACGCGGGCTGGACCACGATCGGTGCCTCCAACAACGCCTGGTTCGGTCCGAACTGGGGCAACACGCAGGGCTACCAGGTCTTCGACCCCTCTCCCGGGGCGGGCGCCGGTGTCTGGGGCTCGGTCTCCAGCGCGCTGTCGGGCGCGCAGGCGAGCGGCGCGGCCGAGCGCTGGTTCGTGCACGCCCACTTCCTCGAGCCGCACGCGGCCTACGAATCGCCAGAGGGCTGGGCCGAGGGACTCGAGGACCTCCCTCCCTGGCCTCACGGCGACCTGCGCATTCGGCCTCACCACTACGAGCAGCGCGATGCCTACGCCGATCTGCCCGCAGAAGAGCGCGACCTCCTCGAGCAGCACCTGAGGCTGATGTACGCCGGGGAGGTGCGCTGGCTCGACCACCAGCTCGGGCAGTTCTTCGCCGATGCTGACAGCCGCGGCTGGCTCGACGACACCCTGGTCGTCGTCTGGACCGACCACGGCGAGCAGTTCTGGGAGCACGGCAAGCAGACCCATGCCTATGCCCTGCACGGCGAAGAGAACGACGGCGTCGCGATCTTCTGGGCGAAGAACCTCCAGCCGGCCGTGTGGACGGCGCCGACTCACGCGGTCGATCTCGTCCCCACCGTCCTCGATGCCATCGGACTGCCGGTGCCCGAAGAGCTCGGTGGACGGGTCGTCGGAACCGCGACCGACGACCGGGTGCGCTTCAGCTCGACCCTCGCCCGCTCGGGCGGTGTGCAGACCGTCCAGCAGGGCCGCTACCGACTGCACTTCTACTGGCGGAGCGGCAAGCTCGAGCTCTACGACCGCTGGGAGGACCCTGGCGAGACCAACGACCTGTGGCGCCCGGGCCACCCGCAAGGGATGGATCTCTGGGACAAGCTCAAGCCCGTCGCGGAGATCATGGCGTCGCTCGTCATCGGCGCCGACCCACAGCCCACCTGGCCTCCGGGGCTCTAGGAACACTCCCCTTCGACACGCGCTCCCTCGCTCCACGCGGTGACGATCGGCGAGCAGCGCGGGTATGATCGCAGTTGCTGGAGGTGCCGTGAGCCGACTGTGTCTGATGCTGTTGCTGCCGGTTCTGCTGCTCGGGTGTGAGTCGTCCAGCCTCGACGACGACAAGCCGCCCGCGGAGATCTGCGACAACCTCGAGGATGACGACCTCGATGAGCTCGCCGACTGCGCCGACCCGGACTGTGCTGCCCTGTGCGGCGAGGTCTGCACCAACGGCACCGACGACGACCTCGACGGCCTGATCGACTGCCTCGACGACGACTGCGACGGCCTGTGCCCCGAGAACTGCGGCGATGGTCGCGACAACGACGGCGACGGCGCCATCGACTGCGACGACCGCGACTGCTTCGGCAGCTGCCCGGAGGTCTGTGGCGACGGCTTCGACAACGACGGCGACGGCAAGGTCGACTGCCTCGACGAGGAGTGCAGCGACCCCTCCTGTGACGAGATCTGCACCGATGGGCGCGACAACGACGCCGATGGTGCCGTCGACTGCGACGACACCGACTGCAACGACCCCGCATGCCCGGAGAACTGCACCGACGGCCGCGACAACGACGCCGACGGCCGGGTCGACTGCGAGGACACGGACTGTGACGGTGCCTGTCCCGAGATCTGCGACGACGGACGCGACAACGACGCCGATGGGCGCATCGACTGCGATGACGACGAGTGCGCCGAGCTGTGTGATGCAGATGGCGACGGCTTCTTCAACGCCGACTACGGCGGCGATGACTGCGACGACACACGCTTCGAGGTCAACCCGAGCCGTCCCGAGATCTGCAACGGCGACGAGGTGCTCGACGACGACTGCGACGGGCTGTTCGACGAGGACGATCCCGACATCGACCCACTGACGCTCATCGCCTGGGGTCGCGACGACGACGGCGACGGCTTCGGCACCGGGGTCGACGTGGTGCTCGCCTGCCAGCAGCCCCCCGGCTTCGGCTTCGCCAACACCGACTGCGACGACCGCAACCCCGACGTCAATCCGTCGATGCCCGAGATCTGCAACCCCGAGGGCCCGCTCGACGACGACTGCGACGGCCTCGTCGACGACGCTGACCCGGACATCAGCCCGGCCAGCTACCTCGAGTGGTTCGCCGACCGCGACGGTGACGGCTTCGGCGCCGACGACGACTTCGAGTACGCCTGCAGCCGTCCCGACGGCACGGCGGCGACCAACGACGACTGCGACGACGCCGACCCCGAGATCGGTCCTCCGAGCCTGTGGTACCCCGACACGGACGCCGACGGCTTCGGTGCAGGCGCCCCCGTCAGCCCCACCCCATCCTGCGACCCGCCCGACGACCGCGCACGCCCCGAGTGGGTCGGCCTCGACTGCGACGACGGCGACCCGACCATCTACCCGGGCGCCGAGGAGATCTGCGACGACGGCATCGACCAGGACTGCGACGACTCGGACGGTGGCTGCGACTTCGTGCTCTTCGTGACCGACACCTTCATCGAGGCCGCCGAGGACACCTGGCTCTGGAGCCGAGTCGACGCCGATACCTTCTGCGCAGACTACGCCGCCACGAACGGCATCGGCGGCTCGGACTTCCGCATCGTCTACAGCACCCCCGACGAAGACGCGCGCGACTTCGTCGACATCGACCCGAGCGGCGCGGTCTACGACCGCGACGGCGCATTGCTCGACCCGTTCGGTATCTGGGACGGCACCGACATCCGGCCCTCGGACATGAAGAACTGGACGATCACCGGCACGCAGGACGACGGGACCTTCCTCGAGTGCGTGGGCTCCTACCCCTCGGGCTCGTGGCCGATCTGCCAGTACTGCGATCAGAAGTTCGCGTGCGGCAGCTCGTCGGACAACCCGTTCGCACCGAGCGCCTGCTGCTGGACCGGCACCCGCGCGGTCGTCTGCCTCGGATCGCTGTAGCCGACGCGGCTAGCCCTCTCGCATGGCCGTCCTGAGGGCTGCGACGCGCTCTGCATCCACCGGGCGGCGCCAGTCGCCGTCCTGCTTCAGCCACGAGCCGACCACGAGGGCCGACGCCTCCCGCGCCAGCATGCCGGCATCGTCTGGCGTGACGCCCGAGCCGACCACGACCGGCAGGCCAGCGCTCGCGGCCGCCGTGACGTCGTCCAGCCGGGTCGGCACGCCCGTCGCGATCCCGGTGACGATCAGGGCATCCGCACCGCAGAAGGCGGCTCCCTTCGCAAGCTCTGCGAGGGACAGGTCTGACGTCACCGCGTGGGCACTGTGCTTCTTCTGCACGTCCGCCCAGATGGCGACCTCGGCCCCCAGCGCGCGCCGCGCCCGCAGCAGCGGGCCCGCACAGGCGTCGATCCACCCCTCGTCCGCGACGGAGGCATAAGCGAAGCCCTCCGCGCGCAGGAAGCACGCCCCCACCGCCGTCGCGACACCGAGGGCCTCCCGGTTGGCCGCAGCCAGCACCTGCACCCCAGTCGGTGCACCCAGCGCCGTGACCGCTGCCGCCGCGACCGCGAAGGCGGCGACCGTCTCCGGGGGAACCGCGCACCGCAGGTAGGGCACGTCCCCCATGTTCTCGACGAGCAGCGCGTCGCAGCCGCCCGCCAGCAAGGCCTCGGCATCGCGACGGGCCGCGGCGATCACCTCCGCCATGCTGCCGCCCCAGGCCGGGCTCCCCGGCAGCGGCCGAAGGTGGACCATGCCGACGAGGGCACAGCGATCGAGCTCGAAGAGGGACACAGAGGCTCCAGGGCAGCGGGGCACAGGATACCTCCCCGCCATGCCTGCCCCGAAGCTCCGAAAGACCGAGCTCAGCCTCCCCGGCTCCCTGCCCGCCCGCCTCGAGCGCCTCGCTTCCCTGCTGGTGCGACTGCTCCTGCCCGGGCTCCAGCGGGCTCCGCTCCTGCTGACAGTGCGCGGCCGCCAAGGTCGCCTCTGGGAGCTCGGCGACGCCCCCTTCCCCGACGACGTGGTGCGCACCTTGCTCCAGGGCGAGCCCCCGCAGGCCATGGCCTTCGCCTTCGCCTGTGATGTGCCCGACGGCCTCGACGCCGAGCGCTGCATCAACGTCGCGATCGAGTCCACCGCGGGCCGCGCCGACGTCCTCGTCGCGCTCGGCGGGCCGCGTCCCCGCACCTTCCTCCGCGAGGCGGAGGGCGAGACCAACCGGTGGCTCGGCGTTCCGCCGTCCGCCGAGGTCGAGGTCTGGTAGTCACCCCGAGGTCCCGATGTCCGCACTCGACACCCTCGTCGACCACAGCATCAGCGTTCACCAGGCCATCCTCTCGCTGTTCGAGACGGTCCGGCAGCGCGCGCGCGAGGGCCTTGCGCCCGACGAGCTGCAGATCGGGCTCGACGCCGCCATCACGGTGCTGCGTGGACACCATGCCTACGAGGAGGAGGTCCTGCTGCCCGAGCTGCGGGCACGCGGAGTGGACGGCCCCTGGGAGCAAGTGGGGGACGAGCACGTCACAGCCTCTGAGCACCTCGATGCGCTGGCACGTGGAGACGCACCCGAGCCCCACCTCGACGCCCTCTGTGCGCTGCTCCACGAGCACTTCGCTCTGGAGGATGCCGCCCTGACGGCGGACTTCTGGCGCGGGCTCTTCGCTGAGGAAGAGGCCGCCGACTTCGGGCAGCGCGTGTCTCGCCACAACCGCGCGTCGCTCCAGCCGGCGGCCAAGCTCCTCCCGCTGCTCCTCTACAACCTGGCTCCAGAGCAGCGCGGCCGGTTCACCGATCGCATGCCCCGCTTCCTGATCGCCGGGCTGGTGCCGGTGGCCTTTCGACCCTCCTGGCGAGCGCTGCGCCCGTTCATGGCGCATGCCCCAGACCGGTGGACACCCGCTCCCCTCCGTCGATGGCTCTAGACGCCCCTCTCGAGATCGACTGAGATAAGGACTCGGAACCATGGAGGTCATGTGTCCGAGGGTCCCACCCACGAAGAACTGCTGCGGAAGGTCAAGCGTGTCGCCGACGACGGCGGTGACCTCCACGCCAAGCTGCAGTTCACCCAGGTGACCGACGCAGTTCGGCAGCGTCGCGGCCAGATCGACGACCTCGTCGAGCAGCTGGCGCGCGTCCGCCGTCGGGGCTTCGTGTTCAAGAAGGGCCTGGAGGGTCAGCTTGCGGAGGCGCGTGAGCTCGCCCCGTCAGCGGTCGAGCAGGTGATGAAGGAGTCCCGCCGCACCGCCGCCCGACTCGAAGACCGCGTCGAGGCGCTCGTAGACCGCGCACGGCGGCTCACCCGTGACGGTGATCTCCGGAACAACGTGACGCAGGTCGACCTCCTCGAAGACGAGAAGCGCGACCTCGTCCAGGCGATCAGCAGCGCCGCCCGCAAGCTGTCGGCCATCACCGACCCCGTGGTCAAGGCGGTCGATGCGGTCTCGGCCGGCGTGAAGAAGGCCAACCAGGTCCTCGACACCTTCGAGGCCTCCACCTTCTCCCTTCAGCCTGGCGAAGATCCGATCGCCGTCGTCGGCGCGAGCTGGGAAGACGCCCCCGGCGGCGCCAAGAAGGGCAACCTCTTCCTTTCGGCACAGCGGATTCGCTTCGAGCAGGACGAGGAGATCGTCACCAAGAAGACGATGTTCTTCTTCGCTGCCGAGAAGAAGCGCGTGCACCAGCTGCTCATCGACGAGCCCGTCGGGCACCTGGCGAGCTCGGACGACAGCACGCGGGGCTGGGTCTTCAAGGACCAGGTCCTCGGCTTCTCGTGGGACCGCGCCGCCAAGGCCCGAGGCACCACCACCTTCGAGGTCGAGAGCGGCTCCGCGAAGGACTGGGACACCTTGGTCGAGTCGATCAAGGACGGGTCCGTCGAGGCCGACCGCGTCGATGGTGCACCAGCCCCCGCCGAGAGCATCCTGACCTTCGCCGAGCAGTGCAGCGCCTGCGCGGGAGCGCTCCCACCCGCCGTCAAGGGTCAGGTGACGCTCACCTGCCCCTACTGCGGCACCGTCAATCACCCGGTCGGCTGACGCACCCCGGGTGACACACCGACGTACCGGCACTGCAGCCAACTCGTGGCTCCTGGGGGTCGCCGTGTTCCTCTCCGCCTGTGCCGGCCTGCGCAACTACGTGCCGGCTGGCCCCCCGCTGTCGTCGACCGCCCGCGAGGCCTGGCTCGCGAGCTCGGCCGAGCCGGTCGGTCAGGGGCCCACCGAGGCCGTGCCGGTGCCACCGCTGCAGCTGTTCGCCGTCCACTACGACGCCGACATCGTGATCGAGCCCGTCCACGACACCTGGCAGATGCACGAGCTCGCCCGGGTGGTCGTCGGTGACGAGGCGCTGTGGATGGCCAAGGACTCTGATCACGACGGCGTTCAGACGGTCACGGCAGAGCTCGACGACCTCGAGACCTGGCTGCCCGAGGTGCCTGTGCCGCGCCGCACGGGCCCGGTGCAGGTCACGGAGCACTCCGCCTCGAGCCCCCTCGACATCGCGCTCGCCTGGCCCACTCGCGAGGGCCAGCAGGCCGCGGTGACCTTCCGGGCCACGCAGTCGCCCCGCGACGAGAAGAAGCGAAACACGTCGACGTTCAACCACAGCCGACAGGCCGCGTCCGTCCTGCTGGACGTTCGCCGCAAGCGCCTCGGCGGGGTCCAGGCAACGGTCGGCTACGACGACGCGCCGCATCCGATTCGGCGGGTGCTCGGGCTCGTGCCCGTGAAGGCCCTCCTCGTGCAGACCCAGGGGGGCGTCGCCGCAGCGTCGTTCGCCGCCCGGCGGGAGGACGACGGGCTCACCCTCGAGCGGCCCTTTCCAGGCGAGCCCTGGCCGACGCGGGGCTCCGAGGCCTGGTCCTGGGATGGCACCGGTGGCACCGGCGTGCTCACCCACACCGCGTTCGGCACGACCCACACCCTGCGCTTCGTCGAGGGGGGGCTCGCGAGCGCGCGGGTCGACGTGGACGGACTCAGCGCGGCGGGCTTCGAGCTGGAGCTGTCGGCCCCTCTGCCCGACGTGACCCGGCCCTTCTCGGGCCCAGTGGTCCGACACTTCGCTGCCCGAGTGAACGGACAGCCCCACGGACACGGCGTGGTCGCCGTGCGCGCGGACGGCGAGGCCGTGGTGGTCGACCTGACGCCTCATGCACCGTGGTGGTTCGCCGACCGGCCGGTCCAGTCCGTGATCACGCCCACCCCGCAGGGCTGGCGCGTCGAGAGCCGTGTCGCCGGGCTCGACATCGCCCTGTAGGCCCAGGTCGAGCCCGCTCTGGGCTACAGCCCGTAGATCTGATCGGGCGACGGCGGCAGCGGCAGCTCCGGGAAGGTCTCGTGCAGCCTGGTCTCGAGGTCGGCGAGGTGGTCCAGCCCGGACTGCTCGTGCAGCCTCGACGCACGCCGCCAGGCATCCCGGGCGCTCATGGTCCACCCGATGCCCGCCCAGCTGACTGCTCCGGCGAGCGCCATCAGCGACCGTTCGCGGAGGCCGGCGACCCAGTGAACCGGAGGAGGCCTACCCCGTCCCCCGACGCGACACCGAGACCTGGCCAGCTGACGGTTGCCGATTCGGGTCAGTCGACACAGCCGCGCCAGCGCCCGAGCTCGCCGTAGAACGAGACCATCTCACCCCGCAGACAGCCTGCCCCAGCGGGGCGGCCGGTGTAGATCGTGCCCACGTCGAACGCGAAGGTCATCTGTCGGGCGTCGGCGTCCCACTCCCAGTCACCCTCGTCACCGAAGGTGATGTCGGTGAAGCGGCCGTCTGCACCGATCTCGAGCGTACTGGCTCCACACGCGTCCCCCCAGCAGAACTCCAGGTCGAACATCGCCGGCAAGGCCGGGGCGGCCTCGACCGTCGAGGTGGGCAGGGCCAGAGCAGCCGCCAGGACGGCGACGGTGAGTGAGCGCATGAGAGCCTCCGTGCGTCACTCTAGCTCAAGTCGCCAGTCGCCCCGCCGTGGTGACCTCACAAGGCCGACCTGGCCGTGATCGCGCTGTTGGGGTCACTGCCGCAGCAGCAGGGAAGGACGGGAGCGCCGTCCTCCACCATCGTGAGGGGAGGTCGGTGCACCCATGGAGGTCACTCAGCCGGGGAGCTGCCCGAGGCCGCCCAGCCCGGGGTACGGCGCCCACTCGCCCTGGTAGGCGCGCACAGCCATCCAGACGTCGACCAGGAACCACGGCAGCAGCAGGATCGTCGACATCCCGAAGGTGCAGAAGGCGGTGAATAGAATGAAGGCGAAGGCCGAGACGTGGAACACCAGCGCCTGGAGCGCGTGGTACGCGACGAAGGCCCCGCCCTCCTTCTCCCGGTGGAGAAGCCAGAGCACCAGCGGCACGAACATCGCGAAGCCGACCACGGAGCTGCCGTGCGCGAGCGCCGCGAGGAGCTTGTCGTTCTCGGTGAGCTCACCCATGCCCTCTCCCCTCGTCAGAGTCGGCTGACGGACGTGAGGGTGCGCGGACCCTCTCCCGAGAAGCCGAGGGTCGGTGTGTCGACCACTGAGATGTTGAAGTATGGCACAGCGGACCGCCTCAGACTGCGCGCACCGCCGCAGTCGCCTCCGAGGTTTCGTGTCGGCGAGCCCACTGCCCGCACGCTCCGGCCCAGCCCGGCTCGCGGCTTCGCACGCTGAGCCTCGGCTGGCCTGCGCTTCCGGGCTACCGCTCATGCCCCTTCCAGCGCTGGGGATCGAGGCCTCGGCGCACGTCAGCGCGGCTCGGCCGTCTGCTCCAGCCAGCCGGCGAGCTGAGCCCGCGTGACCGCAGCGCCACCACAGACGATCACGAGCACCGGCCCCTCTGCCTCCGTCACCTGCGGATGCCCATCGTAGACCACACTGAGGGCCGCGCCGCAGCTGGGCTCCACCAGGACGCGGTGGTCGTCGAGGAAGCGATCGCAGGCCCGGACCGCCGCCGCATCGGTCACCACCACGCTCCTCACGTCCAGCTGTCGTGCGTGGGAGACGACCCCCTCGCAGACCCGTCGCGCCCCCAGAGTGAGCGCCAGGGAGGTCAGCTCGGACAGCGTGACGGGCTCGCCCGCGGCATGGGCCGCCGCGAAGGAGGCCGCCCCCTCCGTCTCGACGGCGAGCACGGGGACGTCACTCCAGCCCGCGGCCTCGAGGCCCTGGAGCACGCCGCAGAGCAGTCCGCCGCCGCCGACCGCGACCACCACCCGCGCAGGCCGCAGTCCCGCCTCGGCGACCTCGGCCATCAGGCTCGCGTGGCCCTCCCAGATGTCCGGGTGGTCGAAGGGGTGGAGGAGCGCGCCCCCGGCCTCTTCCGCGAGGGCGATGGCCGCCTGGTGGGCCTCGTCCCAGACCGCTCCGTGGACGCGCACCTCGGCACCGGCGGCTGCGATCAGCCCGCGCATCCGCGCGCCCGTCGAGCGCGGGACCACGACCGTGACGGGCACCCCGAGGGAGCGCCCGGCCCAGGCCACCGCGTAGCCTGCATTGCCCCCGCTGCTGCTCACGAGCTGGGTGGCTCCGCGGGCGACGGCACGCTCGGCGGCGAGCCCCATGCCGCGCAGCTTGAAGGAGGCCGAGGGCTGCGAGGACTCCAGCTTGAGCCACACCGGCACGCCGGCGCAGGCCTCGAGCGCGGTCGAGGGCAGCAGAGGGGTGGCGTGGTGCAGCGGCATGACGACTCCGGCAGGCGGGGAGCATATGCCCGCGCACCGGACGCGCGCGACTCCCGACGCCGCTACTGCAGCGGCCAGATCAGCGGCAGCAGCCCGACCGTGGTCAGCATGAGCAGCACGTTGAGGGGCAGCCCGACCCGCACGTAGTCCGCGTAGCGGTAGCCACCGGCACCGTAGACCAGCAGGTTGGGCTGGCTGCCGATCGGCGTCGAGAAGCCCGCGCTCGCGGCGAGAGCCAGGGCCAGGGCGAAGGCCCGCGGGTCGAAGCCCCCTGCCTCCGCGGCCGTGAGCGCGATCGGAAACACCAGCGCCGCCGCGGCCGCGTTGCTGATGAACGACGCGAACATCGCGCCGAGGATGTAGACCGCCGCGAGCGTCGCCCGGGGTCCGAGCGGGGCCGTCACCTCGAGCAGCACCTGGCCGAGGGCCTCAGCGGCGCCGGACTGGTCCATCGCGCGAGCCACCCCGAGCGCCGAGCCGATGAGCACCAGCACGGTCCAGTTCACCGCGGCGCGCACCCCACGCAGCCCGATGCAGTCCGTGCCGACCAGCACCACGAGCGCGGCCATCGCGCTGACCAGCATCGGGATGCCGAAGACGGCGGGCACCAGCACCATCGCGAGGACCGTCGTGAGGGCGATGTTCGCCTTGCCGTAGCGCTTGTTCGTGTCGAGACGCAGGTCAGAGACGACGTAGAAGTGGGCGCTGTCCTGCCAGGCCCTCTGAAAACCCGGGGCCGCCGTGAGCATCAGGGTGTCGCCGGGGTCGAGGACGATCTCGCCGATCTTGCCCTCGATCCGCTGCCCAGACCGGTGCACGGCGAGGATGGCCGCGCCGTAGCGACGGCGGAAGTCGGCGTCGCGAACCTGGACACCCACCAGCGGAGAGCGGTGCGAGACGACCACCTCGAAGAGGTAGCGGTCGTCATCGAGCCCCACGTCCTCGACGGGAGACAGGCCCGGGAACTCGGTGATCAGGTCCTGCACGGCGTCGACGCGCCCGGTCAGCACCAGGTGGTCGCGGGAGCGCACGCGGTGATGGCGGCCGACGGGGCGGACGATCCGCTG
>PKDJ01000359.1 GCA_002862545.1 Pseudomonadota bacterium
GGGCCAAGGTAGCCGAGCCACACAGGCGCGAGTGTCACCGGGACCAGCGCGACGGTGTAGGCCAAGGAGCGCCAGCGGGTCGCTTGATCACCGACGACACTCGGCATCATCGGAAAGCCGGCTGACTCGTACTCGGCCTTCCGGTAGATGGCGACGCCCCAGAAGTGCGGCGGCGTCCACAGGAAGATGATCAGGAAGAGGATCCAGGCTCCGACGCTCACCTCTCCGCTCATCGCGGCTGAGGCAATCAGGGGGGCGGTGCCTCCCGCGGCGCCTCCGATCACGATGTTCTGGGGCGTGCGTGGCTTCAGCCAGAGCGTGTAGACTCCGACGTAGAAGGCGATGGTGGCTAGCCCGATACCCGCCGCTCCGACACCACCTACCGCCACCAAGATCGCGGTCGACAGCACCGTGAGCACGACGCCGTAGCCGAGAACGACGTTGGGCATGAGCGATGCCGCCGGCAGCGGGCGCCGGCGAGTCCGGGCCATTCGGGCATCACGCTCTCGCTCGACGTAGGCATTGAAGGCAGAGCTCGCGCCTCCAGCGAAGGCTGTGCCCAGGAGAATCCAGAAGGCCTCGGCCGGCGTGGGCCAGCGCGACTGACCGAGCAGCAGAGCAGGCAAGCCCGTGAACACCACGAGCGCCATCACGCGCGGCCGCGTGATGTCGAGGTAGACCCGCAGAGTGGACGGCACGATCGGCTCGGCGGCACCCACGACAGGCTCGGGAGCGATGCTCATCCCGCGACCTCCGCGTCGGTGGTGAGCGCAGGCGCCGATCGCTCCTGTGCTACCGGAGCTCTCCAGACCTCGTTGTTCAGCCACGTGGTGGTGAGCACGATGGCAGCCGCACCGGCCGTGTGAGCGAGCGTCACCTCGACCGGCAGGTACATCAAGACGTTGGCGATGCCCAGCAGCACCTGCAGACAGACCAACCCGAAGACCACCCGCGCGGCTGTGGCGGCTCGACCCGAGCGCACGAACACGGCGACGAGCAGTGCGATCCCGAACAGCCCATACGCGACCAGCCGATGGATCACCTGCAGCCCGACGAGGCCGGTGAAGGTCGGGAACCAGACATCACCGTTGCAGGCGGGCCATGTGCCGCAGACGAGGCCGGCGTGACTCGACGAGACCAACCCGCCGATGGCGAGTTGAAGAGGAACCGCCAGCGCGAGGACGACGGCCAACACCCGCTCGGACCATCGCACCGGCTGCCTGACCACAGGGCTGTCGACCTCTCGTAGACCGAGAGCGAGGAGGAGCAACACCAGGCAGAAGGTGTTGCCCGTCAGCAAGTGCGACGTGACCGTCCACTCGGCCAAGAGCTCGAGCACCGTGAGCCCGCCGAGCACGATCTGGACGAGGAGCGCGACGACGCCGAACGCCGCAAGCCCCAGCAGGCCACGGCCGAGGCGCTCACGCGCCGCGACCATGCCCGCGACCAACCCGAAGAAACCCAGCGACACGAAGCCCGCGAGCACGCGATGGCCCCACTCGAGTCCGACGGCAAAGTCGATCTCCGGCACGACCTCACCGAAACACAGCGGCCAGTCGGGGCAAGCCAAGCCAGCACCGTGCACCCGCACCGATGCACCAAACACGAGCAGTACATAGGTAGTCGCGACGAGGCCCGTAGCCAGCCGGGTCAGAGTGCGTGCGCCAGGCATGCGTTCTTCACTCCCGCGGATCGGTGTCCAGAGCACTTAGTCAGGCGTCGCCGACCGCCGCGCGACGCTAGACCCTGCGAGACCGCAATCCCACGCGATGTTCCCGGTTCATCGCCCGAAGCATCGGATCGTTGCACGCGCCGGGCCTGACGTGGACCCGCTCAAGTCGCCTCGTCGGCTCCAGTTGCGTCGACGGGCTCGTACGCTGCGGGATCTCCTGGCGGACGCTCGCAGAGGATGTGGGCCCGGGTCAGCTCGTACGGTCCACCGCTGTCGGTGCTCGCCGCATCCGGCAGCCCGAGGCACCAGTCGCCAGCGTCAGTGAGAACGAGCGCCAAGCGCATCCTCTCGAGCTCTTCGAGGATGATCTCGCGGTGGTCGGGGTCGTCGATGTACATGTTGGGGAAGAAGTCCTCTGGGCGAGGAGCCTCATCGGTGCAGAAGCCGATGTCTTCGATCAGACCATCGCTGGAGTCGTCTTCCCAGGCCCAGCCGCCGGTCTCGAGGTCCCCCTCCCACAGCACACCGACCCATGCCGCGAAGGTGCCGCTCCCCTCACTGTCGACCAGTGCCTCGAGGATCGCCTGCTGGATGTCGTTGTAGGAGCCTGTCGACGGGTCGAAGGTCGCCAACCCGTACTGCGGGTTGTCGTTCGCCGGGTACGGGTGCTCAGCCCACTTGCTGCATGCGTCACGCGCCTCTTGGTACGAGACTGCGGCCGACGACCCGTAGAGCCAGATGAACTCGCCCTCACCCGCCACCGCAGCACCGACCAACGCGTCGTCCTCACCCTCGACGAGATCGCCGGGGCAGAGGGACCCGAGACGACCGGTCACCTGAACATCCGAGTCGTCGCAGTCTCGCTGGTTCGTCGCCGTCACATCACCGAGAGGCTCGCACTGCAGGACGCCACCCTGGTTCGGGTCACCCCAGCCGTCCCCATCCACATCGACGAAGTAGAGGCGCTCGTCCAGACAATCGATGATCAGCTCGTCGTTTTGGCCGATCGTCCAGTTGGACCCACAGCCGGCGGCAATCAGAGCGAGAACGACACAACGACGGGACACTGGCCCTCCGAGCTGGCTAGACCGGAGCTTACCCCAGACCTGACGCGGTGTCGCCCCATCGTCCAGATGACGCCTCTGGTGACCGTCGACTCTTCGTCATTCCCCAGCGACGCGCACTCCTAGCTGGTTAGGTGCCGCCTCCAGGAGGTCAGATGGGCATCGAGTCACAGTGGATCTGGATGGACGGCGAGATGGTGCCGTTCGAGAAGGCCACAACGCACGTCTTGTCGCACACGCTGCACTACGGACTCGGTGCCTTCGAGGGGATCCGCGCCTACGCTCAGCCCGACGGACGCGCCGGTGTCTGGCGCCTCGACGAGCACCTCGACCGCCTCCTCGGCTCGATGGCCGTGCTGCGCCAGCCGGTGGGATTCTCGCTCGACGAGATCCGCGAGGCCTGCCTCGAGGTCCTTCGCGTGAACGACTTTACGTCGGCTTACCTGCGTCCACTCATCTTCCTCGGCCACGGCGAGATGGGCCTCGGTGCCCGCTCCAACAAGGTCCACGTGGCCATCGCCGCCTGGAAGTGGGGCGCCTACCTCGGCGCAGAAGGCATGCAGCGGGGCGTGCACCTCCGCACGAGCAGCTTCACGCGAAACCACCCGAACGCCGCCATGCCTCGCGCCAAGGTGGTTGGTCACTACGTGAACTCGATCCTCGCTCGCTACGAGGCCAACGACGACGGCTACGACGAGGCACTGATGCTCGACCACACCGGCATGGTGGCGGAAGGCACCGGCGAGAACATCTTCGTCGTCGAAGGGTCGAAGGTCCTCACCCCACCCGCCACGAACATCCTCCCGGGCATCACCCGCCGGACGCTCATGGAGCTGATCGAGCGCGACCCCGAGCTCACGCTCTGCGTTCAGCCTTTCGGACGTGACGCGCTCTACATGGCCGACGAGGCCTTCATGGTGGGCACCGCCGCGGAGGTCACTCCGATTGCCCTGCTCGACAAGCGAAAGGTCGGAGGGGGCAGCCGTGGTCCTGTGACAGAGCGCCTCCAGAAGCTCTACCTCGACGCCGTCGCCGGACGAGTCGACTGGATGTCTCACCACATCACCGTCGCGTAGTCAGCGACTCCACGGGGCGACCGGCAGCAGAGGCACCACCCGCTCTCTCAGACCCGGCGGGAGCTTCTCGTCCAGCAGTCGCACGATCTGTGATGGCGGGTACCGCGGCGAGAAGTGCGTCAGGACGATCGCCTCATTCTCGAAGCACTCCGCCCTCTCGGCCAGCTGGTCGAGGTGGACGTGCCCCGTCTTCGTGGCACGTCGGAGGCTCTCGGGATCATCGCCCATGAAGGTGCACTCGAGCACCAGCACCCTGGCCTGGCGGACCAGCGGCTCGCGATCCACCACGTCGATGGTCGTGTCACCGCAGAATGCCAGCTCGGTCGTCAGGCGCTCCTCGGTGATCTCGTCGCCTCTCTCCCTCGCGGCCGCGAGCATCGCTCCGGACAAGCCGACGTACGACGATCTCAGGACTGCTCGTCGGGAGACGACCGCGTAGCCAACCGCAGCCACCCGGTGGACCGCCCGGAAGACCACCGCCGAGCGCCCACCTCCGAGCGCGACCTCGTCGCCGGGGCGGACCGGGGTGACGTCACAGGGCAGCGAGGACCCATCGAGCTTGCGCCAGGCTCCCAGCAGCTCGGAGAAGCCCTCGGCATGCTCGGCAGGCACCACGTAGTGCGGCGGCGTCATGCCCTGCAGCTGTCGCAGCCCGACGTGATGCGCGACTCCCCCCATGTGGTCGATGTGGCTGTGCGTGAACAGCACCTGGCGTGCCCGCACGGCCGTGGGTGGGCAGCGTCCGATGTCGAATGCGAGCTTCCAGGCTGGGACCTCGATGCAGGTCTCCTTGCCTCCCACCGACACTGCGCGCAGCGTCAATCCCGCGACCTCGAGCTGGGTACTGCCCATGACGCCCTCCGACAGACCGTGACGTCCTGCGCGTTGCGACATGCTCTTCGGTAGCCCAAGGAGAGTATGGAGGTCCAATGCCGTTCGTTCTCCTCCTGCTCGGGACCGCCCTCGCAGGCAGCCCAGAGCCGCTCGCGCCATCGAGTTCCTACAGCCCGATGACCTCCCTCGCGCCTCTGGTCGAGGCGGTCCTGCCGGCCGTTCTCGTCCTCGAGGTCGATGAGGCGCCCATGCAGCTACCCGGGCCACTCCGGGACTTCCTCGACGCTCCCGAGGGAGAGCGCAGCGGCGAAGGCAGCGGCTTCGTCATCAGTGCCGATGGGCTTGCCCTGACAAACGCACACGTCGTCGCCGACGCAGTCTCGGTCAGGGCACGCCTCGCCGACGGGAGCACCGTCCCCGTGCGGGTCCTCGGCCGCGACGACGCGACCGACATCGCCCTCGTCGCGCTGCCTTCAGACCGAGTCTGGCCCTACGTCGAGCTGGGGTCCTCAGCGGACCTGCGGCTCGGCGACTGGGTCGTCGCGGTCGGAAATCCACTCGGACTCGGGCACACGGTGACGGCCGGCGTGGTGTCGGGAAAAGGCAGGGTCCTCGGCCAGAACATGTTCGGCTCCGACGCCTACATCCAGACGGATGCAGCCATCAACCAAGGCAACAGTGGCGGTCCACTCTTCGACCTCCACGGTCATGTCGTCGGGGTGGCCAACTCGGTGATCGCCGGGGCGAACAGCGTCGGCTTCGCCATCCCCGCTGATCTGGTCACGAGCGTCTACGAGCAGCTGCGCGATCATGGCCGTGTCGCGCGGGGATTCATCGGTGTTCGCCCCGAGCCGCTGACCCCTGGCCGTGCCAAAGAGCTCGGCGTGCGCGCCGAAGCCGGTGCGGTCGTCGGAGCGGTCTTCGACGACACGCCGGCACAGCGTGGGGGTCTGGAGCAAGGCGACGTGGTGATCGCGGTCGATGACGACACCGTCGAGGGTCCGCGAGACCTGATCACCCACATCGCTCGGCACCGGCCCGGTGACTCCGTCAGGTTGACCCTCATTCGCGGGAAGCGACAGCGCGTCTTGGAGGTGGTTCTGGCCGAGCGCCCCGGAGAGGATCGCTCGCAGTCCGAGCCGCAGCCGAGGCGTCGTCGCCTCAGCCTCGACGGCAGCGACGGGCTGGTCAGAGTGGTCGGTGTCGCTCCCGACTCACCGCTCGACGGCCACCTCCTCCCCGGTGATGAGATCCTGGAGATCAACGGGCGCAGGCCGCTCAGCACAGCCGAAGTGCACCGCGAGCTCGAGGCCGCGCACGACGCGGTCACGCTGCAGATTCGTCGGCGCGGAGAGACGCTGTCAGTTCAGGTGCCGCCAGAGCGCTGACCCCAGGCTGGCGCTGGCGGTTAGGAGGGCCGCCGGAGGAGCCTCACGTGTTCGACGACTACCTGATCCTCGGCGGCGCTGGCCTCGTTGGCCTTCAGGTCTGCCGCCGCATCTGCCGTGAGCTCGCCCCTCGTCGGATCGTCGTCGCGTCGCTGATGGAGGGCGAGGCACGCGCAGCCGTCGCCCGCCTGCAGCGGGAGTTCGACGAGGTCCGGTTCGTGGCCGCATGGGGCAACCTGTTCGTGCCCACCGATCTCGCTGATCAGCATCGCAGCGCCAGCATGGCCGATCCGGCGACACGCCGACGACTCCTGGAGACCGTCTTCGGTCCCTTCGACGACGCCTTCCAGGAGAACCACCTCGTGACGATGATCGTTCGTCACAAGCCCCAGGTGATCGTCGACTGCGTCAACACGGCGACCGGCTTGTCCTACCAGGACGTGTTCACCGGCGCGAACCTGGTCAGGCACTGGCTCGGCGAAGATGGATTCTCTCGAGACGGCACGCCCGACCTCGAGCGCTTCCTCCTGTCACAGTCCGTGCCGCAGCTGATCCGGCACGTGCGGTTCCTGCACCGTGCGACGACCGAGAACGACACACGGGTCTACCTGAAGGTGGGCACCACCGGTACGGGCGGGATGGGGATGAACATCCCCTACACCCACAGCGAAGACAAGCCCAGCAAGGTCCTTCTCGCCAAGACCGAGGCTGCCTTCGGCCACACCGGCTTGCTCTTCCTCCTCGCCCGCACTCCAGATGCGCCCATCGTCAAGGAGGTCAAGCCCGCCGCGATGATCGGCTACCGCGCCGTGACCACCAAGAAGGTCAGAGACAAGCACGGCAACACCCACATCGTGGAGCCGCGAGTCAGCACGCTCTCCGACGGCCGACTCGAGACCCGCGAGTCCACAGACGGCTACCCACCGCTCGGCGAGCTCGAGGTCTCCGTCGTCGACACGGGCGAGAACGGCGTCTTCACACGCGGCGAGTTCGCAGCGATCACCGCGCTGGGTCAGATGGAGTACATCACGCCCGAGGAGATCGCCCGCACCGTCGTGCATGAGATTCGGGGTGCCAACACAGGTCGGGACGTGATCTCCGCGCTCGACAGTGCCGTGCTCGACCCCTCCTACAAGGCCGGGCTGGTGCGGTCCGTGGCCCTGCAGGATCTCGCCCAGGCCGAAGAGGGCTCCGAGCTGCCGTCCATCGCGCTGGGCCGACTCGGCCCGCCCGAGCTCTCCAAGCTCCTGTTCGAGGCTTGGTTGCTCCGAGATGCCTTCGGCACCCTCGGCGGTGTGCTGCGCGACGACGGGGGGCCCCGGACGCCCGAGAGCATCAGCGCGATCGTCGAGGCACGCCTCGAGACCAACGCGGTCCGGCGACTGGCTCCGAGCATCGGCATTCCCATCCTGAACGCCGCGGGGACCTCCATCCTGCGTGGCCCACGCATCAACGTTCCAGAGGTGCGGGGCCATGACTCGACGGTGTCGCTCGACGACCGCGAGCAGATCGACCGCTGGGCTCGGAAGGGATGGGTCGATCTCCGGCCGTCGAACATGGCGACCTGGCTCGAGCGTGTCGCCAAGATGATCGATGCCCGCATCGAGCTGCGCGACGAGGGCAGTGTGGCCGCGAGCATCGCCAGCTACTTCCCCGTCGGCTTCGAGATCGGTGAGGTCGTCGCCTGGATCTTCAACAACGAGATGGGCGGCTACCGCATCAAGTGACGCTTCAAGGGGACAGGCTGCCTTTTCCTCATTAGGCGGCCTCCCCATGGGAGCCCTCACTCCAGCATTCAAGGTCCTCGAGATCACGGCGACCGGGACCTACGGCACGGTCTGCGTCGCCGAGGACCTTCGGTACGGCCGCTTGGTCGCGCTCAAGGTGCTCAAGGGTGAGCACCTTGAGCGCCCACGGATCGTCGCACGAGCGCGTGACGAGGCCCGGATGATGTTCGAGCTTCGCCACCCGAACATCGTCGAGGTGCATGAGCTGGTCAACGTCTGCGGCAGGCCCGTCGTGGTGATGGAGTGGGTTCGGGGCCCGAGTCTCTCCCGACTCCTGCGAGCCCACCCGCGAGGAGTGCCCGCCGCCATGGCACTCCACCTGCTGCACCAGGCCTGCAGCGCTCTCCACGCTGCCTACGAGGCCGTCCCGGCGTCTGGCGGTCCTCCGATGCGTGTGATTCACCGAGACATCAAGCCCTCGAACCTGCTGGTGAGCTTCGATGGAACGCTCAAGCTCGTCGACTTCGGCATCGCGAAGGCCGAGCTCGACCACAGGGAGTCCATCACGCTCTCGATGGTGCTCGGCGCCCGAGACTACCTGGCACCAGAGCGCCTAGACGGCGACGACGACGCACCCAGCGTCGATGTCTACGCCCTGGGCGTCGTCATGTACGAGCTGCTCTGTGGGGAGCACGTCGAGATGAGCCTGCACCCACGGCTCCACGCCGAGGCGCTCGCAACAGCACTTCGGTTTCTGCGGCTGCCGGACGTCGAGCCCCGAGCCGCAGGCGCCATCCGAAGGCTGATCGAGCGCATGTGCTCCTACAGCCCCTCGGAGCGTCCCTCCCACATCGAGGCGGCGGCGCAGGCCCAGGCGCTCCTGCAGGCCGTCGGCGGACCCGATGCCGTGAGGCAGTGGGCCAACCGCCACCTCTGGCCCCAGTTCCTCCAGCGCCCCACGCGGCCTCCTCCTGGCCACAAGGCATGGGCGGATCTCGCATTCCTCGACGAGCATGCGCAGAGCACGCCGCGCGCATGCCCACCCGACGTCGACCACCAGCTCCGGGAGCTCCTCGGACAGGCGGACTGGTCCTCCCGCCCAGAGGCGCTGTCTCGGCTCACCCTCCTCAATCCGCACTGGTCTCCCGCGCCCCTGCTCGAGCACCTCGAGCGGAGCAGCTCCAGCTGGTGGCGTCCCTGGAGCAGCACAAAGCCTGCGACAGAGCTCATCAGCCTGCTCGAGCTGCTTCGGCCGCACGCAGGCGACCCCAGCGTCATGCAGACCGCCACGGCGCTGCTCACTCACCAGGACGCCGCTGTAGCAGGTGCAGCCAGAGCAATCGTCGATCAGACCACGAGCTGACGGCATGCGGTTAGAGAGGGCTTCCAAACCGGAGGTACCGTGAAGCTCACCGGACGCGTGCTCCACCTGGTGTCCGACGTCGAGATCCTGGGCTCGCAGCTCGCAGGCGGCGACCTGCCCGAGGGCGACCACGCCTACGTCTACGGCGTGAACACCGATGCGATCATCTCGGGTCGCGCCTGCACACTCGGCTACACGCCCGCCATCCTCGGGCCCTACTTCCTGGACAACTTCCTCGATACCGTCGAGACCGACAGCGTGCGCGCAGGCGGCTTCCAGGTCATCGTCGGCGGCCACGCATACGGCAGTGGGTCGAGCCGAGAGCAGGCCGTCGTCGCCCATGCAGGCGCAGGAATCGAGCTCGTCGTCGCAGACTCGTTCCAGCGCATCTTCCAGGAGAACATGGTCTACAGCGGCATGCCGTTCACCACGGATCGGGACGTGCTCGCGCGCCTCGAGGCGGGTGAGTCGATCGACCTTCGCGCGCTCTCGGCCGATCTCCCGCCCTTCTTCGCAGCCGTCGCGTCTGCAGGCGGCCTCCTTCCCTACGGCACCGCACTGCTCGCCGGCTCCGTGCAGCCGACCTACGCGACCGAGGTGCCTTCACGGCCCATGAACATCGCCGAGAAGCTCGTGGCCCGACGCGTGTGGCGCGGCCCCGATGCTGGGGAAGGCATCGCAGGGGTCTCCCCGGGCGACCAGGTGCTCTGCCGCGCTGGCTTCCGCGGGATGCACGAGTACACGACGGGCATGGTGATGAGCCTGTACCGCGACGAGTGGGGTGACACGCCGGTCGAGCGCCCGGAGCAGGCTGCAGCCTTCGAGGACCACTTCGTCCTCATCGACCACCCGAGCGTGCCCGATGCAACCAAGCGCGCGCGGCTCGCTCCCGCGATGAAGCTGACGGCCGAGATGGTCCAGGCCTGCGAGCGAGACGGCATCCGGCTGCACGGCCCCGGACGCAGCCACCCACCCGGCGTGTGCCATCGAATCGTGGTGGAGGACTACGCGCTGCCCGGCGACATCGTCATCCTCACCGACTCCCACTCCCCCACCGCAGGCGTCCTCAATGCCTTCGCCTTCGGCGTGGGCTCGACCGCCATGGCCTTCGCCCTGCGCACAGGACTCGTTCCCGTGACGGTGCCGAAGGTCGTTCGGGTCGAGGTGCACGGGGATGCCGGAGCAGTGCTCTCCCCCAAGGACCTGATCCTGCACCTGATCGGCGAGCCCTTCTTCCGCGAGGAACACTGGCGTGAGAGCCCCACCGACACCTGCGTCATCGAGTTCGGTGGGCCTGGGCTGACCCAGTGGAACGTCGACGAGCTCTCCGTCTTGACCAACATGACCGTCGAGGGCGGACTGATGACGGGAGTCGTCGAGCCCTGCGCCCCGATTGTGGACTTCCTCCGAGAGCGCCGTGGTGTCGACGCGACGCCTCTGCTCGTTCACGCCGACGAGGGCGCCACCTACGCGAAGGTCATTCGCGTCGATCTCGCCGACGTACCCCTCACGGTCGCCACCCCTGGCGACAGTCGGAACCGCGCTCCGCTCGAGGCACATGGCAGCGTCGAGGTGAACAACATCGTCATTGCCTCCTGCACAGGTGGCTCCCTCGCAGATCTTCGAGCGGCGGCCGATGTCCTTCGTGGTCAAGCACTCGCAGAGGGCGTGCGACTCACCGTCACGCCGTCGTCCCACGAGGTTGCCCGAGAGGCCGAGGATGAGGGCCTGCTCGACCTGTTCCGAGCCCTCGGCGCCGACGTCACGCCTCCAGGCTGTGGCTCGTGCATCGGAAATGGCCCGGGCATTCCAAGACCGGGGGAGACGACGGCCTCGACGACCAACCGAAACTTCGCACGCCGAATGGGGGCTCCCGGGCCCGTGTTCCTGGTCTCCCCCGCTGTCGCCGCCGCTACGGCGGTCACGGGCCGGCTCACCGATCCGCGCCGAATCGACGGATGAAGCTCGCAACCTGGAACGTGAACAGCCTCCGTGCACGCAAGGACCACCTCCTGAGGTGGCTCGGTGAGGCCGATGTCGACGTCGTCTGCCTGCAGGAGCTCAAGCACGTCGACAAGCACTTCCCGGCCGACGAGCTCGCAGCCGCTGGCTACCCGCACTGCGCCTGGGACGGACAGCCAACCTACAACGGGGTCGCCATCGTGTCGCGACTGCCCCTGAGCGACGTCCAGAAGGGCATGGCCGACGATGAGGACGACCCTCAGAAGAGGGTCATCGCGGCCACGATCGAGGGCGTTCGCGTGTACGGCCTCTACGTGCCGAACGGGCAGCGGGTCGGATCAGACAAGTTCCGCTACAAGCTCAGGTGGCTGGACCGCTTTCGCAGAGAGCTCGACCGCTACGACCCGTCGACGAAGCTGGCCGTCGTGGGCGACTTCAACATCGCGCCCGACGACAATGACGTGTGGGACCCCTTCCGTCTCGACGGGACGCTGCTCTGCCACCCCGAGGAGAGACGGCGCCTTCAGCAGTGGCTCGACTGGGGCCTGTGGGACAGCTACCGCGAGAAGAATCGCTTCGGCGCGGACTTCACCTGGTGGGACTACCGGCAGATGGGCTGGGAGCGAAACCACGGGATCCGCATCGATCACGTCCTGCTGTCGCGCTCGCTTCGCGACACACTCGTCGACGTGCGGGTGGATCGACACGTTCGCGGCTGGGACACCCCCTCCGACCACGCGCCCGTGGTCGCGACCTTCGGATGACGCGCGTCACCGTCGCTGGCGTCCCGCACTGGATCGGTGTCCAGCAGCTCCTCGGGCGCAGAGACTGGGCCCAGAGCGAGGATGGCTGGACCACCGAGCTGAGCCGCGACGACGCCGCCGACCTGATGGCTCGCCTCCGCGGAGTGGGCCTCGGAGGGACTGTGCTCTCGGTCCGCTGCCAGCCGAGGCTGAAGCGCCCTGCTGTGCGGGCCGGTCGCCTGCGCGACGCACGAGCACGTCGCCAGACAACTCCCGGCTTCGACCGCCCCGGCTGCCGCCTGGACGCGGAGGGCAAGTGGTCGCTCACGCCCTCGGTACTGGCGCTTCAGCTCGCGAGGCCCTGGTCGGGTGCCACCGTCGTGGACGCGACCTGTGGCGCGGGCGGCAACGCCATCGGTTTTGCGCGCGCGGGCTGTGAGGTCACGGCCATCGACCGTGATGCAGGTCGGCTGGCGCTCGCACGCCACAACGCCGCCGAGTACGGCGTCTCAGACCGCATTCGCTTCGTCCACGGCGACGCGCTGCACGAGGCCGCCGCACGCCAAGCTGACCTGCTGTTCGCCGACCCACCTTGGGGCACCGACTGGGACCGCTCCCGCACCCGACTCGACGAGCTACCGCTGGTCCAAGAGCTGCTCGACCTCGGCTACCCGACCACGGTGCTCAAGGTCCCCCCTTCGTTCGACCCCACCACCGTTCCGGACTGCACGCCGCGCGCCTGGTTCGGCACCGCAGCGGGGGACCGCCACCGCGTCAAGTTCGTCACCGTCTCCGTCGGAAGAGGGCCAAGGCCACCAGCACCCAGCCGAGGCTGAGACCCGAGTCGCCCGTCGCGCAGCCACACTCGCGCGTGGGGGGAACCGGGGACGCTGGCTCTTCAACAGCATCGTCTGGAACGACGTCGCCACCGGTCGCGCCCGTCTCTGACGTGCCGGTCTCGGGTGGCGAGCCGTCCATGAGCCCCTCTCCGACGAGCGGCACACGCCACTCGGGGACACCCGGATCGTTGGACGTGAACACCAGCTCGGCGAGGGCGTTCCCGGCCTCGAACGGCATGAAGGTCACGACCACGCCGTCCGTCTGGCCCTCGAGAGCGACGAGGTCCTCGGGCCAGACCCCGAACGCATCGCTGCCCTCGATCCGAGCGGTGCCTTCGAGGGCCAGAGCCCCGAGGTTCGGGAAGCCGACGTTGGCATTGGCCAGGCGACCCAGCTCGAGGCCGCCGAAGTCGATGCTCTCTGGAAGCTCACCCAGTGCAGGGAGCGGGTGCACGACCTCGAGAGGCGGGAAGGCTCTGGCCTCGAGGACATCGACCAGAGGAACGTCGATGGGAAACCGAATCAGGTCGAAGTCGCCGATGATCGTGTCGAGCGAGGCGGACGGCTCGATCACAAAGGCGAAGAGCGTACCGAGCTCGGCCTGGTAGGTCAGCGTCACCGGAAGAGAGCCTTCGTGCTCGCCAGGCAGCGGCAGCTCCACGCGCTCGTCATCCGCAGCCTGCGTCCACAGCGCATGCGGAGACTGGCTGTCGATCGACACCCCGGCCAGTGAGGCCTCAACCGTCGGGTAGAACTCCGCCGCGAAGACGAGGTCGAGGCCGAAGATGATGTTGATCTCGAGCGCGAGCGGCTCGATCAGGCCCCCGCCATCGAGGCGCACCTCCGCCGGCGACTCGGCCCCAAGCAGGAGGGGGTCGAAGTCCGAGCGCGCATACAGCGCGACCTCCTCCCCCCACAGCGGCACAGCGCCCGAGTACAGAGGCGGAAGGTTGATGTAGACCTCGGCCTCGATCTCCACCGTCGTGTCGATGGCGAGCTCACCCGTGCCAGGCTCACCCACCACCTGGTGGCCGAAGGGCAGCCAGTCGAGATGACTCCGGGCGTCCATCACGGTCGTCACACCTCCGACCGGGGTGACGTGGAAGCGAACCGACACGGGATCCGAGATGCTCGGCAGGTAGCCCGTGTCGAACGCCACGACCGAGAAGGCGTCGTAGGTGTCGGCGAACACGAGTGACTGCGGGTCCGAGGCGTAGTCGGCAGCGAGCGCGGTGAACGCGACCGTCAGGATCACTGGGCTTGCCACAGCATGACGGCGCTCTCTTCGCCGTCGTCCGCCGTGTCACGGAAGACGTAGGCCACACCCTGACGAGTGATGTCGAAGGTCACGATGCGGGTGGTGATCTGCAGGAGGAGCTTCATCTTCCTGCCGCTCACAGGGCCCTTGGGCGTGTCGTCGCGGTGCCACCAGACGGCTGCACCGCCCAGCTTGTCGACCCGCAGCTGATCGAGGGCCTCACGACGGCCGACGCCGCTCTCCTTGGCGGCCGCCAGCAGTCGTCGCTCGTCGCGGGGAGCGTCGACGCCGAGCCTCACCCGCCGGTAGACACGAACCGTCGGCGGACCGTCGTACAGGTTGTCGTCCCGATCCCGGTGGAGGACGACTCGGTTGGCGCCCTTCCAGGCATCCCAGTCTTCACACCGACCGCCGGTCGCATGGCAGATGAACATGCTCATGCGCACGTAGGGTCCGATGTCGAGCCACTCACCTGCCTCGACCTGGCCCATGTGGCACATCGGCGCACCACAGACGCGGCAGCGAGGCCACTGATGAGCCCGCACGCCGCGAGGGTGGCCACCGAAGTGACCAATGACGTTGGTGGCGTCCCGTGGCGCCTTCTGCAGCGCAAAGGAGTGCCAAGGAGTGAGCGTGGAGCTGTTGGGCATGGCAGACATCTTGTCACCTTGCGCCGCAGGACACCACCCGCCTCGACCACTCCCTCCAAGTGCTGGCGTTTCAGGCGCCATCCCCAATCAGGCCCACCGCTAGTGACACCCGGACGCCGCCGTTGCGGAACTGCGTCTCGCTCTCTAGGCCCGAGATCCCCAGCGGACCGAGCAGGCGACGATCCGGCACCAAGACGGCCAGGCGCCACCCTCGCCAGTGCGCGCGCAGAGCACGGCCGAGATCCCGGTAGACCCGGCTGGCGTTACCGGTCTCAAGACGCTTTCCATAGGGCGGATTCACGACGACCAAGCCCGGCTTGTCACCCTCCCCAAGCCGCCCGGGTGGCTCGAGCTTGCTCGCCGTCGAGACCTCCCAGGAGACGTCGTCGTGAATCCCTGCTCGCCGAGCATTGGAGCGCGCGTCGCGGACCGCCTCCCCGCTCCGGTCCGCGGCGAGGATCGGGGTACGCACCCGACCGCCCCCCGCGCGGGAGACCTCCCGCTGCCAAGCCTTGCGATCATGGGTAGGCCACCGCTCGCACGCGAACGACCGCCCGCGACCTGGTGCGAGCCCCCGTGCCCAGCAGGCCGCCTCGATGGCGAAGGTTCCCGAGCCACACATCGGGTCGACGAGCGGCTCCCCAGGACGCCAGCCGGCTCGCCACAAGATCCCTGCCGCCAGGTTCTCCCGGATAGGAGCCCGGCCGGTCGCCTTGCGCCACCCTCGTCGATGCAGGCCATCACCGGATGCATCCACCGAGATGTCGACCATGTCCTTCACGGCGCGAACCACCACGAGGGCCGGCTCCCGCGGAGGTCGAGGACCGGGCAGCCGGGGCCCCTTCAGAGAGTCACCGATCGCCAGCGAGACCTTGCGCTCGACCGCATCGCGATGCCGGAGGCGACTCTGGTGACTGGTCGCCCGGACCACGAGAGGCTGCCTCGGATGCACGAATCGCTTCCACGGCAGCTGCCGCACCCGCGTCGCGAGCGCGTCGTATTGATCGGCTCGAAAGCGCCCGACCCGCACCGTCACGCGAGCCGCGACACGCGACCTGAGCTGCACCCTGTACAAGACCGGGAGCTCGGCCTGGAAGAGCACCCCACCCGTCTCGGTTCGCCCCTCGACACCGAGCTCCGAGAGCTCGGCAGCAAGGGACTCTTCGAGCCCCGGAGTCACAGACGCGAAGCACCACCAGGCCATCAGCCACCATGCGCAGGATGCCCGCTCCCATCGGCGGGGCACCCTGGTGTATGTTGCTAGCCTGAATCCTCCCAGGAGCCTGCGTTGACGGACGAGCCGACTGGGCGCCACAGCCCACCAGAGCGGCGACCGCGACTCATCGCGGGCAGGTATGAGCGAGGGTCCCTGATAGCGCGAGGCGGAATGGCGGCCGTCTACAAGGCGCGCCACCTCAAGATGAACCGCATCGTTGCCCTGAAGGTGCTCACGCCCCCGGCCGACTCGAAGGACACCCACGCATTCGAGGCGCGCTTTCAGCGCGAGGGGAAGACGCTCGCGCAGCTCGACCATCCGAACATCGTCACCCTCTACGACTTCGACCAAGTGCCAGAGACCGGCGAGTTCTACCTCGCCATGGAGTACATCGACGGGCCGCGCTTCAGCGACTTGGTGAAGAAGCGACCGCTGCAGCCCCTGCGCGCCGTACAGCTCATCCTTCAGGTGTGTAGAGGGCTGCGCTACGCCCACAGAAAGGGCGTCGTCCACCGAGATCTGAAGCCGTCGAACATCCTCATCCGCACCCTCGACGACGGCAGCGAGCAGGTGAAGGTCGTCGACTTCGGACTCGTCAAGCTTCAGAAGGACGACCAGTCGATCACACGCACAGGCTTGGTCCTCGGCTCGCCCCACTGCATGTCGCCCGAGCAGGTGCGCGGCCAGCCCGTCGACCACCGCGCCGACATCTATGCAATCGGGGTGTTGCTCTTCCGCGTCCTCGCCGGGAGCTATCCCTTTCACGGCACGAACAGCGCCGCGACGATGATCGCTCACCTGAACACGCCCATCCCGGAGTTCGATGCGGTGGCTCCAGGCCATCACGTTCCCAAGGCTCTGGAGGAGGCGGTTCGCACCTGCCTCGCCAAGGCGCCTCACGATCGCTTCCCTGATGTCCAGGCCCTGATGGACGCTCTCGCAGCCTCGGTCGACCTGCCGCCTGATGCCCTCCACTCCGTGAGCGTCTCGCGCCCAGCCCTCGAGTCCTCTGCCGGGGAACCGTCGCACACCGTCTCGCTCGTCGCGCCGTCGGCAGTCGCTCGCCGCAGAGACGGCTATGCCTCACGCGCTCTGTGGATCGTCGTCGCGGGCCTCTTTCTCCTAATGTTGCTCCTCGGCACCCTCGGCATCGGAGCCATTCTCGGTGGACTGATCGGAACCTCCGCGTCGTCACTGCGGCGCACCCCAGCTCCTCCCGCCGAGGTCGAGACAGAGCTACCGAGTCCGTCCCCAGAGGCCCCAGCCTCCACCGACGAGCCGACGGGCGAGGCGGACGAGGCTCCCGCTCCCGAAGAGCAGCCCCGAGCACTCGACACGGCCGTCCCCTCCCCCGCTCCCGAGGCGGCGCCCACCCCCACCCGCGCCCCCACGCCGCGACCTCCTGCCTCCCCGCCCGCCCCCAGGGTCCCCGAGGAGACGGAAGAGGAGACACCCGACGGGTACATGGGCATGCCCGATGATCTCTTCGACTAGGATGGACCGAGTGCTGGAGGGCCGGTTGCGGTCGTTCCGTTCGAGGCCACTCGCCGCTGCCATCTTGCTGTTGCTGTCTGTGCCCGCGCTGGCAGGTCCGAAAGACGACGCCAGGCGTCACTTCGCAGCCGGCCTGCAGGCGGCCCAGGCAGATGACTTCGCCGTCGCACTCGAGCGATTTCTGGCGGCTCAGCAGGCCTACCCGCATCCGGCCACGCTGTACAACATCGCCCGGGCCTACGCCGACTTGGGCGACACGGCGAGCGCCCTCGCCTACTACCGGCTCTTCCGAGAGGCTGCGCCAGACAAGGCCCGCGACGTAGACCCGATCATCGCGGCCCTGGAGTCCAACCTCGTCGGACAGGGGATGCCTGACGACGCACCGGGCGAGACCACGGGCACGCCAGGCCCCTCAGCGCAAGAACTGGAGCGCCTGCAGGACATTGCTGCCGAGCTTCAGGCACTCACCGACGCGCTCACCATGAGGTCTGCTCGAGACGCCGCGACCGCTCCACGCTCTGACCCCGATGACGAAGACCGAGCGTCCGACTCGGGGGAGTCGCTGTCTGCAGTGGCCGACGAAGCCTTCGTGACCGACGCCTACGACCGCGTGGTGGTGACCGCCTCGCGGGTCGGGCAGGCCCCTCTCGACTCTCCCTCGACGCTGTCCGTGATCACCGCCGACGACATCCGACTGTCGGGGGCCGTCGAGCTCGCCGACGTGCTCCGACGCATGGTCGGCATGGATCTGATGGAGCTCTCCTCCGGCTACGCCGATGTCGCGATCCGTGGGTTCAATCGAAAGATGAACAACAAGGTGCTCATCCTGATCGATGGCCGAAGCACCTACATGGACTTCATCGGCGTCACCTTCATCCAGGCACTGCCCGTCGCCCTCGAGGAGATCGAGCGCATCGAGATCGTCCGGGGGCCAGGCTCGGCGGTCTACGGGGCCAACGCGGTCACAGGCGTCGTCAACATCATCACCAAGCCCCCCGGTGAGGAGCCTGGCGGACAGCTCCACGTCGACGCAGGCACCCCCGGCCTCGGTCGTGGTGTGGTGACGACGAGCGGTCGCGCAGACGACACCGCCTGGCGCTTCAGCGCCCAGTACCAGCAGCACGGGAGATGGGCGAAGGAGCCGGGGATCACCAACGCCGCCGGAGACGTCAGAGACGACCTCCCGGTCACCCCGATGTTCGAAGATCAGGACCGCGGCCTGACGACCGTGCGAGCCAACGGCCGCATCGACCGCTCACTGGGGGACAACGTCTTCGCCTCGCTGTCCGGCGGGTGGTCGGACACGCAGGCCGAGTTCTACAACTTCGGCGCCCTGTCGAACTTCGGGATCGACCTTCGCCATCACTACATCCGCGGCGACCTGTTCTGGGGCGATCTGCACGTCCGCTCCTTCTGGAACAGCGATCGAGGCGAGACGGCGCCGTGGCTACAGCCGGATTCCGATCTGCGCGCTCCGGAGCCGATGTTCGACAGCGACGCCGTGGATCTGCTCGTCGAGTACCCCGCGACCTTCAGCACTGGGCCCGTCGAGCACCAGCTCATCGCGGGGAGCTCTTGGCGTCACAAGCGCTTCCGCTTCGGGTACCTCCAGGGCGGCTTCGACAACGCCCTCGTCGAGAACCACGGCGCGCTCTTCTTGAACGAGCAAGCCACCCTCGACCGCCTGGGTGTCGTGGCATCCCTCCGCGCGGACCGGCACCCCCTCATCGCCCTCGACAAGACGCTCTCGCCGCGCGGTGCCGTGCTGCTCCGGCTGCTCGAAGACACCACTCTCCGCGCCACTGCGGGGACCGCCTTCCGCGCTCCGAACGGCCTGGAGTCGTACATGGACTTCGCCCTGACGAGCAGCACGACCGGGGTGTTCCTGCGCGATCTGGGCGACTCGAAGACCCTCCTTCCCGAGCGCATCGCGACCTACGAGCTCGGCCTTCATGACGAGTCCACCTACTTCCACCAGGCGGACGTCGTGCTGTACTACAACCGGGTCTCCAACCTGATCGATCTCGACTCGGTCACCCCCGATCTGCTCCCCTTCGACACCGACGACAACGGCTTTCAGGGGGGAACGACCGGCTGGATCAACCGTGAGGAATCGGTCTACGACGGCATCGGCATCGAGGTCGAGGGGAGCGTCTTTCCGACCGATGGACTCGACGTCTTCGCCAACGTGAGCCTGTCACAGGTCCTCGAGCGCGACACACGCACCGGCGACACCATCCCCGACGCCAGCTCGTCGAGCGTGAAGCTCAACAGCGGCGTGGCCTGGCGCAGCCCGTACCGGACGGACCTGTCCCTCTCGACCCACTACCTGTCACCACAGACATGGCGCCTTCGGGGCTTCGACGACCAAGGGGCGACCTCGATTCTCGAGAGAGACGTGCCCTCGCGCTTCTTCCTCAACGCGCGTGTGGCCGTGCGGCCCTTTGCGGACGAGCAGCTCGAGCTGGCCGTGACCGGCTGGAACGTGCTCCAGCTCGCCGGCCCTGGCTTCGTGGAGCATCCAGAGGGCCAGCCGGTCCGCGGCCGTGCCTACGGCTCCGCCACCTACAGGTTCTGAGAGACCGATGCGCAACGCCCTCCTCATCGCGCTCACCGCCTGCACCTGGCAGGCGCCCGACAACCCCAACACGCTGTCGGCGCCGCCTCTGCCGAACATGCTCTCCGGGCTCGTCTCATGGCCGGGTGATGCAAACCCCGCGGACACCTTCATCACGGTCTATGAGGCCGACAACCCCGGTCCGCCGACAGGACTCGGAGCCCCGATCACGCTGGCGACGGTCACTGGCACGAGCTTCACGAGCGACACCACCGGCCTGCTGTCCGCCGAGTGGGCCGTCGGCGACCTGCCTGATGGCGACTTCCTCGTGAACGCCCTGATGGATGTCGATGGCGACTTTCATCCCTTCGCCGACATCCTCACCGGAGCCACCTGCGGAGACTGGGTCGGGACCCACCTCGAGACGCTGGAGTCCACCGAGCCGGGCGTCGTGTCGGCCCGTGGTGGCGTCGAGGTGGACAGCCTGCCCGTCGTGCTCGGCGTGGAGATGAGCACCGAGCGGCCCGTGTTCCAGCTGCCAGATGCCGACTCGGACACGGGTGTGGTGCTCTCCAGGCAGATCGGCAAGCAGTCGGGCTCCGACAGCCTGCTCACGGCGTCGATGCTCTACACGGTCGAGACCGACGACCTCCAGGTCGCCTTGGCCGACGGGCTCACAGCAGAGCTCGGACCGGCCTGCCAGCCTCCGTCCGGCCTGTCGTGCGACGGGCTGGCAGTCTGTCCGTGCGACCCCGAGGCCTACCAGGTGTGCGACACGGCCCTGTGGCTGTGGTTCGTCGACGACGACGGCGACGGAGCGATCGATCCCTACCCGGGAGACCTCCAAGCCGAAGCAGGCTTCTCCGACGTGTGGCCTCGCATCTACATCGAGTACATCGGTGAGCCCATCACGCAGGAAGACGGCTCTGTGGTCTACGAGTCCGGCCTCGCCGAGGGCGAGCGCTGGGTCTCCGAGAACTTCCCGCTCGGCCTCGAGCTACTCACGAACCCGGACGTGACCGCGTATGGTCCACTGGGCGTGCCCTTCCCGGTGCGCTCGCTGTCCGTGCTGTGGAGCCCGATCTTCCGGCACTACTGGCCGGGTGGCACCGACGGTCAGGACGTCAACGGTCCCTTCGACTACCTCGACCTGCGTGCGGCTGACGTGGCTGTCGATGCCGTGCCCGCCGGACACTACAGCATCACGGTCGTCTCGTTCACGGGCCAGACCTGGACCCTGCCCAACGAGGCTGGTCTGCTCTCGCTCCCCAGCCTCGATCTCCAAGACGATGCAAGCACCCAGGCGGGCGTCTTGTTCATCGAGTAGCGAGTCCCACTTCGTGATCTCCACACCGCCGCGCTCGAGGGTTCTCCTCACAGGAGCGACAGGCTTCCTCGGGCGAGCCCTGGCCGCCGAGCTGGAGGCGCGCGGGGCCGAGGTCCACGCGCTCGTCCGGGCCTCGAGCCACACGACCGGTCTCCGGGCCACCTGTCACGTCGTCGACCTGCTCGATGTGGCGAGGCTGGAGCCCCTCGTCGCCCATGTCGACTACGTGATCCACGCAGCCGGAGGCGGCAGAGACCCCGACCCGGCCGGACTCTGGCGCTCCAACACCATGACTACGGAGGCCCTGGTCCGTGCGATTCGCGATGTCGCGGCCCGCCCCCGCTCCTTCGTCTTCGTCTCCTCCGTCGCAGCGTGCGGCCCCCTCGGCGGCAGCGGACTCGTGACCGCCTACGGCCGAGCGAAGCGGGCGGGCGAGGCAGCCCTCGAGACCCTGCCCGACGAGACACCCTGGACCGTCCTCCGTCCGCCGGGCATCATCGGCCCGGGTGACGCCCGCATGCTCCCTCTCTTTCGAGCGGCGAGAGCAGGCGTGGTGCCCTTCCCACGCGGGCAGCGTGCCCTGTCCTTCGTCTACGTCGACTGCTGCGCCCGGGCCATCGCCGACGCGGCTCTTCTAGACCCGCCACGGGGCGGCATCTACTACCCTACGGACGGACGGATCTGGTCCCCGAGTCAGGTCGCAGAGGCTCTGGGCGAGGCCGTTGGGACGCGCCCCCGAGTCCTTCGGGTGCCACGCAGCGCCCTCAAGGCGGCCGCCACACTCGCCGAGCTCACCCACCGGCGCAGCTCGCGACCGCTCTTCCTCACACGCGACAAGGCACGGGAGCTGGTCCAGGAGGACTGGAGCTGTGACCCCAGCTCCCTACAGCGCGAGCTGGGCTGGCAGCCCGAGGTCGATCTCGTCGAGGGAGCCCGCCGCACCGCAGCGGCACTCGTCGACGCTGGACTGCTAGCGCCGGCGTAGCGTCAGATCGGGCACGAGAGACCCGTCGACACCCACCACCTTGAGGTCCAGACAGTAAGGCTCGCCGTCGGGGCAGGACTTGCACAGGATGCCCAGTGACTCCGCATA
>PKDJ01000215.1 GCA_002862545.1 Pseudomonadota bacterium
GTTGGACACGATCACGATGATGGCCTCCGGGCTGTGCGGGAGGATCTGCTCGGTCACGCTCTTGACGATGCCGGCGTTGGTGGCGATCAGGTCGTCGCGGCTCATCCCGGGCTTGCGCGGCAGGCCGCTCGTGATCACGACCACATCGCTTCCGGCGGTCTTGCTGTAATCGTTGGTGCTGCCGACGGTGCGGGTGTCGTAGCTGTTGACCGGGCTGGTCTCCCAGATGTCGAGGGCCTTGCCTTCGGCAAAGCCTTCCTTGATGTCGAGCAGAACGACTTCGTTGCAGACTTCTCGGGTGGCGAGGACGTCGGCGCAGGTGGCGCCCACGGTGAGCACGAGGCTGCGCAGGGGCTCGCCGGTGGGGATGGCATGGGCGGGGCCGATGTTGCGGCTGTCGACACTCACGGTGAGGGTGCCGTCGGCGAGCGTGGCCTCTACGTCGAGGGCGGCGGCCAGCTCCAGCATGCGGCTCTCGGGCTGGCGTGGGCCGACCCACGAGTGGTGCCGCACGTGGCCCGGGGGCCGCTCCCAGCCGGCGACCAGTCCCGGATCCAGGTCGATGGCGAAGTACAGGTCGGCCCCGTTCCCGACGTCCGGGTCGGGGGGCATGTGGCACGAGGTGCAGGGCACATCGGCACCGAGCGGGTCCTGCTGGGCCTCGGACCAGGTGGTGTGGATCGGCAGCGTGCCGTCGGGCCAGCGCTCCGGGTCGAGGGCTGCATCGGGCACGAGCACCGGCTGGTGCTGCTCGTGGCAGCCCGCGCAGAGGGTGCCGTCCAGGAAGTGGTCTCGAGCGACACCGCCCATCGCGGGCGTCGGAACGTCCGGGTAGGGGCCGAAGGCGAGAGCCTTCCACTGCCGCGCCAGGTCGGGCTCGGAGGGTCGGTGCACGCTCAGCGGGCCGGCAATCCCCCAGCCCGGCGCCTCCAGGTCGACGGACTCGACCTTGTGGCACACGTCGCAGTGCACGCCGTAGTCGTGGGCGAGGCCCTCCGCCTCGAGCAGGTCGCGTCCGCCGAGGGTGGGGCCATCGATGCCGGGAGCGTGGCAGTCTGCGCACCCGCCGACCGCCTCGGGGGCATCACAGTCCGGGCCCGCGCAGGCATTGAGCGCGGGCAGCACGCCCTCTCCGAGCCAGCAGCGGTCCCCAGTGCCGCCGCCGGGGAGGCGTCCGGCGGCCCAGGTGCCCCCCGCGTCGAGGCACGCGGCCTCGTCCAGGGAGGCGGTGCCCGCGTACAGATCCTGCAGGACGGGGTTGGAGGCGGCGGTGCGGTGCGGGGACTCGTGCCAGGCGGTGCCGATGCGGATGTGGCAGTGCATGCACTGGTCGGTCGTGGGGTAGCGCCCCGGTGCCCCTGGATCGATGAAGGCGTAGTCCGGGTTGTCCGCGGCGAAGCGCTGCAGCGCGATGGCGACCTCGGGCCCGCGAATGTCGGCCGCGAGGGACCGGGCCTCCGGGTGGGCGGCGATGGCCATCACCTCACCTCCGGGCACATCCCAGTCCACGGAGAGCTCGGCCTGGCCGGCCGCGTCGGTGCGCACGTGCACGCTGGCGGCGCCGCCCTGCATCACCATGGCGCCCTCGATGGGCACGCCGTCGAGGGTCACGCTCACCCGGGTGGTGGGGAGAGTCCCGGGAGTGGGCAGGGCGGTATCGATCATGCGGGAGTGGGTGTCGACCGTGGAGCTGCTCACAGGGTCGAGTCCGGGCTCGGGCTTGTCCTCACCGCCGCAGCCGAGCACAGCGGCCGCCAGCACGAGGCCGCACGCGGTGCGCATTGCTGCGGCTCGACTGGCTGTGGCTCGGTCGCTCACCCTCACGTCGTCTCCATGTGGACTGCAGGGCAGCCACTCCTCGTCGGACGTAACCAAGACCACGTCGTGAGCGTCGGGCGCATGGCTCTACGTGGCGCGATCGGGATGCGGGCCGTGCAGGGCCTCCCAGCGCGCGAGCAGTCGCTGCGCCTCAGTCGTGTGTCCGAGCTGGAACAGCAGCCTCACGAGGAAGCGGCCGGCCTGTGCCCGCGTGGCGACGTCGCCCTCGATGGCCCGCCGGAACGCCTGCACGGCGTCCTCGGAGCGGCCTTGGTTGAGCAGCGCGAGGCCGAGGTTTTCGAACAGGACCGGCGCGATGTCGTCGTCGCTAGGCGTCAGTCCCTCGGTAATCGAATCTAAAGCAGCTACCTCGTGGATGCCAGCGCTCCGGGCCTCCGCTCTGGACTTCGCCGCCTTCTTGGCCACGAGGTGTGTCGGATGAATGGGTTTTCCGTTCGTTCCACGTGTTCCCCGGGCCTCCGGGTGGGGCGGCGAGGGCCGCTGGGCGAGCATGACGATCCTCGAGGGCGTCGGCATGACGCTAGAGCCGCGTCCTGTTTCCAGGTACGCTTGCGGCGCGAAGGAGAAGCTTCGTGAAAGCTCCGTGCCGTGGTCTCTGGTGCGTCGGTGGACTCCTGCTCGGACTGGCCTGCTCGGGGCTGCCTCTCGACGCCGACAACCCGGTGGAGCAAGCCCCGCCGGCGCCCGCTCCCGAAGCCAAGCCGTCCTCACCGCGAGGCACGGGCGTGTGGGTCTATGACGAGGAGCGTGCGGCCACGGTCGGAGCTGAACGCTTGGAGGCGCCTTTCGATCGGCTCGCCGCACCCTGCGAGCTGAGCCACGAGGGCGCTGGAGGAACGGGTCGAGCTTGGCATCCCGATTCCGAGTGCGGGCTCACGCGTGCGGGCTTTCGCATGAAGGGACAGTGGACCTCGATCTGCTTTGGTGTGGCGCTCGGGGAGCATCCGCCTTGGTGCGATCCGGAGGACGACTCTGATAACGAGACCGTGGATCAGGTGATTCCCGTCACACGCGGGAAGGGCTGTGCGGTGCGCTTCGGCGACCACCCCTTCATCCAGATCGAGGGCTGTCGGCGGTGACGGATCCGTCTTCGCGCTACTGACCGTAGGAGTCGTGCTCGCTCTTGATGGTAGGCCTCTGCACTGGCGTGTTGGCGCGACCTCAAGCGGCATTGCGGCAGGGATAGCGGCCATACGTCGCGATCAGGTGCCGGTGGCTCTCGGCAAAGGAGGAGAGCCCCTCGCCGAGCGCAGCAAACAGCGGTGCGGCCTCATCGTGCACGAGCAGAGACTCCGAGTGCATGAAGGGCATGTACGCGAACAGTCGTCTGTCGGCCGTGAGTCGTTGGTCGTCGCCTCGCGGCTGTATGCTCTGGTCTCCCCAGCTCTTGGAGTGTGTATGATCCTGATGCTCGCCGCAGCGCTCGCGACTGCAGCGCCCTTGAGCTTCACCGTGACCGACTCTGATGCCACCCCCATCGAGCGCGCCTTCGTGCAGATCGACATCGAGGGTGAGCGTCACTCGGTGCTTTCTGGGGGCCTCGAGCTGTCGGTCCTGTACCTCGCGGATGGCACGGTCCTCGTTCCAGGCAAGGGATCTTCCCTGCGCTACACCGCGGGTGCTCCCGGCTACGTCCCGACCGACGGGCTGTGCGAGCTCGACAAGCACAGAGTCAAGGTGGCGATCACGCTCGAGCCCATGGATCTCACGGCGGAAGCACCTGGAGGCGCCGTTGCGCTCGAGGCGGCTCGGGCGTGGGCAGCCCTCGACTCCGGGGACGCCGCTGCAATCGGCGCGGCCGAGGCGACGCTGCGGGAGGGGGTGCAGGCCTGGATCGCGACGGGCACCTTCGACGCGCGCGCACTGCAGCTCTGCCGGATGGTGGCCCTCTCGTCGGACGAGTGCGACGCCGAGTGACCGCCGAGTCGCGATAGATCGTTCGCGCGGAGGTCGGCATGGCGGTCGAGATCGAGCGGAAGTTCCTCGTTCCCCCAGAGCACCATGCGCGCTTCGTCGGCCGAGCCGGCGGCACGGTGATGGAGCAGGTCTACCTGAGCGCCGACCCCGCGCACACGACGCGCATCCGCGTGCTCACCGGGCCAGAGGGCACGACGGCGGTGATGACGATCAAGGGCCCGGGCGGCGTCGCGCGCCCCGAGTTCGAGTTCCCGATCCCGCTCGAGCAGGCCCGGGGGATCCTCGACACGCTGAGGCCACCGGGACTGCACAAGACCCGGCACCTGGTTCATCACGAGGGGTACACCTGGGACGTCGACGTGGTGACCGTCGAGGGCGGTCGCGTGCTGGTGGTCGCCGAGATCGAGGCCGCCACGCTCGAGGCGGTGCAGGCCGTGCCTCTGCCCCCTTGGGTGGGCCGCGAGGTCACCGGCGACCCGATGTTCACCATGTCGCAGCTGATCACGGCCGAGGCTCGGCAGCGGGCGCACGACGTGGCCGATGGGACCTGAGCTCGCGCTGGCCTCGACGCCGCGACTGACCTTCGAGGTGTGTTGCCGCGGCCATGCTGATCTCGTGACGCAGATCTTCGAGGAGCTCGCGCCACTGACCCGCCTCCTCGGACCGCCGCGAGCGGCCGCCGACATCGCCGACGAGTATGTCGGCGAGCCCGAGGTTCCGCCTGGCGGCAGCGCCACCTTCGTCGTGAGTGTCGTGCTGCGCTCGTGTGAGACCGGAGCCGGTGTGGGCGTTCTGCAGCTGTATCGGGGCTACCCCGACGCCGGCACGCTGTGGATTGGCGGGCTCTTTCTGCGCCCGGTCTGGCAGGGGCGAGGACTGGGCCGCGAGGTCGTCGATCACCTCGGGGAGCGGGCTCGGGACGCGGGCTATCACAGCCTCGGTGCGGGCGTCGGTCTCAAGAACTGGCCGGCGCTGCGCTTCTGGGTGGCGCGTGGCTTCATCCAGGTGAAGAGCGTCGTCGGCGATCGGGAGCACGGCCCCGAGCGGTTCGCCGACATGGGCTTGCTCCGACGGCTCGATGGTCGAGTGCCCTCGACCTGATCAGTTGGCCTGGGCTGTGGCAGCCTCGCGAGCGGCCTCGACCGTCTCGAAGGCCGGACCGGCTGCGAACCACTCGGCGCGGGCAGCCTCGGAGTCGATCCCGAGGGACGTGAGGAAGGCCACGTCCGCCCGGGCCGCATCGTTGACGCCCGTGAGGAGCAGGTTCTCGACGTGGTCGAGGGCGTCCTGGCCGTAGAGGTTCTTCTCGTGCAGGTCGCGGACGATGGCCACGCCGTGGTCGGTCTTCCCCGTCAGCCCGATTGCCTCGGCGGCACCCTCGTAGTCACCCGCCTCGATGCTGGCCTTGACGCTGGCCTGGGCCGAGGCCTTGCCGAGCCCCCTGACCAGGATGTGGAGCAGGTCGAGGCTCATGAGGGTCGGATCGACCGAGAGGGTGCCGTTGACGCCCTCCTCCATCAGTCCCAGTGCCGTCTTCGCGACGCCCCCAGCGACCTGCCCGGCCAGCTCCTCGAAGCCAGAGATGTCGCCTGCATCCCGAGCGGTGCCGGCCATGCCCTCGAGGTCGCCGCTGGCGATACTGTCGGTGACCATGGAGACCAGCTCGTCGATCGCCATGCCCTTTGCGGTGCTCGTGGCGATCCCGGCGAGGTCCGCCAGAGGCTTGTCGAAGGGGTCCTTCTCGAAGAACTGCTCCGCGGTGTAGTCGACGAGGCCCTTGGTCATCTCTTCCGTGGCCGTGTCGAGGACGGACTGGATGAGCGCGCCCTCCTTGGCCAGGCTCGCTGGCACACGGGACGCGATGTTTGCCCGCCCCGCGTAGGTGCCGGCCGCGGAGCCGAGCGCCCCGCCGACCTCACCGGCGACCGACATGACGGCCGCCTTGGTGACGGCGGTGACGAACTCCAGCTCACTCACGCGGCCTGAGCCCATCACGGCTGCCTCGGCTCCCGAGGCCGCGAGCTCGGTGAGCGTCGCAGCGATGATGGCGGAGACGCCCGAGAAGCCCGCCGGGCCAGCGACGGCCGTGGCAACGATCAGCGCCAGGCTATTGACGGCCTTGAGCGCGATGTCGCGCTGCTCGGCGAGGTCGCCATTGCGGCGCTCCAGGTCGGCCGTCTCGGTGGCGATGTCGGCGGACTCCTGCTCGGTGATGACGCCGTCCTCCAGGGCGCGGTTGCCCTCTCCGCCGACGCGGTCTGCAGCCTCGCGCACGCTGTGGGCGGCGTCCGTGCCGCCCAGGATGCCGAAGTTGTCCGCCTCGAAGGCCGCGGTCTCCAGGTCACCGACCATGCCGAGGGTCTCCAGCTCGGTGGAGGCGAGCTCCGCACCGCGGACGGTCTCGACCGCCTGGATGACCACCGGGTCCGTGGTCAGCTTGTCGCGGAGGGCGTTGATCACCTGCAGGCGGGTCTCCTCGGTCCAGGACGCGTCACCGATGTCCGTCATCACGTCCGGGCGCACGTCGAGGCGCCAGCCAGCGGCGGCAGCGAGCATCTGTGCGCGGGCACCCTCGAGGACCGCGACATCGCCCGTCCGGTGGTACTCCGCGATGGCGGCGTCGAGGACGCCTGCCTGGATCTCCCGGATCTCGGGCAGCGTGGACCACTCGATGAGGGCTTCTCCCGACAGTGCAGGCACGAGGGCGGCGGTGTCCTTGGTCAGCAGACCGCTCCGCTCCTGGCGCTCGATGGCCTGGGTCGTGTCGGGGGCCTGTCCCTTCTCGTAGGCGTAGCCGAACTCGGGCCAGGTGGTGGCGACGGCGTTGTTGGTGTGGACGTGCGGGGCGAGAGCCAGGCGGAAGGCCTGCGGATCGGTGCTGGCGCGGGCTGCACTCTCGACCTCGAGGAGCAGGGCCACGTTGGCCGATGAGGCCTCGGAGAGCCTGGCGGCCCAGTAGTCCGTCGAGGACGCCACCTCGCCCTCGGCCTCCTCGAGGCTCGGCAGCTCGGCGCCGGCCTCCAGCTCGGAGGTGTCCGAGCCGATGCGCTCCAGGAGCATGCTCTGGTGGTCGGGGAAGGCCTTGCCGAAGGCGCTCAGGAGGCCACGGTCCGTGCGGACTTGTGCCGCGTCAGCGGGCGTGAGGGCCTCGATGGCCTCGTCGACGACGCTGCAGACGAACCACGTCGGCGGGTCGTAGGTCAGCGTGGACAGGGCCGTGTAGCCGGCACCGGCGCTCGCACCGTGGAGGAACAGCGCGCGCGCCTGACCGAGCTTCTCCTCGTCGATGCCGGCCGCCGTGAGCTCGGCCGTCCAGGCGCTGAAGGCCTTCTCGAAGAGGTCGGCGAAGTGACCGGTGGGGCACTCGGGCGCGATGAAGGCGGCGCGCTCGTCACCGTCCAGCTTCTCGGCGAGGACGGCGATCCGGGCCGGCCCGGAGGCGGCCTGGAGCTTCGCGATCACGGCATCGGCATCCGCGAAGAGGCTGGTGCTCTCGCTCTCGATGCAGTCGGTCAGCGCCTCGGCCTGGGTGGCGTCGGCCTGTGCGGCCTCGGCGGTCTCGGCGCCCGTGTTGGCCTGGACGGCGGCGGTGAGTCCGGCCGAGGGGTTGCGGATCAGGGCGAGCAGCGAGGCGTCGTTGGTGAGCTGGTACGCCTCGTAGATGACGGCACTGTGGGCCGCAGCGGCGTCGCGGGTCTCGAGGGTCACCGTCGAGGCCCACTGGACGATGTCGGCCTCGAGGTCCGCGGGGGCGTCCGCGAACACCTCGGCGTGCTGCAGCAGGATGGTCACGAGGTGAGCGATGGCGGCATCCCGGGTGCCCTCGACGTCGGACGTGTCGATGCCCATGCGGTGGTTGAAGGCGTCGAGGCGGGTCTGGACCTCGCTGTCGAGGCGCTCGAAGCGGTGAGCGAGGAGCTCCCAGACGGGCGCCCACTCGGCGGGGGAGGCCGCGCGCTCGGCGAGCAGCACCGCCTCGGCGGGGTTGTCGATCCCGTCGATCACGAGGCCGATCTGCATGGAGACCTGCAGGTGCAGCGGGGCCTCTCCGAGCTCGGCGACCGACCACAGATACTCGGTGGTGCGCGCGCCCACGGTGGCAACACACGCGGCGAGTCGCTGCTGGAGGGACTCGCCGGGGTGTGCGGTCGCCCACTCGGCGGCCAGTGGGCTGCCATGGAGCACGTCGGACAGGGCCCAGAAGCCGTCGACACCCACCGCCGTCTCCAGCACGGCTTCGAGGGTGGCGAGTCGGGTCGAGGCGTCCGCCGTCAGCGCGGCGGCCGTGGCCTCGGCGCTCTCAGGCGTCCCGGCGCCCTCGGAGGACCGGTGGAGCTTGGCGGTGGGGGCGGCGGCGAGGGTGGGGAGCTCCCGGCCGTCGGCCAGCGCGCGCCCGGCAGCCCGTGCCTCGAGCTCCGCGGCATCCCGGGTTCCACCATCGACCGTGTTCTCACCGGCGCCGCGCCGCCGGAACTGCAGCACGTGGGCCAGCTCCTCTCCGATCACCTCGGGTGATTCTTCGGAGAGCCACACCGTCTCGCCGTCCGTCGCGCCGCGGCTGCCCGGACCGGCGCCCCGTTCGAAGCTCACGTCGCTGAAGTCCTCACCGGTGGCCAGCTCCATGGCCCAGACGGCGTCGAGGAGCGGAGTGCTGCTCATCTCTTGCTGAGTCAGCCCGTCTTGGACCGCCAGGTTGCTCTGGTCGAGGGTGGGGGTCTCCGTCATGGGGCTCGACGGGCTTGCCGGTTGTGCCTGGCGAGTGCGTCGTGCGTAGCCCATGGAGACCTCACTTGTGAATAGTGTTTACAGAGTGAACTCCGTTTGTGTTATGTCCAGAGATTCCGTTGACATGTGAGCGTGATGCCAAGACGAGACTGGCGTCGTTGCGCGGTGTGAGCGGAACGACGCCGTTGAGTGTGCCGGGGTGTCGTGGGCGTCGAGGCGATCGCCCCCACGGGCGGAAGGAGCCAAGCGCGCCGATCCCGGTATTGCAGGCAGCGGTCTACCGAGGAGCATAGGCATATGGCCATGGTCCTCTACCCACAGGCTCCGGACGGCACGCGGGGCGTCCTCACGGTGTGCGAAGGGCTCGCGGATGCGGCCCCGGTGGTGGTGTTCGTTCCGGCCATGGGCATCCGTGCGAGCTGGTACCGCCTGCTCGAGCGCCCCCTCGCCGAGCAGGGCATTCGGCTGGCTCGGCTCGAGTGGCGCGGCCACGGTGAGAGCCCGGTGCGGCCCTCCCGCGGGCTGGACTGGGGCTACCGCGAGCTGGTGGACGACATCGCGGCGGCCCTGCGCACCGTCCGGGAGGCCCTTCCTGACGCCCCCGTCGTGCTGGGGGGCCACTCCCTCGGCGGACAGCTCGGTGCCTGCTGCCTCGCGCTCGAGCCCGAGCTGGCCCGCGGCCTGGTCACGGTGGCCTCTTGCTCGGTCTGGTGGCGCGGGTTCCCCGGACTCCAGGCGGGCTGGGTGCTCGGGGGGACGCAGCTCGCGGCGGGACTCGGGGCCGTCCTCGGCTCGTACCCGGGTGAGCGCGTGGGGTTCGCGGGCCACGAGGCCGCCGGGGTGATCAGCGACTGGGCGCATCAGGCGCGCACGGGGCGCTACCGTCTGTGTGGCGGACCCGACGTGGAGGCAGCGCTGTCGGCCTTCACCACACCGGCGCTGCTCCTCTCGCTGGACGGCGACGACCGGATGGCGCCGCGATCGGCGGTCGGCCACCTGGCTTCGAAGCTCCCGGGCTCGCAGCACGAGCACGTCTCGTCCCGGGCGCTTCAGGCGCTGCGACGACCGCACGTGGAGTGGGTCGCCGAGTCGGCGGACGTGCTCGCCCGCCTGGTGCCGTTCGTGCGCGACTGCGTCTAGCGAACCCGGATTACCTCGACGGTCACCCGCTGGTCGGCCACGTCGTCAGGCCTGAGGGGGGCCGGCTTAAGGGCACCGTCCGTCCAGTTGTCGAGCTCGGAGAGGAAGTTGCGGCTGTCCGGATCCTCGGAGGCTCCTACAGGCAGCAGGCTCTGGTCGGGGCCGCCGAAGTCGACGACCTGGGTGTAGGACTGCTTGGACTGGGACCAGATGGAGCCCTGCCATGCGCAGGGGAGCACGTCGGTGGTGACCCCCACGTCCGACAGCAGGGTCTCTCCATCCAGATCGGCCATCCACGCCAGGTCCAGTGTCGCAGTCTCGGACTGCCAGGTCGCGATGCGCTCCTCAACGGGCACAGTGAGGGTCGACGCGGCGCGTGCGAGCACAGTGTCGATGAAGATCAGCTCCTCCTTGGCGGGCAGGAAGCGTGGGTCGGCCTCGAGAGAAGCGAGCATGCTGTCCAGGAAGAACGTCATGCCTCCGGCCCCGCCGTAGTACAGCTCCTGAAGCACGGGGCCCGTCTCGCCGATGCGGAAGTTGGTGGGGATGGCGGCGGCGACGGTCGGGCCGGCCACCTCGGACCGCATGGAGCCGTCCCAGTCGACCAGGGCGTCGAGCACGGCGTGTGCGTCTTCCGACATGCTCCACGGCGCGACGAGGGCCACGTGACGAGAGAGCTGGAGCAGGCGCATCCGGTTGTGGTCGACGCAGTCGAGCTGAACGTCCTCGATGAGGCGCTCGGTAGTCCAGGTGCTGTCGCCGGCCAGCTGGTCGCGGAGCCGAGCCGAGCGTACCGTGTGGCCGCCGGTGTTGCGCGGCAGGTGCAGCGGCAGGGGGTACCAGTCGCCGACGGGCCGGTGATTCCCTGAGTACACGGCGCCGCCACTCGGGGTGGTCACCTGGGGCAGGAACTCATGAGGGATGGTGTCGACCCAGTCCGTCGCGGCCGTGCTCCCGTCTTGGGCGACCCACCCGCCGAGAGGAGAGGCGGTAGACCGGACGGGGAAGCCCCCCAAGAGCGAGTAGTACACATCGCCCTCCGCGTCCGCGGCGACGAGGTTGGCCGTCGGTACGCGCCATCCGTCGAGGGCCTTGGTGAATGACGCGAGATCCGTCGCCCGCATCATGTCGAGCATCGCGACCACGGTGGCGCGGTCAGGCTCGTCGGCGACGGCCCGCATGGCGAAGGAGTCCTCGGGCTCGCCGAGTAGCTCGTCGATCACCGGCCCGAAGCGGGTCTCTCGAATCGTGACAAGCTCGTCCGGTGCGCCGGCCACCACGATGACCTCCTCCGACACACTCATTGCAAGCTCGACCCCATCCACGACGTAGCTGTTGGTCGTCCGGCCGGGCTGGAGGCGGTAGAGATCGGCTTGGTCGCTGCCGTTTGCAGTGAGGCCCCAGGCGACCGCCTCACTGAAGCCCACCGCGATTCCCGGACTGCCGGGGACGCCCATTCCGCGAACGCGGAAGGAGGGACTCTCCAGCTGGAACTCGTACCAGAAGGCAGGGAGCAGAACGGGGACCTGCGGATCGGCAATCAGCCCGGCCTCGCCGCTCTCGGTGCGCTGACCCGCGATGGCGTAGGCGTGCGAGAAGGCCGGCGCCTCTTCACCACCGGCGTCCATCAGGCGTCCATCTCCCGCACCGACGCGGTCCGCATAGGCCAGCACCGCTTCCACGTAGTCATCCGAGAGGTCTTCGAGCTGGACGACACCAGCGGAGGGGACGCCGGGATGGATGCTGGACAGCCAGGCATCGACCGCCGCGTCCTCGCCGAGGTCGGCTGCGTCCGCCTGGAAGTCGGCGTACAGAGATGCCTCCTCCAGTGAGCTAGGCGAGTAGGGGCTCGACAGATAGGGCCACATCGCGACGACATGCGTCACCGTCCAGGGCTCGGGCCGCAGGCCGGCCTCCTCGAAGAGCGGCAGTGACGGCTGCGACTCGGTCCATCGGTTGATCCCGGCGGCAAAGGACTCGAAGAGGTCGAGGGTCTCCTCGTCCAGGGCAGCGGCCTTTCGCTCGGCGACGATCCAGGCCATGCGCACCCGCTGCTCGCGGTCGGATTCTGCGAAGTTAGGGCCCAGGAACTCCGCTCGACGTCCCTGTGCGCCGCGTGCCGCCAGCTCCATCTGCAGTCGGCGATCCGACGCCATGGCCCAGCCGAGGCCGTAGAAGGCTCCGGTGTCAGTCAGTGAGCGCACGTAGGGGACGCCGTATGCGTCGCGCTGAATGTTCACGCGCTCCAGGGAGAGGCCACGGAGGCTGGCTGCGCTCTGCGGGGCATCCGCGGGCGAGATGGAGCATGCCACGAGCATGGAGAGGAGCGAGACAGCACGCATGGGAACCTCCGAGTGCTTCACCGTGACGGTAGGTTCGTGGTGCCTGACACACATGAGTCGGCTTGTGTCAGGGCGTCCTGCGATGGTCTAGGTCTCTGTAGTTTGTCTTGGTAGTAGATTGTGATTGGGTGATTTAACTTGGGGTTTCACGCCGAAGAGGTACCTAGTAAGGTGCCTATGTCGGGGTGTTGTCTGCTCGGGATTCGGCGGGGAGGGTGACGCTTGGTCCAGAGTGGGCCGCGTCCATGCTCCGTCTGTCTCGGCTGCCGGATGATGTTGATTGGCTCGTCTGTGTCGCCTTCGTTTTTCTCGCGGCGGGCTGTAAGGGACGGTGGTGCTCGGTCGTTGGCAGGCTGACACGGAGGCCGACATGCATCGCGACCAGCTCAAGATTGCTTCCCCCTGCTCCGCGGACTGGCAGGCCATGAACGGCGACAGCCGCCGTCGGTTCTGTGGACAGTGCGCGAAGCACGTCCACGATCTCTCGGCGATGACGGCGCAGGAGGCCCGGGACCTGGTGACGCGAGAGAGTGGGCTCTGCGTCCGCTATGCGGTCCATCCGGATGGTCGGGTCAAGCACCGCCCTGTCCTCACGAACACCCTTCGCGCCCTGACGCTCGGCGCATCGCTCGTTGCGCTCCCTGCGGCGGCCTCCACCACCCCGGCTGTCGAGCCCGGCCCAGTCATGGAGTCCCTTCGCAGCCTGATCGAACAGGCCATGCAGCTCGCCGACCCGGAGGAGGAACTCATGGGAGAGCCGGTGATCGCCCTCGACCAGCTGGAGGAGGCCTGTGAGGACGACGGCTGCGGGAGTGTGGCGCCTCCGGAGGTGGAGCTGATGGGCGACGTGGCGATCGAGGAGCCCATTCCCGAGCTGGAGGTGATCAAGCTCGGTGAGGCAGTGCCCGTACGTCCCGAGCTCCGTGAGGTCGAGACGGATTCGGTGTCGTCGGAGCTGCGGGAGGTCAGGGTGGAGCCCCCGCGCATGGGGGGCCTCCGTCGACCGCGCCTGGACTGAGAATGGTCTTCGGTCGTGCTTGGGGCTCTTGCGCAGGTTGCGCGGCTCCGAGGAAGAGTCGAACACGGCGAAGATGTAGACCACTGCTGCGGACTGAGCCTCCAGCCGTCCACGGGCAGTCACGTCCTGGACCGTCAGCAGACCCTGACTCGTTCGCTGTCCTGCCTGGCGCGAAGAGCCTCGGACCGCTAGCCAGCCGGTCTCGTCTCGGAGGACTCATGAGCCAGCCGCTCGCACAGCAGGTCGTCATCGTCACTGGCGCAGGACGCGGACTCGGTGCTGCCATCGCCACGGCCTTCGCCCGTGAGGGTGCCGCCGTCGCCATCAACTACCGCAACAGCCGCGAGCAGGCAGAAGCCCTCGCTGCCCAGCTCGGAGATCGAGCACGGGCATTTCAGGCTGACGTGAGAGACCCCCAGGCCGTTGCGCGCCTGGTGTCGGAGGTCACCGAGACCCTCGGAGCCCCCACCACCGTGGTGCACAACGCCCTGGCGGACTTCAAGTTCGACGGTGACGCGCGGAAGAAGCTCGACACGATGGGCTGGGCTGACCTCGAGTCCCACCTGCTCACCGGACTCAAGGGCGCGCTGAACCTGATCCACGCCTGCGTGCCGTGCATGGCCGAGCAGGGTTTTGGCCGCATCGTCCACATCGGGACCAACCTCTTCCAGAACCCTGTGGTGCCGTACCACGACTACACCGCGGCCAAGGGCGCTCTGCTCTCGCTCACCCGGACGGCGGCGGCCGAGCTGGGACCCAAGGGCATCACGGTGAACATGGTGTCGGGTGGCCTGCTTCGGACCACGGACGCGAGCGCTGCGACCCCGGAGGCGGTCTTCGACTACATCGCTGGCGCGACGCCGCTGCGCTCGGTCACCACGCCGGACGAGCTCGCCGACACGGTGCTGTTCTTCGCCAGCCCCTGGGGCCGCTCAGTGACCGGCCAGAACCTAGTGGTCGATGGCGGTCTCGTCTTCAACTGAGGCTGCGGCCTGTCGGCTCGCTGTGTCAGCGCCTCACTGGAGGGCGTAGAGCTCGCCGTTGAAGCGGAAGCCCGCGAGGGTGTCCGAGAACAGTCCCGACATGGGGTCCTTGGACGCTTCGAGCCGAAAGTCACTGTCGTAGGGGCACTCCGGGCCGGTGATCAGCAGGCCTTCTTCCAGGTCGGGGGTGAGGCCCCACGACACGCCGGCGTCGTTGGTCCAGCGAAGCTGACCCTCCTCGCCGAGTGCGATGGTGCCAACGTGCCACTCGTTCTCGACGGGCTCTCGCATGTAGGTGCCGAGCAGAGCGCTCTCGTCGAGGTCTGCGAAGTGTCCCGGTGGCACCACGCCGTAGCGGAGCGAGGCGAGGGGAGGGCTGGCCTCCTGCAGCCGCTTCCAGATCGCCTCGGCGTAGTAGTCGGGCTCGAAGATGCCCTCGAAGTCACTGGGCCAGGTCGACCGGTCGAACCACTGGTGCGAGGTCTCCTCGAGCCGGTACTCGGGGTAGACGGCGAAGATGTGGTGCATGAGTTCGTGCTGGAGCCACTGATTCAGGTAGATCCGACGCTCGATGGTGAACCACGGACCGTCGCCGAGGTGGGGGGGCTTGCGCACCAGCCACAGATCGTCCGACAGGAAGAGCGGTGCGCCGGTCGGGTGCCAGCCCATTCCGCCCGTGACGACCTCGACGCCCTCGAAGTCGGGAGTCGTGGGGACGGTTGATGGGTGAAGTACCCAGTACCAGTTGGAAGCACTGGCCAGATCAGGGGGCAGGGCGTCCCACACAGGGCTGTAGTCTGTGGGGCCTGCGAAGACGCGCTCGTTCAGATCGACGGAGAAGGGCAGGCAGACGTCGGGGAGGTGAGCCACAGAGACCTGAAGAGGCAGGCGACCACCGGTGATCGCTGGCGCCCAGCGCGTGAGCCCCCAGGTTGCTTGGTTGGTCCACGCGCTGGCCTCGGCGAGGAGGTCATCCGAGAGGGTGAGCGTGACGGTCGGGCCGGTACCGCTCTCCAGCTCCTCCCAGGTGGTGGGCTGCACGCCCTCGGCGCAGCCGACCAGCACGAGCGTCAGGCGGATCGGCTCCACGTCGGGTGCGACGGTGTCTCCCTGCGCGACGACATCGGTCAGCATGCGCAGGCCGTAGTAGGCGGCTGGGTAGCCGACGTGCTCGCCATGGCCTGACAGGCCCGTGCCCCACCAGACGGCATCGCCGATGGGCCACTGTGACCAGACCGCGTCGAGGACCTCTCCGGCGGTGTCGACGGCCCCGGCGCGCAGGGCGTCCTCGGCTGCGAGATAGGCGGTCACCGCCGCTACAGTGTGCTCGCCGAGAGCAGCCTCGCCGCCATAGGCGTCGAGCCACTCTTGCAGCTCGGCATCGGTGTCGGGCTCGTAGGTCGGTGACGGCACGAGCCAGGGGAGGTCGGTGGCCGCAGTCGGTGGGCTGGCCTCGGTCGTCGGCGTCGTGGTTACGCCGGCGCTCTCCTCCGAGCTCGAGCCACACGCGGCCAGCATCGCCAGTGTCAGTGCTCGCATCCCGGTCCCCCTTCGCGCAGCTTAGTGCAGTGGTGGCGATGGTGGGGAGGCTTGGGGGGGGCTCTTCGAGAGGACTCGGAGAGGCGCGCACAGGAGACCTCAGCCCTTGCCCTCGTCCGGAGGTGCCAGGCTGCAGGCACAGCAGCTGCGGCTCGATACCTGGGCCAGATGCTGGCTCTCTTGACTCTACTCGCTCTGCCTGCCAACGCTGCCGGCCAGACCTCGGACGCCGCTCGGGGACTCCTCGTGGCGGCCATCGACCGGGGCGCGCCTCTGTACAACATGGGCTCTGTGGAGGGCTGTGCGGCGGTGTACGAGATCGCCGCAGCCTCGCTCGTGCGCTTCGGCGACGACGAGCTCTCCGAGACCGATCTGGGGCGTCTCCGTACCACTCTCGCGACGCTGCCTCGTGATGCAGACGGACGCGCCTGGGCGCTGCGACGGGCCTTCGACGCCGTCTTGGAGGGCCGCCCATCGGGTCGAGCGCTCGACGGGGACGTGGTCGTCGACGTGCGTGAGACGGCGGAGGACTGGCGAGAGGTCGACGACGGCGTGATGGGTGGTGTGTCCCGCGGCGGAATGGCCCGAACCCGCGACGGGGTGCGATGGACGGGCGAGCTTTCGGCCGAGAACAACGGCGGCTTCGTGTCGACACGGCTCGCCTTCGACCCCGTCGACCTCTCGGAGCGCAGCGGCCTGCGCGTGCGTGTGAAGGGAGACGGGCGCACCTACCGACTGACCGTGAACACGACGGGTCGGAACATGGGCGGCGTGGGCTATGCGCAGCTGCAGACCACGGGGAGCTGGCAGACGCTAGACCTGCCATGGTCCGTCTTCACTGGACGGGCCTATGGCGGCACGATTCCCCTCGATGCGACCGCGGTGGGCAGCGTCCAGCTGGTGCTCTCGGGAAAGGACCAGCTGGGGGATTTTCGTCTCGATCTCGCCTCCATTGAGGCGCTCTGAGCGGAGCCATGGCCCCGGCGCGCGGCGCCAGTCTCAGTCCACGGCGCTCGCGAGGCTCTGCACGCCAGCCTCCGGGTCGGCCTCGAAGCGCTGCAGGCAGCCCTCCGCGCAGAAGTGAAGCTCGTAGCCTGCGTGTCGCGCAGCGTGGGCTGGGTCGCCCTGCATCCCGAGCCCACAGCCTCCGCACTCACTGACGACCTTGTCGACTGTGCCGTCGTGGGCATCCGCCTTGGCGAGCACCGAGGCCACGTCGTCTCCCGTAGACGCAGCAGGAGTCGCGGGAGTCGCTGGCTCGGGGGAGCCGCAGGCGAGCAGTAGGGCGAGTGCGAGCATGTCGTTACCTCCAGCGGGGTCTTAGCCGAGTACAGCGCATCCAGCCTGTCCGCGAGGGGCCCTCGTCAACGCAAGAGCGTCGTTGGGCGCGCCAGCGATGCAGGACTCGGGTAGGCTTCCACCGTGGAGGTCGTGTGTCCCGCTCTGTGCTCATGGTCGCTCTGTTCGGTGTGCTTGGCTGCGAGACCGTCGAGGTGGACGACAAGCCACCGGCTGAGATCTGTGACAACCTCGAGGACGACGACCTCGATGGCCTCGCGGACTGCGCTGATTCGGACTGCGCAGCGTTCTGCGGGGAGGTCTGCACCAACGGCGCCGACGACGATCTCGACGGCCTGATTGACTGCCTCGACGACGACTGCGACGGCCTGTGCCCCGAGAACTGCGGCGACGGACGCGACAACGACGGTGATGGCGCGGTCGACTGCGACGATCGGGACTGCTTCGGCAGCTGCCCCGAGGTCTGTGGCGACGGCTTCGACAACGACGGCGATGGCAAGGTCGACTGCCTCGACGAGGAGTGTGTCGACCCTTCCTGCGACGAGGTCTGCACCGACGGGCGCGACAACGACGCCGACGCGCTCGTCGACTGCGACGATGACGACTGCAACGACCCGTCCTGCATCGAGAACTGCACCGACGGGCGCGATAACGACGCGGATGGCCGCGTCGACTGCGACGACCCGGACTGCGACGGCGCCTGCCCCGAGGTCTGCACTGACGGCCGCGACAACGACGCCGACGGGCGCATCGACTGCGAGGACGACGAGTGCGCCGAGCTGTGTGATGCCGACGGCGACGGCTTCTTCAACGCTGACTACGGGGGCGACGACTGCGACGACACGCGCTTCGAGGTCAACCCGAGCCGTCCTGAGATCTGCAACGGCGACGAGGTGCTCGACGACGACTGCGACGGGCTCTTCGACGAGGACGACCCCGACATCGACCCCCTGACCCTCATCGCCTGGGGCCGTGACGACGACGGCGATGGCTACGGCACGAGCCGTGACGCGATGCTGGCCTGCCAGGCGCCCGCGGGCTTCGGCTTCGCCGACACCGACTGCGACGACACGCGCGACGACATCAACCCGTCGATGCCCGAGATCTGCAACCCGGATGGTCCGGTGGACGACGACTGCGACGGCCTCGTCGACGACGCCGACCCGGACATCAGCCCGGACAGCTACCTCGAGTGGTACGCCGATCGGGATGGCGACGGCTTCGGTGCCGACGACGACTTCGAGTATGCGTGCAGCCGCCCCGACGGTACTGCCGCCACCAACGACGACTGCGACGACGCCGACCCGGCCGTGGGCCCCCCGAGTCTCTGGTACCCCGACACCGATCGGGACGGCTTCGGTGATGGTGAGCCCTTCTCTCCGACGCCAACCTGTGAGGCTCCCGGTCCGGACTTTGCTCCAGACTGGCTCGGACTCGACTGCGACGACACAGACGCGCTGGTCTACCCGGATGCTCCCGAGATCTGTGAGGATGGGATCGACCAGGACTGTGACGGCGACGACCGCATCTGCATCGAGGAGCTGGTGCTGACGCCGGGCTCGGGTCGACTGGTGGAGGGGGAGGACCCGTACTGGGCGGACAAGGGGTACGTGTTCACCGCGGACGTGGACATGGGACTGGCGGGCGGTCGCTGGTTCATCGACTGTCCGGCCGACGGCTTCGTGCGCATGAGCGTGTACACCTGGCCAGGTCTGTCCCTCCTCGACCGAGGCGTGGAGACGCCCTGCAGGGGCGTCGAGGAGTGGGTCGAGTGTGAGGTCGACCACCCGCTGACGGCCGGCACCGAGTACTTGGTGGCCTTCTACACCAACCGGGCTGGCTCGGCGGCCTTCGACCGAATGGATGGTCCCAGCTACGGCTACGCCGTCGATGGGCGAGTCAGCGACGTCACAGGTTGGTCGTCGTACAACGCGGGAGATGACGCGCCCGAGGGCGTCGACGCTGGTGGATACCTGGGGAATACTTGGGCTCCCTTCCAAGAGCTGCTCATCCGACCATGAGCGACCCACTCACGGAGACGGTCTACGTCTCGGACCTCGACGGCACGCTGCTCGGGCCAGACGCACGCCTCTCGTCGTTCTCCCGCTCGGTCCTAGAGCGGCTGATCGAGGCGGGGGTTCCCGTGACGGTCGCCAGTGCGCGCGGCATCGTCAGCATGCAGGAGATCTTGGGCGACCTGCCGCTTCGTCTGCCCGTCGTCTGCTTCAATGGCGCCTTTGTCAGTGACCTGCGCACCGGGCAGCACCTCGAGGTCTTCGATCTGGGCGACACGGCTGCCGAGGCCTGGGCGCTCGCGCGCTCGCTCGACCTGGACCCCATCGTCAGCACCACGGACGGAACCCGAGACGATGGTGTCTACGTTCGCAGCTCGCACAACCCCGGGGTGGCGGCCTACGTCGCAGACCGGGTGCGGGCGCGCGACCCCCGGCTGCGACTGGTGGAGGACCCCGGACGGGCCCTGAGGCATCGGGTCACCTGCCTCACGGTCATCGACCGGCGGGAGAGGCTCGTGCCCTGGTACCAGGCGCTGGAGGAGACCCTCGGGGAGCGCATCCGGCCTCACCTGTTCGATGACCTGTACACGGAGGGATGGGCCTGGGTGACCGTGCACGCGGGGGAGGCGACCAAGGATCGTGCCGTCCGGTCCGTGCTGCAGTCGGCGGGGCTGTCGAACCATCGGCTCGTGGCATTCGGGGATCAGGACAACGATCTGCCGCTGCTTCGCGCGGCGGATCACGCTGTCGCGACGGCGAATGCATCGGCTGCTGTCCTCGCGACTGCGGACGAGACGATCGGGCATCACGGGGACGATGCGGTCGCTCGGTGGCTCCTTCAGCACGTCGGTGGCCGTCTCTCAGGCGGCTGAAAGATCGACGATGGATTCCCTTGTGCGGATCTCTGCCTACTCTGGTGACAGGCGGTGGTCGGGTGCGGCGTGCACGAGGATCATGCGCCGGTTGGGAGGACCGCGATGCTCCTGGTGTTGCTGCTTGCTTGTGCGAACCCCGAGCAGGGTGATTCGGACCGCGTGGAGCAGCATCGGGAGATGGTGAGGTCGGCGGCGAGCCTCTCCGTGACGGCTGACACCGCGGTCGAGGGCAGCTGGTCTGTCATCTCACAGGGACCCGGCGCGAGCGAGCTCCACCTCGTGGGTGGACTGGATGCGCTGACCGGAGAGCCGCTCGGCCGAGCCGCTCTGTTCCTGGCGGCTGACGGCACGGTGGAGGGCTTTCGTCTCTCGGACCTCGCAGAGGGGTCACTGCCCGATGCGCTCGGCTTCCGGAATGGTGACATCGTCCACGCTGTGAATGGCCTGCGGGTCGACACAATGGGTCGTGGGCGCGAGGCACTGGAGCTGATGAAGGCGTCTGACGAGCTGACCTTTCGCGTGGCGCGAGGGACTCAGCTCCTGACCCTGAGGGTGTCGCTGCGGTGAGGGGTGGTCCGGGGGTACACTCCTCGTGTGCTGACTCTCCTCGCGACTGCTGCTCTCGCTGGCTCCGCCGTAGGCGACGCTCTCGCCGCCTTTGAGGGGATGTCGGCTGAGGAGATGCACGACCGGATGAGCGTGCAGACGGCCTTCGCGCCGGATGATGCCGCTGCGTGGTGGACGCTCGGCTGGGCGGCCTATCAGCTTCGCGACTTCACGGGAGCCGTCGAGGCGTGGGACGAGGTGGCCGCACTCGACCCGAGCTGGCGCGGTCTCGACTTCTGGCGCGACGCCGCCGCGGTGAGGGTTGCGCTAAACCCAGGCCCCGTGGGTGGTCCACCCGTGGTGACGTCACCGGATGGACCCGCGGTGCTGACTGTGGCCGCCGGTGGCGACACGATGCTTGGCAACTCGCTCAAGAACCGTGTGGCACCTGGCAACGGAGAGGGGCTTCTGGAAGCCGTCGTGGAGCCTCTCTCGTCGGCGGATCTGGCCTTCGTCAATGTCGAGAGCGCGATCAGCGACGACTTGCCCTCGACGAAGTGCGGCCCGCAGTCGACAAGCTGCTACGCCTTCCGGACGCCCTCTCGGTACACGGCGGCCCTGGTGGGGGCAGGGGTGGACGTGGTCAGCCACGCCAACAACCACGCCATGGATCTGGGTGAGGTCGGCATGCTGTCGACGGCGGCCGCCCTCGATGCTGCGGGCATCGCTCATGCAGGCCGGTACGGCGACACCGCGGTCCTCGAGGTGGCGGGGCGAACCATCGCGGTCGTGGCCGCTCACTCGGGCGAGTGCTGCCTGAACGTGAACGACGTGAACGAGGTGGCCGCTGCGGTTCGAGCAGCGGATGCCGTGGCCGATCTGGTGCTGTTCTCGTTTCACGGCGGGGCCGAGGGCAGTCGTGCTCGTCGTGTGCCCGGGCGGGTCGAGGTGGCCTGGGGCGAGAGGCGCGGCGATGTTCGACTGCTGGCGAGGCATGCCGTGGAGTCGGGTGCCGACCTCGTGATTGGTCACGGTCCGCACGTCCTCCGAGGAATGGAGGTGTGGCAGGGCCGGCTGATTGCCTACAGCCTCGGCAACCTGGTCGGCTACCGCCAGTTCGGAACGAAGGGAGGATTCACGGGTACCTCGGCGGTCTTGGAGGTGGAGCTTGCGAGCAACGGTGCGGTGACTGGGGGACGTGTGCATCCGCTGCTGCTCGATGAGGAGGCGGTTCCCCAGGAAGACCCCAGCGGGAGGGCCTGGAAGCAGCTGACTGAGCTCGCGGGGCTCGACTTCCCGACGACCGGAGTGACCGTGAGCGAGGCAGGCCGCTTGGTTCTGCCCTGAGGGCGGCTGCTGTGGGAGGCAGGGGCTCGCGGTGCGCCAGGCGTGCAGGTTGTGGGAGGAGCGAGGGTGGGCGTCGGGGGGCCTTGGGTGCCAGGTACGTGGCTTGGTGCCAGGTACATGGCTTGGCTTGTTCCGGTGCCAGGTACGTGGCTTGGCTTGTTCCGGTGCCAGGTACGTTGGTTGGCGTGCTTCGGTTCTTCGGTGTGCCTTGGTGCCAGGTACGAATCGCGGAGTCGGGGTGCCAGGTACGTCCGTCGGCGCAGGACAGAGGCTCCTAAACAGACCCTTGGCCCCTTTTCAGGCCCGTGCGGCTCCGGTCTGGTCCGCCAGGCGTCGAACGTACTCTCTGGACAGCCCCGAATCGGCCCTGCACACGTGTCGTAGCGTCGGCGACAGGGCGACTTCTGTCTCGGCAGCCGTCGACCTCGCTGTCCGGCATCCCCTGATGCTCCGGGCTGGCTGTCGATA
>PKDJ01000119.1 GCA_002862545.1 Pseudomonadota bacterium
CGTGCTGCTGATCGACCTGCAGGACGTGGGCACACGGATCTACACCTACCTCACCTCGCTGCTCTACGTGCTGGAGGCGGGCGCGGCACACGGCAAGGCGATCTGGGTGCTCGACCGGCCGAACCCCGCAGGGCGCCCCATCGAGGGCAGCCTGCTGTGGCCCGGCTACGAGAGCTTCGTCGGCGCGGGCCCGCTGCCGATGCGCCACGGGCTGACGCTCGGCGAGGCGATGGGCTGGTTTGTCGAACACTTCGGGCTGCAGGTCGAGCATCGGGTGGTGGCGATGGAGGGCTACGACCCCACGTCCGGCCCAGGCTTCGGCTGGCCGCAGCTGGCCTGGGTCAACCCGAGCCCGAACGCGGCGAGCCTCAACATGGCCCGCTGCTTCCCCGGCACTGTCGTGCTCGAGGGGGCCACGCTCTCCGAGGGCCGCGGCACCACCCGTCCCCTCGAGGTCTTCGGTGCTCCGGACATCGACCGCGACGCGGTGCTCACGCGGGCGCGGGAGCTGGCGCCCGAGTGGCTCGCCGGGTGCGACATTCGCCCCTGTGCCTTCATGCCCACCTTTCACAAGCACGTGGGCACGATCTGCCAGGCCGTGCAGCTGCACACGGACGGCCCAGGCTACGACCACGACGCCTTCAAGCCCTACCGGGCCATCCAGCTATTGCTGCGGGCCGTGCGGGAGGTCCACCCGGACTACGCGATCTGGCGCGACCATCCCTACGAGTACACGTCGGGCCGCCTGCCGGTGGACGTGATCGACGGCGGACCGGGGCTGCGGCAGTGGGTCGACGACCCCTCCCAGTCCGTGGCTGACCGCGAGGCCACGCTCGCGTCGGACGAGGCGGTGTGGGCCGAGCAGCGGCGTCCCTTCCTCCTCTACCCGGAGTGAGCCCGATGGACGGCTACCCGGTTCACGTCACACTGCCCGTGCAGTGGGGCGACCTCGATGCCCTCGGCCACGTGAACAACACGCGCTACTTCACGTGGTTCGAGTCGGCCCGCATCGCCCTCTTCGAGCGGGTCGGGCTGGCGAACACCGGCGCCGATCTGACGGTCGGTCCGCTGCTCGCGACCACCACCTGCGACTTTCTCCGCCCGCTGCACTACCCCGACACCGTGGTCGTGGGCGCGCGCGTGTCCCGGATGGGCAACACCTCCTTCACCATGGAGTACGCCGTCGAGCGCACGGCCGAGACCGGCGTGGTCGTGGCCCGCGGCAGCGGCGTGATCGTCACCGTGGACTACCGAGCGGGTGTGAAGGTAAGGGTTCCCGAGGCGATTCGAGAGGCGATTGCAGCGCTGTCCTGAAGGTCAGATCCGTGTATGGACTCCTGCGAGGGAGGGTCTGTAGAGTGCCGCCCTGCCTGGAGGGCCCATGCTCACACTGATGTTCGCGACACCTGCGCTCGCTTCGCTCTTCTACTGGGACGGCCCTGGCTACGGCCGGGACTCCTTCACCGGCGGAGACGGTGTCTTCGGGGAGGACGGCAAGGGGGTCGAGATGCAGGGCTCGGCCCCGCTCGGGCAGCCCGGCAACGGGGGCAACGAGATGGACTACGTGCCCGACTCGATGGTCTGGGCCGTGTTCGAGGTGGTGTCGGACGTGCCCGTCTCGTACGGCGACATGAAGCTCAAGCTCTACGACGCCCACCTCGGCGAGTGGCTCACGGCGAAGGTGATGCTGGAAGACGCGAGCTACGACGGCCCCGGACACCGCTACTACTACAACGCCTTGATCCACGACGGTGGGCTCGGTGACCTGTACCCATCCGACGGCATCAAGTACTACTTTCAGGAGTGGGATGGCTTCGCCTGCCTCCCGGCCAGCGCCTGCACGGGAGGGCCCTACCTCCATGCGCCGATCCTGGGCGAGGCCGACCCGGTCGATCCCCCAGCCGACGAGCTGTCGCTGCTGCTCTCCGACTACAGCGAGACCGTCTACGCTGGCACCAGCCTGGGCTTCACCATCAACCTGATCAACGACACGGTCGACGACCTCGCCTTCGACCGCGTCGAGATGCACATCACCTCAGTAGATGTCGACGTGGTGCGGGTCCTCTACGATGGAGGTGCGGCGGAGATCCCACTCGCTGCGGGCGCGGAGGCCTCCAAGCGGGTCACCATGGGCGTGCCCGATTGGGTTCCACTCGGCGACTATCGGATCGACGTCTCGGTGATCAATGACGGCCTCGAGCTTGCCACCGACGGCTACGACTTCCTGATGGACAGCCTCTAGCAGGATGGTGCCGAAGTGAGCGTACGAGCCACTTCAGCACCCTGGGCGCCGTTGGTCTCGGACGGACGCGCGCCCTTCGTCGAGGGCATCTCGTCGGGAGGGGGGAATACCGGCACCGTCCACCCGTAGAGAGAGGGTGCTGGAGGTTCCGTGTCTGAGATCGACCGCTCTGCCGTGCTTCGCTTCTACGGTCTGTCCTGTCTGGGTGCTGTGGTCTGTGGCGTCGCAGCAGGCGTCCTGGCTCCGCTGGGGCTGGGCATGCCGGCTGCCCTCGCGATGATGTGGACACCAGGATTCGCCGCCATCATCGTCCGGCGCCAGCAGGGTCTGCCCCTCGCGAGCTCCCTCGGCCTGCGCGTCGGACGCTGGACGTGGTCGATCGCCGCCGCGCTCGGCGCCTCCGCCTTGATCGGCCTGATGCTGCCCGTCGGTGCGGTCTTTCCGGGGGTGCAGTGGGACCCGACCACGACGGGTCTGCTCGCGCGGCTTGGGCTGTCGGGGGAGCTGGCGGACCTGGCGCGAGCACAGCTCGAGGGGCTGCCGCTGCATCCAGCGGCCCTCGCGCTCCTCGCAGCCCCGCTCGCCGGCCTGACGATCAACGCGGTGTTCGCGCTCGGTGAGGAGCTGGGCTGGCGGGGCTTCCTGCACGATGAGCTCGCGCCGCTCGGATTCTGGAGAGCCAACCTGCTGACGGGGGCGATGTGGGGGCTGTGGCACGCACCGTTGATCGTGCAGGGTCACAACTGGCCCGATCATCCGTTCGTCGGTGTGGTCGTGATGGTCGTGGCCTGCACGGTGCTCGCTCCGATCCTGGGCTTCTTCCGGGAGCGCTCGGACAGTGTCTGGGCGGCGACGTTCTTCCACGGCACCCTCAACGCTGCGGCGGCCGCCCCGGTGTTGGTCCTCGATGGCTCCTCGCTGCTCGCACACCCGCTGGGTGCGGTCGGGATCGTGGCGATGGTCCTCGTGAACGGAGTCATCGCGCTGATTCGCCGATGACGCGGCGACCTGGCACTCGCACGTCAGGCTCTCCTCATCGCGGTGGATGCCGATGGTGGTAGCCTGCGGGCGGTGACCGTCTCTCTCGACCACATTGGCCCGTACCGCGTCCTCCGCTCCTTTGCTTCGGGCGGAACCGCCGAGGTGTACGAGGTCCAGGATCCGAGCAGCGGTGAGCGCTTTGCGCTGAAGTACCTCGTCGCGGTCGAGAGCTCCCTCAAGCGGTTCAACCGCGAGTACGAGGCGATGGCTCGCCTGAACCACCCTTCGATCGTGCGCGTGTACCACTACGGATCGCACGAGGGGCATCCGTGGCTGACGATGGAGATGCTGCGTGGGGTTCCGGCGCAGTCCCACGTCAAGCGGCTCGGTCGGCCCGGCACAGGCCGTCGGACGGCCGAGGTGATCCGGATCGGGGTGCTGCTCGCCAGGGCCCTCGCCTACATCCACGCGCGAGGACTGGTCCACCGGGATCTCAAGAGCGCCAACGTGCTGGTGCTGCCCGATCAGCGGGTCAAGCTGCTCGACTTCGGTGCAGCTCGCGTGGCTGATGCTGCCGAGAAGATCACCCTCGATGGCGAGTTCGTCGGGACTTTTGCCTACGCCTCCCCGGAGCAGCTCCAGGCGAAGGGGCTCGACTCCCGCTCGGACCTCTACAGCCTCGGCGTGCTGCTCTACCGGCTCGCCACGGGCCAGCGTCCATTCGGAGCGAAGGAGCCCGCGCGGCTTGCCTTCCAGGTGATCAGCCAGGCGCCTCCAGACCCCCGGACCATCACCCCAAGCCTGCCGGCTCCCTTTGCGGCACTCCTGCTGCAGCTGCTCGAGAAGTCGCCCGACAGTCGGCCACAGACGGCTGAGGTGGTCGCGAAGGCCCTGGAGGCCATCGCCGGTCAGCCCATCGGCACCCGGCAGCGCGTGGCCATGCACACCCACGATGCCTCGCCTCGGGTACGGGAGCAGCACAAGGCGTGGCAGCGCATCGCCGAGAACAACCCCGGCGATCTGATTCTGATCGAGGGGGACGAGGGCAGCGACCGGGTCCGCTTCGTCCGAGAGCTCGAGCGCCGTTCGGTGCGTCGTGGCTGGCGGGTCGTCAGCCAGGATCAGCCGGGCCTGGAGGGGCTGATCAAGCTCCTGCACGAGCTCGGGGACGGCCTCGACGACCCCCGCGTGGAGCGCACGCTGGCGGCCCTCGATCGCTTGTCGCGTCGAGAGGCCCTAGCCGTGCCTCGGGACCGGGTGGCGCTGAGGCGCGTCGCGGCCGAGCTCGTCAAGCTGCGTGCTTGGCAGGCCGAGGAGCCTCTGCTGCTGGTGCTTCCCGAGCTTCATGGGCTGGGTGGACCGGGCCTAGAGCTGCTCGGCGGGGTGCGGCGTGCGCTGCAGGCGGATCGGGTTCAGGTGACCATCCTGGGCTCCTGTCGCGCGCCACGTCGCCGCGACGATGCCCTCGTCGATCAGCACCTCGTGCGTGCCTGGACCCTCGAGCTACCGCCCCTCGGCCGCCGCGAGGTGGCGGTCGCCGTGGGCACGATGCTGGGACATCGACCGCCCCCGGCCTCGGTCGCGCGGGAGATCCACGAGCTGACTGGAGGACAGCCGCAGTACGTCGAGAGCCTCGTCGGGGCTCTGGTCCGCAGCAAGCTGGTCGAGGCCGAGGACGACCGCCTCGAGTGGGCCGGGCTCTCGGTGAGTCTGCCGCCCCCGGAGGATGCTCTAGCGCGGGCGGAGGCCGGCTGGCGGGAGCTGGGTGCGTACCACCGCCGCGTGCTGGAGGCGCTGGCGTTGCTCGGGTCCGAGGGAGAGGCGGCCGTGCTGGCCGAGGGAATCGCACTGCGACTCGACGAGCTGGAGCCCATCCTCGGCGACCTGATCGGGCGCGGCATCCTCACCCGCGAGAGCGATCGCATCACCTGGAGACAGCCGCTGATGTGGCGGCTCGTGAGCGAGCGTATGTCACTTCCGAGGCGCCGTGTGCTCGAGCGAGCGCTGGCGTTCGCGCTCGAGTCGCGTGAGGCGAGCTCGGCCCAGGTGCGACTGCTTGCGGCGACGGGATGCCATGACCGTGCCGTGGTCGCAGCAGGACCGGTGATCGCGTCGCTGGAGCGAGCGCAGGCACTGGGCGAGGCCCTCGAGGTGATGGAGCCCCTGCTCGTCGCCGAGTCGGGTGGTGCTGTGTCGACCGTGCTCGGTGAGGTGTACCTGAAGCACGCATCGGTGCTTCAGGCGGTGCGCCCTACGGATCCCCGGGCCGCGCGCTCGCTGGGGAGCGCCCGTAAGCTGGTGCGGACCGACCCGGCGATCGCTGCACGCCTCGAGCTGGGTCAGGCACGGTTGTTTGCGGGGATCGGTCACTACCGGAACTTCCGACGGCACCTCGGCGCCGCCTGGTCCTACGCGGAGAAGACGACTGAGCCGGAGCTGAGGGCCGAGGTCGCCTACGAGCTGGGTCGGAGTCACCGCTGGCACGGTGACCTCACGCGGGCTGAGGGCTGGTTCGATGCCGCTGTGGCGGCCGCTCGGGAGGCGGATGACGCCATGGTCGCAGCACGGGTCTCGCTGGGTGGCATCGGCTGCCTCACGGCGCGAGGACGCCTCGACGAGTCCGAGACCTGGGTGTCCCAGCTGCTGGCTGAGCTGCAGTGGAGCGAAGATCGGGCCTCGTACTGGTGTGCCCTGGCCGAGTGGTCCGACGTGCTGCGACTGAACGGGCGCTACTCGGAGGCCATCAGCCTCGTGGACCAGCGTCTGCCCGACGCGAGCCAGTCCGAGGATCGTGGGTCCTACCTCACGCTCCTGCTCGCCGCGGCGCGCATCGAGATCGATCTCGGTCGAATTGGCCGAGCACAGGAGCGGATGGACGAGATCGCCGCCTGTGTCGAGAAGGGCGAGCACCTCCACATTCGCCTCGAGGCCGATCTGCTCGCTGGGCAGACCTCGCTCGAGTCGGGCAGGCTGTCCGAGGCGGCCTGGCTGCTCGAGGACGTCCACACCCGTGCCAAGCGAGCAGAGCTCGTCGTCCTCGCGGGGCGCGCGCGCGTCTACCTCTCCGAGACCCTGTACGAGCTCGGCGACAAGGGACAGGCCGAGCGCCAGTGGCGAGATGCCCTGCTCGGGCTCCTCGGCACGGGGGAGCTGGCGGTGGTGACGAGCGCGGCGGTGTCTCGGGCGCGCTCCACCTGCAGCGAGGTCAATCCGCGCACGACCTTCCGGCCCGTGGCGAAGCTGCTCGACAGCCAGGCCTTCCTGCCAGCGCGGATCGAGCACTTCCTCGCGCGGGCGACATGGCTGCGCGCCCGGGGCGATGAGGCGGGCAGCCACGAGGCGGCTGAGCGGGCCAACACGGTACTGTCAGAGCTGGTGGCTGGACTTGCAGACACCGAGCGTGCTGCACTGCGGGTCCACCCTTGGTCGCGACGGCTGCGCGCGGTGATGCCATGACCTCACACGATCCCCTCACTTCACCGACGGCACACGCCGGCGTCACGGCCGAGCTCGACTTCGCTCCGCTCCCCGAGTTGCCGTCGGAGCTCGGTGGTCATCGCGTGCTACGGCCCATCGCCCGCGGCGGAATGGCCGAGGTCTACGAGGTGGCCGAGCCGAAGACGGGTGAGCGCCTCGCGCTGAAGTTGCTCATGGCGCCAGGTGTGTCCATGCAGCGCTTCAACAGGGAGTACGAGGCGATGAGTCGCCTCAATCACCCGAACATCGTGCGGGTCTACAACTACGGCGTGCACCTCGGGCATCCCTACATCACGATGGAGCTGATCTGCGGTGTGCCCGTGCAGGCCTATGCGAAGCGGCTCGGGCGACCGGGAACGCCACGCCGCACCGAAGAGGTCATTCGGCTGACCCACGATCTCTCCCTCGCGCTCGACCACATCCACCGCCGTGAGCTGCTCCACCGCGACCTGAAGTCGGCCAACGTGCTCGTCCTCCCGGACGGCCGGGTGAAGCTGATCGACTTCGGCACCGCGAAGGTCGCGGACCCGTATGAGGAGATCACCGAGGAAGGCGAGTTCATCGGCACCTTCGCCTATGCCTCGCCCGAGCAGATCCGGGGCAAGAACTACGACGGGCGCTCCGACCTGTACAGCCTCGGCGTGCTCCTCTACCGGATGTGCACGGGCCGGCGCCCCTTCCCCGGAGACGACGCCCGGCAGCTCGTCCAGGCTCACCTCACCCAGGAGCCCCTCCCTCCGCGTCGCCTGGTCGGCTCGCTTCCGCGCGAGCTGGAGGCGGTCATCTTGGCCCTGCTCGAGAAGCGTCCCGAGAACCGTCCTTCGTCAGGTGCCGAGGTTGCTGCGGCGCTGGAGGCCGTCGCCGGTCACCCGCTCCTTCCCCCGGGCACACTCGACGTCGACCAGTCGGCGAGTCGGGTCGTCGGTCGCGAGGCTCAGGTCAGCCTGCTGTGGGAGTACATCGACGGTCGCCGGGAGGACGATCCGCCGATCGCGATCGCGCTGGGACTGGAGGGGAGCGGCCGGAGTCGACTGCTCCGCGCGCTCGTCCCGTACGTCGCCGAGCGAGGCGGCGTGGTGGCGTGGCTGACGTTCGAGGATGGCGTGTCGCCGATCCTGCCGTGGACTCGGCTGCTGGAGCGGATCGCGAGTGCTGTGCCCGAGCCGCGGCCCAAGTCGGTCGAGCGTGCGCTGCGTCTCGGCGCGCGGCTGACGCGGTCGACGGGTCTGGCGTTGAACGAGCGGCTGGAGGGCATGGCCCAGGCCATCGTGGAGGTGCTGCTCCAGCGTCCTGAGCACGAGCTCATGGTGCTGCTGGTCGAGGGCCTGGAGCATGCCGGCGAGGCGGGCATCGCGATGCTTCAGCTGCTCCGCGAGGCCACGACCCGCGCAGGGGTCAGCCTGCGGGTCGTGGCGGCGTGCCATGCTCGCGCAGATGCGCCGCGGACCTACCTCCGCAAGCAGCTCACCGATGCCCTCCGCATCGAGCTTCCGCCCCTCGAGGCCCGCGAGGTCGGGCTGCTGGTCGGCGCTCTTCTTCATCGTCGTCCGCCACCTGCAGCGGTCGTCCGGCGCATCCATCAGGCGACAGGTGGACTCCCCAGCTACGTCGAAGAGCTGGTGAACACGCTGGTCGACCAGGGACTCCTCGAGATCCGCGGTCAGAACGCGAGCCGCATCGAGTGGGCGCGTCGGCTGGACATCGAGATGCCCGTGCCTCCTCGTGCCGAGGACGCTGTGGTCGACGATCTGGCGCGACTGCCTGCCGATCGGCGCCGCCTCCTCGAGGCGCTGGCGCTCGCGGGGGGTGAGGCACGCCTGGAGGTCCTGGCGTACACCATCGAGCACCGTCCTGCGCAGCTGGGTCCGGCGATCTCAGAGCTGGTCGCGTCCGGGTGGATCCGAGCGGTCCGAGTTCGGGGGCAGCGGCTCATCCGGTGGTCGCACCTGCTGGCCGAGAAGGTCGTGCTCAGCCAGATGTCTCCCTGCCGACGACGCACCCTCGAGCGTCTGCTGCTCGAGAAGGTCAAGGCCGACCCTCCCTTCGAGGCACAGATCCATCTCCTGCTCGCCAACGACCAGGAAGCCGACGCGATGAATCGAACGGTGGACTGGGCGCTGCACCAGCTCGGGCGTCACCGTCCACTCACAGCCCTTCGTGCTCTCGATGCCGTCATGGAGCGGGTCGAGTCGTCGCCGGTCGGCTCGCAGCTCAAGGCACAGCTTCACCTGCTCCACGTCACCGCGATGCTCCGCGCACGGCCTGCCGACACGCGCACCGGTCGCAGCCTGGCTCGAGCGTCGAAGCACGGCTCCGGTCTGGGTGTGGGCTTCGAGGCGGAGCTCGCGCTCACGCGGGCGACGACCCAGCAGGTGATTGGCCACTACCCGAACTTCCGCAAGTACCTCCAGCTCGCCTGGGAGCACGCCGAGCACCTCGGAGAGAACGCGCTCGCGGCCTCGGTGGCCAACCAGCTGGCCTGGTCGGAGCGGATTGCCGGCAACGTGGAGGCCGCAGCAGCTTGGCATGGCAAGGCACGGCGCATCGCCACCAGCCTGCAGTCGCCGCTGGCCATCGCGCTTGCCGACACTGGCGTCGCCGCCTGGCAGTACGCGCGCGGCTTGATCGTCGAGGCCGAGCGCACAGCCCGTGCAGCGATCGTGGTCTTCGACGAGGCCGGTGACGCGCTCGGTCTGTCGGAGGCCCTGCCAGTCTGGGCGCACGCGCTGCGTCAGCAGGGCCGGTTCTCCGAGGCGCTCACGGTGCTCTACACACAGCTCCCGCGTCTGCAGACGAGCGAGGTGGCGACCTTCTACCTGCGGCTGCTGCTCGCTACCGCGTGGCTGGAGTTGGATCTCTGTCGCCTGGGTCGGGCGCAGGAGCTGGTGGACGAGCTCCAGGCCACGCTGCGACAGGGGGAGCACCTCGACCTTCGACTCGAGGCCGACCTGCTCTGGGGGCAGATCCTCCTCGCCTCGGGCGAGTACATGGACGCCGAGCGCCTGCTGTCCGACGTGCAGTCGCGCGCGAAGGCAGCGGGTCTTCAGGTCCTCGAGGCCTGGTCGGCTGCGCTCCGGGGTGAGCTTCGAGCGGCGATCGGCGACCCGCGAGCGGCCAGGGTCTTCCTCAAGCCGGCCCTGGAGATGTTGGCCGAGACGGGCGATGTGCCTGCGACCGCGGCGGCTTGCTGTGCAGCCGCGCGGGCGCTGGCATCCGAGGACCCGCCCGAGGTGTTGTTCGCGCCGGTCGCGCACTTCCTCGAGAGGCAGCCAGCCGTGATGCTCTCGGTGGAGGTCGCGGTCGCGGGCATTCGCTACACGACCGCCACGGGTGGCAACCCGCTGATCTACCGGGGACGGGCTGTCGAGCTCATCCACGCCATCGCGGAGCGCCTCGACGACACGGACCGCGCCGCGCTGCACCTTCACCCCCACTCTCGACGCACCCGTGCCTTCTCGAGCTGAGGGCGCGTGTCGGTGCGCTGGGCACTGATGGTCTCTCACACGCCTCTCTCCCAAGCCTGCAGGTCGGGTGACGGCGGAGTAGGGTGCGCCAAGGGAGGGATCGATGCTTCGTACAGCCACTGTGCTCGCGGCCCTGGGCTGGGCCGGCACCGCGCAGGCACAGACGCTCACGTACACGTTCGACGACGCTGCGATGAGCGCGGCCGGAGTCGACAGTGCTGCGATCGAGTCCGACCTTGACGGAGCGCTGGCGGGGGCGTTCGACTTCAGCTCCCAGCAGCAGTTCCTCGACTCCATGGCAGCGGCTGCCACCATCGCCAACAAGGGATCGGGTGTCGACTACGCTACCGCGCCGAAGCGCTTCATCTTTGGAGGCTCCCTGGGCGCGGGCACCGAGGGGGCAGGGGCGGCCTTCGGTGGCAAGCCCGACGACAGCGCGGCGGTCCCGCTCCCCGAGAACGGGGTCTCGGTGCAGATCTCATTGATGGCGGGACTGAACCTCGGCATCGCCACGCCCGGAGAGAACTTCCTCGACCGGCTGCGGGTCTTCGTGAACGGGATGAGTGCGCCGCTCCCGAATGGCTCGCCCTTCGGCGGAAACATGTACAACGTGGGCGCGCACCTGCAGTTCAAGATGATCGGTCAGCCCAACCCACCCAAGATCGGCTGGGGCGGCATCGACCTGACCACGGGCTACGAGCACAGCACCTACAAGCTGACCCTCTCCGAGTCGCTCCCGATCAAGGACACCAGCGGCGACACCACCCTGAACTGGAAGGCCACGGGCGACTTCGCCGTCCAGGCCGATGCCCAGAGCATTCCGGTGGAGCTGTCGACGAGCGTCCGCCTAGGACTCGCCGCCCTCTGGCTCGGGGGCGCGGTCGACGTCAACACGGCGAGCGCCTCCGAGGCGATCTCGCTCGGCGGTCCCATCGATGCCGACGTGGACGGCACGACCGTCAACCTGGGCCGGGTCGACCTCAGCTACGACGGCACCGGGAGTGCCGACGGCATCACGCCGCGCGTCTTCGGTGGTGTGCAGGCGAACATCCTGATGTTCAAGCTCTACGGGCAGCTGAATGTCGGCTTCAACGACACCTTCGGTGGCCACACCGGGCTGCGCGTCGTCCTCTGAGCGGCGGCTACGGTGCGCCATGCGCCATGTCGACAGGGCTCTGCGCCGAGTGACGTTAAGGGGCTTCACGGAGGCATCCTGAGTCGGCACGAGGCGATGGCAGCGCGCATCAAGCGCGTGGCGCGGGACCAGATGGCCCGGGATGGGGCCGCCTCGCTCTCTCTCGGTCGCATCGCCCGGGAGATGGGGGTGTCGACCCCTGCGCTCTACCGGTACTTCGCGAGCCGCGACGCCCTCGTCCACGCGCTGGTGCGAGACGCCTACGGCGAGCTGGCGGACGTGATGACGAGCGTGGCCGCGGAGACGCGCGCTGAGACCTTCGCGGTCCGCTTTGCGGCTCTGGTCTCTGGCTACCGCGAGTGGGTGCTCGCGCACAGCCAGGACTATGTCCTGATCCATGGTGCGATCTTCCCGGGCTGCGTGGTCCCCGACGAGCTGATCCGCCCGGAGGTCGCACGGCTACTGGGCCTGTTCGTCGAGCTGTTGGCCGCAGCCCGCGCTGCCGGCACGCTTCGAACGCCGCGTGCCTACGCTGCGCCTCCGGAGCCCGTCCGCGCTGCCATCACACCCATGTCCGACGTGCTGGGGGTCGAGCCCTCACTCATCCTCGTCGCCTACATGAGCTGGCTGCCCGTGCACGCGCTGGTGTGGGAGCAGCTTCGGGGCCACAGCTCGGAGCTGTTCGATCCTGCTGCATTCTTCGAGCTCGAGATGGGTGTGATCGCCGAGCGACTCGGCCTGGCCTGAGCGCTGGCGTGTGGGGTCAACCGGGGTAAAGGTCGGTACGTCGAATGCCTGACGCTCAAAGGAGAGTCCCATGAGAAGCCTGCTGCTTGCCACCCTCACTCTGCCTGTCGCCGCGCTTGCGGGTGGTCCCAGCCTGAGCATCGGCGGGGCCTGTCCAGGAACCATCGACGTGATGGCCGAGGGCTTCGTCCCGGGCACCACGGTAGCCGTCCTGAGCGGCTCGGGCCTCGGGCGGGATGCCGTGCCTGGCGGCCCCTGCGCGGGCGCGTCGAGTGATCTCTCGGGCCTCTCTCTGATCACGCTCGTCCCGGCTGACGGTGCTGGCCGCATCTCGGTGTCTCCGTCGGTCTCCGGCCCGGTCTGCTCTCTGACCATCCAGATGCTCGACACCACCACCTGCCTGTTCACCAACACCGATACCGTCGCGGGTGGTGGTGGAGGCGGGATCATCGTCGCCGAGGGGCGTGGCGGCGGCTTTGGCACCGAGCTGGGAGTCATCGACCCGGTGGAGGGCACCTACACGACCCTCAACCCCGCGACCGGCTACCCCCTCACGGGACTCTCCTTCGGTCCCGACGGACGGCTCTACGGGGTTCAGGCCTCCTCCCGCTCCTTTCCGTTCATCTTCGACGTCGACCCCGAGACGGGTGACTTGACGATTCTCTCCTCGGCGACGGATCCCGGCTCGTTCTCCGCCTTCTCTCACGGTGCCGACGGTGGGCTCTACGGCTGGACCGAGAACGGCGACGACTTCATCAGCATCGATCCGCTGAGCGGTGATGTCGAGGTCGTGCCCGTCGGCATCGGCACGCTCAACAACTGCATGGCCCTCGCGCCCGACGGTACTCTGTACATGTTCAGCGGGAGTGCCGCGTACGCCTTCGATCCGAGGAGCCCGGCAGACTACGCCTCGCTCGGATTGGTCAGCGGCCTGGGCACGGGCTCGGGCGGCAGCTGCACCTTCCACGAGGGCGAGCTGTACAAGTTCGGCGGTGGTGCCCTGCATCGCATCGACCTCCGGACCATGACTGCCGAGGTCGTGCCCGTCGCAGGGCTGCCAGACGGCATCGACGCCATGGCGAGCGCCACTCCGTAGGCGGGCTTCGCTGGCGCTCTCGGCCTGGGGGCGACGCCTGCCCCCCGGCCCGTGCTACACGGGCGCATGCGACCTGGACGAACCAATCACCTGCCGGTGATCGCCACGGGCGCCGAGGGCGTGGTTCTCGGCACCCGCGAGCACTTCGTGATGCTCCGCGCAGGCGTCGCCCCCGAGGGCGTGGCCCGCGGTGACACCCTCGATGTGTTCGTCACGGTCGACGACGACGGGCGCTGGCACGGGTCGATGGAGCGCCCGGTGGTCGAGGCCGGTGGCTTTGCGGTGCTCGAGGTGGTCGACGTGGGGCCGCACGGAGCCTTCGTCGACTGGGGGCTGCCGAAGGACCTCCTGATCCCCGGAAACAAGCAGCACATCCCGCTCGAGATCGGCGATCGGCCCGTGGTCGCAGTGGCGGTCGACCACCGGGGCCGCTGCTATGGCTCGACCTGGCTCGCGCAGTACCTCGACTTCGATCCGGTGGAGTACCAGCGAGGCCAGCAGGTCAGCTTCCTGGTCTACGGCACCAACGAGCACGGTGCGCTCGGTGTCGTGGATGGGTGCCACAGCGGGATGATTCCCCGGGGAGCCTTTTCGCGGCGGCCCTACCCAGGCACGCTGCTCGAGGCCTGGGTGGAGCGGGTGCGGGACGACGGGCGGCTCGACTGTGGCCTGCGCCAGGCGGGTCCGGCGGGGCGCCGCTCGGACCAAGACATCCTCCTCGCCGCCATTCGTGATGCCGACGGCCGCCTCGACCTCACCGACCGGAGCTCGCCCGATGTCATCCGAGCCCGGCTCGGCATGTCGAAGAAGCGCTTCAAGAGCGCGGTCGGTGGCCTGTACCGCAAGCGCCTCGTCACGCTGCACGACGACCACATCGCGCTGGCTTGACGCTCAGGTCTGCGCGGTGGACCGACGCCCGGCCCACGCGAACGCGACGGCGACGGCGAAGATCAGGATCGAGACGCCCTGCGAGTAGCTGAGCGTCTGACCGAGCACGGCCTCGAGGAAGAAGCCTCGGGTGACGTCGCCACGGAAGGCCTCGATCACGGCGCGACCCACCGCGTACATCGCAAGGTAGAGGGCCGTGATCTCTCCGGGGAAGGATCGCCTTGGATAGCGGAGGTTCACCACGATGCCGATCAGCAGCAGCCATCCTGCCTCGTAGAGCTGTGTCGGGTGGAGGGGGACCCCGAGGGGAGCTCCGGAGTGCGGGTGCGTGAAGGTCACGGCCCAGGCGACGTCCGTGGGAGCGCCGTAGCAACAGCCTGCGCCCAGGCAGCCGATGCGGGTCAGGGCGTGTCCGAGCGGCATCGCGGTGGCGAAGACGTCCCACGTGGCGAAGAACGGAAAGCCGAATCGGCGAATCAGCAGGCTCGCGACAGGCAGGCCGGTCAGGAGAGCGCCGTAGAAGACCAGTCCGCCGGCCCGCAGGTCGACCCAGTCGCTGTAGGTGGGGGCGGCCTCGGGGTTCTGAATCACGAAGAGGGCGCGTGAGCCAGCCAGGCTCAGCAAGGTGGTCCCGAAGACGAGGTCGGCCACCCTCTCGGGCTTCATGCCGAGGGCGCGTCCGCGCCAGATGCCGACGAAGGCGATGAAGAGGAAGGCGGCCGCGCCTAGGATGCCGTAGGTGTGAAGCGGAAAGTCGCCGATGGTGAACAGGATCGGACGCATCAGGAGGCCTCGGCTGTGCTGTCGGAGGCATCGTCGGGCAGGCGCACGAAGAAGACCACGAAGAGCACCATCCCGGCGACGATGGCCGCGTCGGCGACGTTGAAGCTGGGCAGCTCGGTGATGCCGACAGCCTGATCCAGCCAGGTGTGGAGGGGCTCGAAGCCGACGTGTAGGCTGAGGAAGTCGGTCACGTAGCCCTGGCGGACCCGGTCGAGGGCGTTGCCAGCCGCGCCACCAAAGAGCAGTCCGCAGGTGGCTGCCATGCCGCGGTTGTCGAGCGGGAGGTTGCGGACCACGTCGACGAGCACGGCGAAGGCCACGAGGGTGAAGGCTCCGAAGAGCACCTGCCGAAACGGGAGGGCGGTCAGGGTGCCGAAGGCGGCGCCAGAGTTCTGCCGGTTGACCAGAGACACGAGGCCCTCGATCACCGAGAGCTGCCCTCGGCCGACGGCGATGTTCGTCACCACCCACGCCTTGGTGGCCTGGTCGACCACCAGGGTGAGCAGGGTCACCGTCGTGAACAGCATCGTGCGCGGGCTCATGGTCCGCCCCTAGCCCAGTGGTGGGGCACCTGCCGCAGCCCGTGCCAGCTGGACGGACGCGCCCGGCCCCCCATGTTACCCGCGAGGTCTCAAGTCATCTCGGGGAGCGAGCGGATGGAACGTGAGGAGATGCCCTGCGACGTGATCTTCGTCGGGGCCGGGCCGGCAAACCTCGCCGGAGCCATCCACCTGATGAACCTCATCGAGGCTCACAACGAGGCCGTCGAGGCCGGCACGAAGGCCGGCGAGGTCTTCGAGGAGCCGATGATCATGGTCCTCGAGAAGGGCTCTGAGGTCGGCGCGCACCAGCTCTCGGGCGCGGTCCTCGATCCGAAGGCCCTCGACGAGCTGATCCCGGACTGGCGCGAGCGCGACGACTTTCCCGTCGAGCGGTATGTCGAGCGCGAGTCGATGGTCTTCCTCACGCAGGAGGGTCAGATCGAGGCGCCGTGGATTCCGCCCGAGCTGATCAACCACGGCAAGCCCATCGTGAGCCTCGGTCGCCTCTGCAAGTGGCTCGCCGAGATCGCCGAAGAGAAGATGGCCAACATCATGCCCGGCTTTGCCGCCACGGAGCTGCTCTGGGACGGCGACGCCGTCGCCGGTGTGCGCACCGGTGATCGTGGCATCGGCAGCGACGGCGTCCCGACGGACGACTTCGAGCCCGGCATGGATCTCCAGGCGCCGGTCACGATCCTCGGAGAGGGCCCACGGGGGCATCTCAGCCGCAAGGTGATCCAGCGTCGCAACCTCGACGCCGACAGCCAGCCGATGATCTACGAGATCGGCGTGAAGGAGGTCCTCGAGCTGCCCGAGGGCTCGGTGAAGGACGGTTTTGTCGCCCACACGCTCGGCTACCCGCTCGACATGGACACCTTCGGCGGGTCGTTCCTCTACACGATGGGTGGCGACAAGGTGTGCATCGGGCTGCTGATCGCGCTCGATGCGAAGAACCCACACATGGACGCCCACCTCGAGCTCCAGCGGCTCAAGACGCATCCCTACATCAAGAGCATCATCGGCGAGGGCAAGGTCGTGCGCTACGGCGCCAAGGCCGTCACCATCGGTGGCTGGGCGAGCATGCCGCAGCTCTACACCGACGGCTGCATGATCGTCGGCGACAGCGCGAGCTTCCTGAACCCGCTGCGCATCAAGGGCATCCACACCTCCATGAAGAGCGGGATGCTCGCGGCCGAGGCGGCCTTCGAGGCCATGGTGGCGGGCAACTCCGGTGCGGCCACGCTCTCGGTCTACAAGGAGCGCCTCGACGACAGCTGGGTGCGGGCCGAGATGGAGCCCGCGAAGAACATGCACAGCAACTTCCGCAACGGCTTCGTCGGCGGGCTGGTGCGCACGGGCGTGCAGTACTTCTTCGGTCCAGGCTCGACGACGCAGCCCTTCCACGCCGACCACTGCCACGTCGAGAAGATCACGTCCTACTTCGCCGATCGGGCCGAGCCCGAGGCCATCGAGTTCGACGGCACCTACCTGATCGACAAGCTGACGGACGTCTACTACTCGGGCACGACCCACGAGGAGGCCCAGCCGGCCCACCTCAAGATCCTCGACACGGAGGTCTGCGCGACCACCTGTCTCGAGGAGTACGGCAACCCGTGCACCAAGTTCTGCCCGGCGCAGGTCTACAACATGCGCCCGAACGAGGAGACCGGCCGGCTCGAGATGCAGGTCGAGTTCTCCAACTGCGTGCACTGCAAGACGTGCGACATCCGCGACCCCTACCAGATCATCACCTGGGTTCCGCCCCAGGGTGGTGAGGGCCCCGAGTACCACACGCTGTGAGCGTCGCGGGGGTCAGCAGCCCCCGCCGCGGTACTCGATGCGAACCGTGCTGCCGGGCTCGGGTGCGTCGTCCAGGCGGACGGCGCTCCGCCCGGCGTCCCACGTCCAGGCGTCGGTGCGTAGTCCGTCGACGAACACCGACAGCGTGCCCTGTGCGGGAACTTCGGCCAGCGGGAACAAGTCGACGCCCGTCTGCACCGGGACGAGGAGATCGAGCACGGTCTCGGGTAGATCGTCGGTGCACAGGTCGGCGATGACGCCGTCGGTCGCCTCGGCCGCCTCGAGGTAGCCCGAGGCTCCGTCACCGCAGCGCGCCTCGGCGTCCACGACGCCCGAGACATGGAGGTCGTCGGGGTCGGCCAGCCAGGTGCGGATCTCCTCCACCAGGGGCTCCCAGCCGTCGGAGGACTGCTCGGGCTCGTCGGAGACCACGACGAGCTGAAGTGGATGACCGGGACGGAGGAAGCCGGCGTTGCAGGATTCCGTGGCGACGATCGCGTCGCGGGCGAGCCCGAGGAGAGCCTCGGTGAGGGGTGAGCCGGGGCCCTGCATCGCGTCGATGATCCGCGGCGCGAGATCTTCGGTGTCGGGAGTGAACAGGGTGTCGTTGAAGCACGCGCTGATGCCGGTGACCACGCCGAGCTGAAACTCTGGCGACAGGAGGGGCAGGGCGTCGATCAGGCCGATGAAGGCCTCGTGGATCTCGGCGTTGTTGTCGTTCATCGAGGCGGAGCGGTCGACCGCGAGCAGGATGTCGACGGCGCGACTGCGCACCTCGAAGTCCTCGACGACGTAGGGGGCTGCCCAGCGGCCACTGGCCACTACCTCGGCACCGACCCACTCCTCGGGCAGGTCGTTGCTCCGAAGCTCGACGAGCCCGATCGCCGCGCCGGCGGCGGTGGGGGTGTAGACCACGGGGAGGGCCACCTCGCCGTCGGGGACCACCGTCAGCGGCCAGCTCACTGCGCCGATGGACAGCTGTGGCTCGCCAGCGACTCGGCCCTCGTACAGCTTGAGGTCGTGTCCACCCGCGTTGGAGACGACGAGCTGACCGGTGGTCTCGCCGCAGCCGATGGCGTGCTCGCCAAGCTCGAGAGCCTGCAGCTCGGCGATCGGTGGCGTCCCTCGCCCGAGCAGGTCGACGGCGACGCGCCCGTCGGGTGCGTCGGTCTTCACGGTGAGCGAGGCGGTGCGCTTGTAGGGAGCCTCAGGAGCGAACGTCACCCGCACGTCGAGGGCGCCGCCCGGTCGAACGGTGTGGGGCAGTCGTGGATGGTCGAGGGCCCAGGCCGCTGACCCATCGAGCACCAGCTTGCGCACGACAAGGTCGACATCGCCGGGGTTCTTGACCTTCACCGTAGCGGAGGCGGTGGCGCCCTTGTCACGCTCGCCGAGATCGAGCACCCGCGGGAAGACCTCGACGGCGTGGAGCTCCTCGCGACCGCCGGCGCGCTCACCGATGGACACCTCGCTGCTGCAGGCTGCGAGCGCGAGCACGGCAAGGAGCGCTCTCACAGGCGCCCGCGCACGGGCTCGTCGCCCTGGAACCGCTGGAAGTCCATCGTGCCGGTGAAGTCGCGGAAGGCCTCCGGCCCGAGGATGCCCTCCACCTCGGCGGCCGAGTCGAGGCGGTACTGGCGGAGCTCGCGTCGGACGTCGTTCCACTCCAGCTCACCGCGGTCGACCTTCCCGAGGACCCGTGTGATCTTCTGGGAGGTTTCCTCGAAGATCGCCTTCACCTCCGCATGGGTCTGTGCATCCCAGCCAGCCTCCATCGCGTAGGCGTCGACCCGCTCCCGGATCTCATCGCTGATCTCCTCACGGGTCTGACGGCGCGCCTGCGCCTTCTCGTCTTCGGCCAGACGGGGCTCGGTGCGGCCTGCCCGGCCCTCGCGCTGCGCGGCCTCGGTGCGAGCACGCTGCTTTCCAGCGTCGTCGCGTGTGGGAGCGGCTCGGCGTGTCGCGCGGCGCGGAGCGGCTGCGGCGGGGCTCACCGATACAGAGGGGACGACGGGGGCAGGCGTGGTCGCTCGGGACGGAGCGGTCGGGGCCGGCCCCTTGGCGCCGCCGACCGCTACCGGCTCGCCGGTGTCGGGCATGGCGATCCACAGGAGCGCAAGAGCGCCGAGCACGGCTGCTCCAACTGCGACCCCCACTCCCTGTGCCCGCTGCATGAACCTCCCGAACTTACTCGGGGGCGTCCTCGACCAGGTGCAGCTTGTCGCCGAAGCGAAGAAGGTGACCGGACCGACTGGCCTTGGTCATCAGATAATGCACATTGTGCTGATTCGACGGCAGCTGATGCGCCACACGCTCGGCTACGGGCACTCCATAGGAGTCGAGCTGCGCAACCTTGTTGGGGTTGTTCGTCATCAGACGGACACTCTGCACGTCGAGGAGGTCCAGCATCTCTGCGCAGATGCTGTACTCGCGCTCGTCGTCCCGAAAGCCGAGGGCGACGTTAGCTTCCACGGTGTCGAGTCCCGAGTCCTGCAGCTGGTAGGCGCGGATCTTGTTGGCCAGGCCGATGCCACGACCTTCCTGGCGCATGTAGAGGACGATGCCCTCGCCCTCCTCCTCGACCCGACGCAGGGCGTGCTCGAGCTGGTCGCGGCAGTCACAGCGAAGGGAGCCAAGCGCGTCGCCCGTGAGGCACTCGCTGTGGATGCGACACAAGACCTTGGCCTTGCCACGTACATCACCCTTGGTGATCGCCACGTGTTCCTTCCCATCATGCGCGTTCTCGAACGAGACGATGCGGAAGGTTCCAAAGCGGGACGGCAGGATGGCCTCAGCCACCAGCGTCAGAGATACGTCGTGACGGGCCGACACGCGCTTGGCGACGGTGTTCATGGGTGGTGTTCTCCTTGTTGACGCTGGCAATCCTAACGGCCAGGGCGCGGCGGAGCGTGGGAAAGCGACACCCGCAGACAACTGAACACATCTTGAACATGTCTAGACGCTCGTGGGCGACCGCAGAAAGTGAGAAAGACGGCCGATGTCGGCCGCCCTGGTGTTCGTTAGGTGTTCGGCCTGGGCCGACACCCGATTACTTCGCGACGATCACGCCCTGCATGATGGCTGCGTGTCCCGGGAAGGAGCACACGAACGGGTACTCGCCGGGCCCGGGCAGCACCACCTCGATGGTGTCGCTCTCGCCGCCGCCGATCAGCTTGGTGTGAGCGATGATCGCAGAGGCGTCCTCGGGGATGTAGTCGTTGCCGGCGGCGGTCACGGCCGTACCGGCCCAGGCCACCGGGTCGGTACCGGCTTGGAGCACCACGAGGTTGTGACCCATGGCGGTCTTGGCCATCGAGCCCACGTGCTTCAGCTCGATCTTGAAGGTGGTGCCCTCCACCTCGATCCGACCGGTGTTGTACTTCATCATGTCGGAGGCCTCGACATGGGCCACGCCGTCCGCGTCAGGCTTCACGACGACGGCCTCGGCGGGCTTGGGCTTGGGCTTGGGCTTGGGGGCCTCCTTCTTCGCCGCCTTTGCAGGTGCTGGGGCGGGAGGGGGGGCTGGCTCGCTGCCACCGCAGGCGACGAGGAAGGCGAGCGCGAGCATGCGCATGGACATGAGTACTCCAGGATGGGACGTGGGGTTGGGTGCAAGGCCCGAGCGGGCCTACGGCACTACCAGAAGGAGAGGTGGTCGACCTCGAGCACGAAGTCTCCGTCCTCGAACTGCTTGGACATGAACTGGATGGTGACGACGGCCTTGCGGTCAGGGCGGCGCATGAACTCGCCCGTAGGCTCGGAGTAGCCGCCGTTGAAGCCCCAGAACTCGAAGTCCGACAGGGCGATCTCCTCCTCGACCCACTCGCCGTCAGTGCCCGCGAGGTCATACCGGAACTCTCCCTCCCACCAGTTGGGGGTGTCGGCCATCGTCAGCGTGAACGGCTGCCCCGTGCTGCGGTAGCGGACGACCAGGGTGTCTAGCTTGGAGAGGTTCCAGGTGTCGTAGGGGCTCCGTACCGAGGCGAACCCGCCGTTGTTCTCGGTTGAGACGTAGCCCTCGAAGACCAAGGAGGCGCTCGTGTAGTCGACGATGCCCTCCGAGACGCCGCCCATGACGGTGTCGTTCTGGGCGAACCAGGACGTGTCGCCCTCTGCGCCGAAGTCGACCACCAGGCTCGGCGGCTCGGCCTGCTCTGCGGGCGCGGTGGCCTCACCTGCAGCCACAGCGGGCGTGGCGGCCTCGTCGGCCGCGGGTGCGCAAGCGACCGCGAGGGGCAGGATGGCGAGCGCGGTGAGGCGGGTAGGACGCATGGGACTTCCATGGAAGGGTGTTTCAAAACCTACTCGAACCGATGGCGGCGTCGGCGACCCGGGGCGCTGACGATCTATGACCTTCAGCCAGTCTAAATGGCGCCGAGGGTGCGCTTCCCGAGAGTTTGGCTGTCACGCGACGGGGCGGATCGTCGGTACGATCGAGAAGTTTTGAACACGACCGGGGGCGGCGCAGGGCGAGGCGATGTCGGAGCGAGGGGTGTCGTCAAGACACGCCCCCGAGCTCGCGCTGGCCATCGGTGAGATCCTGGCCGACCGGTCTGAGGACCGATCGCCTGGATTCGATCTGTCGCTCTCCGGTGCAGAGCACCGGCCCGAGTCAGGCGTCGCCGCTCGTCTGATGCTGGGCGTCCGCGCCGCGAAGCCAAGAAATAAAGAGGCGCCCACGGGGAGTACCACCAACCCCGGGGGCGCCGCTTTGCTTGCTTCCTGCCGGCGTTCTAACGGATCGACCCGAGGCGTCCGCCAGAAAGACCACCACGGCCTTGGATGACGTGAAGC
>PKDJ01000027.1 GCA_002862545.1 Pseudomonadota bacterium
TGCACGGCGCATGCACTCGCGATGGGGCGTCCTCCATTTCCCGACGGCGATCTGAAGCACTTGGCGAGGGCGCATCGAGGCACGGCTTATGTCCGACCCGAGGGAACCGACCCCGACGCAGCCTTCTTGTTCGCCGTGATCGACCGTGCCGTCTCGAAGAGACCGAAGGCTCGCTACCAGACCGCGGAGGCCCTCGCCTTGGCGCTCGAGCGCATCTCCGAGCCCATTCCGCCGCTGCGCTTTGCCGAGGACCACGCTCGCACAGGCGACCTCGAGGTGACCTTGGTGCAGGGGGACATCGCCGACCAGGCCGCGGATGTGCTCGTGAACTCGGCGAACAGAGGGCTGATCATGAACTCCGGCGTGGGCGCCTCCCTCGCCGCGCTCGGAGGGCGAGAGCTTCGGCTCGCGGCACTCGACCATGCGCCGTGCAACCTCGGGGAGGTGGTGTGGACCGAGGCTGTCGGCCTGCCCGCGCGGCACGTGGCGCATGCAGTTGCGGCCGAGCGAGGGGCGCTCTGTGTCCAGCGATGCGCGCTCCGGGTACTCCTCGGTGCCGAGCGGCGCCGGGCACGCTCGGTCGTGTTCCCCGCGATCGGCGCGGGTGCGGGCGAGGCCCCGATGGCTCAAGTGGCTGCGTTGCTTCTGCAGGCGACACGCGTTTTTGCCGGTCTCGGACCCACCTTCGTTCGGGACGTCCGCTTCGTGCTCTACGACGACGACGCGATGACGACCTGGCGAGAGGTCGCGGCGGGCTGAGGCAGGTCCCGAGGACGAGGGAGGCGTTAGGGGGCGCCTCTCGACGAGTGGAGGAGCGATGAGGCTCGGTGTGTTGTTGCTGGTCCTGTGCACCGGGTGTCAGGAATATGGGATCTCCGGCGACAAAGAGGGGCCCACGGTCGTTGGCAGCGACACCGCCGAGCCCGACACGACGCCGACCCCTGTCGACACGGGCACGCCGCCCCCAACGACCACGACCACGACCACGACCACGACCACGACGGACACCGGCTGCCTTGCGAGGGAGGAGGTCTGCGATGGTCTCGACAACGACTGCGATGGCGAGATCGACGAGGACCTCTGGAAGACCTGCATCAACTGCCTCAACGCGCCAGGTCGTGAGGTGCAGTGCATCGACGGGGTGTACGAGGCCTGCCCCGAGCCACAGTCGCTGCCGCCGCAAGAGCTGGTCTTTCCGGAGACCACCGATGAGTGTCTCTGGGGAATGGACGGCAACCTCGCTCCCGTCGGAGCCTTCTACCAAGCCCGAAACGAGCAGTACCTGCCCATCGAGTACCCCGAGAACTCCATCCTCTGCTCGCTCGAGCTCGAGAGCGAGGTGCGCAGCGTTCGCTTCGACGACTACCTGATCCTGACTTTCAACGGTCTGTACCTGATGGGCTCCACGCAGCTCGATGCTGCCCTTCCGCCTTTTGGTGCCTTCTACCTGTACAGCTGGGGAGATATCGTGGGGTCGTCTCACTCGAAGATCGACGAGACGGTGTTCTGTGCAGCCGGCGCGGCGCTGTGCGAGTTGCCGAGGTCGGAGGCCGAGGGAGCCCTGCGCCTCAGCTTCACGCCGAGTGGCAACCAGCTCCTGCTCGATGCGGCAAAGGCCTTGAGTAAGTCCAGCTATAGCGTCGGCCTGGTCATCACCGGTGACAACGACGTCAGCGACTGTCAGCACAGCGGGCTGGTCCTCGAGGCGCGCGTCACCTACGAAGAGACCTGAGCGCCCGCTCTCGCCGTGCGATTGACCCTCGGCTCTCGCCGCAGGTACAGTCGCGGCGGGAGTGAGCGTTGTCGTTGTGTTCACCAGCGCTAAATCTGCCTCGAGAGACGAGGTCAGTCGTCCGGATGACGCCGCTCATCGGCCTCATCTCGATGCTGCTGGGCTGCGCGGACGGCCCCATCTACAACACCACGACGCAGGTGGTGACGAGCGACACGGGCGCGGCTGCGGGCGTGGCAAATGCCTACGCGAGTCCGCAGACCTTCGAGGTGCTCGGGGCCTGCGACGCGCCTCCTGTCGAGATCGCGCTGGGCAATGTGGGAGATGGGTCACTCACGCTACGTGCTGTCAATGTCGAGGGGGACTACCGGGTTCCGATGCTCGACCTGCCCCTCCAGATCGAGCCCGGAGGTGAGCTCGCGGTGAGCCTCGACGGTGTGGGCGAGGGGGCGATCGAGTTCGTGACAGACGATCCCCAGGAGCCACTGCGGCGGGTGCCGCTGCTCATCACGCTCGACGCACAGCCCGAGGTGCAGCTGCTCAACCCGCCGCTCGGCACGGTGGTGCAGTCCGAGGAGTCGATCCTGCTCGAGGCACTGGTCGTCGACAGTGACTCCGGCCCGATGGACCTCGTCGTCGAGTGGTTCTCCAGTGCCGAGGGCAGCCTGGGTACCTCTCTCGTGGGCCTAGACGGTCGCACCCAGCTCCTGTGGGAGCCGAGTGTGCAGGGCGAACAAACGGTCACGGTGTCCGTCGTGGATACGTGTGGCAACCGCGTGAACGTCGAGCAGTCCATCTGCCGCCAAGGCGAGGTTCGCGAGTCGCCGCTGCGCTCACTCGACTGGGAGCTCAGCGGCACGACCTACGTCGAGCCGAGCATCGGGGAGCTTCACCTCACGGATGATGAGGGCTGGTCGATCGGCTCGGCCTTCTGGATGGAGCGGCCGGTCGACGCCGCAAACCTCACGCTCGACCTCGAGTTCTACGTCAGCAGCGCCACGCTGCCCACCGCCGACGGCATGGCTCTGGTGCTGCTTGATGCCGAGCGGTTCACGACGTTCCTCGGACCGGGCGGTGGCGGGATGGGCTTTGGGGAGGGCGTCGAGCCGGGTCCTGGTCTCCCGGGCGCCGCGATCGAGATCGACACCAGCTACAACAGCCTCGACCCCACACGGGACAACCACGTCGCGCTCAGCTTCGACGGTCGGATGGAGAGTCCGGCCTACGCCGCTCCGGTAGGCGATGTCGACGACGGTCGGTGGCACGCTCTGACCATCGAGCACGAGGCACCCTACGCACGGGCCTACGTCGACGGCGTGCTCGTCGCCGATGTCGAGGTGCGCGCTGGGCTGGACTTCGCGGCCTACATCGGCTTCACGGCGGCCACGGGCACCTACACGTCGAATCACTGGGTCCGGGACGTGGTGCTCACGACACCAGCCTGCGTCGACTGACGCCCGACGCGGCGACCGAGCGTCGCGTCAGGATCCACGGCGCGAGCCGACCACCGCGAGGGTGGCCGGCCTAGCTGAAGAGGAGCGCTCGCACAGGGCGCTGCTTTGCCGACCACCTCGAGGGTGGTCGGGTCAGCTGGGGTCGCTCAGGGGCGCTCGATGACGGCGGTGCCGCCGCAGCTCGACACGACCTCGACCACCTCGGGAGCGGGGACACGGCCGCGTGCCTCGTAGGTGTCGCGGAGTGGCTCGTACATCAGCTCGGTCTGGTAGACGCCGTCCACGTAGACCGACATCGTGGCTGCGGGCTCAGAGCACGTGGCCTGAATTCCGAGCCAGCCGCTCGTCTCTTGGTAGCGAATCCGAGTCACCTCGACGGTGCAGGGCTCCTCACAGGAGAAGTCTCCGCCGTCGCAGTCCTGGTCGATGCCATCTCCGCAGGTGTCGAATGCGCCGGGGAAGATGCTCGGGTCACTGTCGTCGCAGTCCTCGTCGGCCGTGAAGCCGTCACCGTCCTCGTCGATGGCCGGACAGATCTCGTCCATGCCGTCGCAGTCCTGGTCGATGCCGTCGCCGCAGAGCTCGGGGGCGCCGGGGTAGATGCTCGCGTCGAAGTCGTCGCAGTCAGCATCGGCATCGAAGCCGTCGTCATCGAGGTCGGGAGCGATGTCGAGCAGGCCCTCGAGCGCCGCTGCGGGCTGGATCAGGCCGGCTCCAAAGTGGTTGTCCCGGCCTGGCGAGCCCAGGTCCATCGCGGTGTCACTCAGGAGCGTCAGGGCCTCGTCGGACGTTGCCCCCTCGGACATCAGCAGGGCTGCGGCAGCCGCGACATGCGGCGTGGCCATCGAGGTTCCCTGGAAGAAGTTGTAGCCCCAGACGTAGGCGCCGACCCGATCGACCGAGAAGGTCTCCTGCAGGACACCGTCGCCATAGCCGTCGCCGTCCGTGTCGATGCCCAGGTCTCCACCGGGTGCTGCCAGGTCGACATTTTCGCCGCGGTTGGAGTACCAGGCGCGCCCGTAGACGGCGTCGATGGCGCCGACGCCGACGGCCCCTGGATGGTTGGCGGGGTAGTCGGCCCTGTCCCCAGCGCTGTTGCCGGAGGCGGCTGCCACGAAGACGCCGGCTTCGTACGCGGCCCAGACTGCGGCGGCCTCAGATTCGGAGCGGAAGCTCGAGCCCAGGCTCAGGTTGAGCACGTCGGCCCCGTTGCTGACGGCGTAGTTGATGCCGTCGACAACGTCCGACGTGAAGCCAGATCCGTCAGCGCCCAGGACGCGAACCGGCAGGATCTCGGCGTTGTAGGCAAGTCCTGCGACGCCTAGGCCGTTGTTCGTCGCGGCGGCGATGGTGCCTGCGACGTGGGTGCCGTGCCCGTTCTCGTCCGAGGCGTCTCTGTCACCGTCGACGAAGTCGTAGCCCTCGATGAGGCGCGTCAGACCGTCGAGTGGTCCGTTGGTGACGCCGGTGTCGATCACGGCGACGATCGTGCCCTCGCCGGTGCTCGTGTCCCAGGCGAGGTCTGCCTGGACCTGGTCGAGATGCCACTGCAGGTCTCGATAGGGGTCGTCCACGGTCGCATAAGCGCGGCGCACGAAGTCGGGCTCGGCCCAGAGCACATCGTTCTGGGCGTTAGCGGCGTCGACCACGTCACGAACGGACTTCGTCTCGGGCACCTTGTAGAGACTGGCGTTGATGCCACCGAGGCGGCGAATGCGCTTCAGCTCCAGGTTGCCGATGTCGAGAAACTCGGGTCCCTGGGAATCTTCGAAGCCGACGATCAAGCGATCTGCAGCGAAGTCTTCACTGACTTGAGAGGCCGTAACTGGCGCGTCAGCCGCGGCGGCCGGAGTGGTGAGAGCAAGAACACTAAGAATCAACGAACTGTACAACAGCACCTCCGACGACATGGTGGTGGCGTGTTCCGAGGCTCGACTAGCGGGTCCATGTCGCAGGATAGTTCCGTGTCAGAGCCGCCTCTGACGCTCCCCCAGTGGCCGGTGAGCGGGCTGCCCGCGTAAAGAGTGACGGAGCCTTCCCGTGGGTGGTGCTCCGGCACCCGCCGCGCCTGTGCTCGGAGGGCCCTCGAGCATCGCGTCATGTGGCATCACAGCTTCCAGGCCTGTGTCGAGCGGTGCCAGAGATCCGCCAGTCAGGTCCAGATGGATGCCAGCGTCAGGACCTGACGTGACGGGTTCGGCGCCGCACTCTGCGGGTGTCGAATCCATCACCGCTCTCCGGAGGTCTCCGATGCGGTCATTCCTCGCTCTGTGTGCTCTGACTCTCTCCGCGACCGCTAGCGCGGCGCCCTTCGGGCCCGTCACTCTCGTCGGGGAGTACTGTGGCTTCGGACCCTGTCTGCCCATCACGGCGACGCTCAACGCGGATCACACATGCCGCTTCGACTTCATCGGCGATGGACGCTGGGAGTACGACAAGCGACGCCAGGAGCTGCGGATCTACGCCGCGTCGTCCATCGTGCTCTCGCTGTCGTCGGACAACCGCTGCGGCAAGGGCCTGGTCGACCTCTCTCCTCGCGGCTTGCCGTCGGAGAAGATCGAGATGTGTGTCTTCAGCGCCCTGTGACCCCGTCAGCCCTCAGAGGCGGCGCTTCTTCGGGGTGGTCGGAGTGGCGTCCGTCGGGGTGGACGGGCCCGGTGCTTGATCGAGCTTCCGGGCGTACTCCTCGGCAGTGAGGATGCCGTCTTCGAGGGCCTTGTCGAGCAGGGCGCGGCGGTGGGCAGCGGGGTCTGCGACATCGGAGGTGTCGTCCTCGCTCGGACGATCCGGGAGCCCGGTGAGTCGACGGGCCTCGGCCTCCAGGCGGTCCAGCTCGGCCAGGAGGTCGGCGCGCGAGGGACGCTCGTCCGATGAAGCCCACACCCGGACCATCCCACGACCCAGGTTGCCTAGGCGGTCGAAGACGCTCATCGGTCAGTCCTCCTCGAGCATGCTGAGTGACTCGATGATCATGCGCCGTCGATGTTCCCACACCTCCGGGTCCTCATCGAAGCCGATCGGATCAGCCGGCGCTACCCCGTCGAGCACGGCAGGAACGAGCTCTGCGAGGGTCTCGTCGATCAGCTCGGTCAGTCCCGCCTCCTCGGCAGCGACCAGGATCCGATGATCCTGAACGGCGCGACGGAGCATCGCGAGTCGAATCGAGGCGACAGGCCCCGGGAGTCCACGGTCTGCCTCGGGGAACAGCAGGTCCTCCCCCGGCCAGATGAACGTGCCGGCCCCGTTCGCGAGGGAGACCCCGTCATCCCAGGTGACCGGATCGGTCCACACGTCGAGGGGAAGCTCCTCGAGGCTGGACCAGCGGTTGGCGTGACCGATGGGCAGCACATCGACGCCGGCCGCGTAGGCGAGCACGCCGTGCATCCGGGTGTCGAGCGCGGGTGTGTCGAGGACCATGGCGCCGCTCCAGGGGCGCTGCCCCTCGAGCCACCAGTACGCGCGGCCAGCGTCTCGCTCCGCATCGGCCTGGGCATCACTCCAGTCCGAGGGCGCGACGACCCATCCGTCCATCGCGTCGCCGAGGTCGGGCCGGGGCGACAGCAGTCCGAGGACCATCGCGTCTGGTCCGGGTGCGTCGGAGCTGTCGATCGCCTCGCCGAGAGCCAGGAAGTCGGGCAGGTCGGACGGGCCGGGGCTCGGGTGAGTCCAGACGAGGGCAAGGGCGTCGGGGCGCAGTGCCGTGACGGCCTCCATCCAGGGGGTGACCTCCTCACTGGCGATGACGGGGTCGTACCAGCCGGGGGGCGCCTCGAGCCAGGAGCGCGCGAAGACGCGGTCGCCCCCAGTGGCGCCCGGACCCCCGTAGCCGAACTTCGCTCGGTAGAGCTCTCCGCTGGCCCGTGCGGCCTGAGCCTCGGCGACGGTGGCATCTCCGGGTGTGGCGAGCTCGACGCGGTGGCGGTGAGCGAGGCGATGGTAGGCCTCGCTCACGTCCTCACCGTGGCGCGCGAGGATGGCCTCGGTGTCGAGCGGGAGGACGACCTCGAGGCGATCGTCCACGGGCAGTACGTAGGGGCTGACGCTGAGGGTCAGTGGGATGCGCATGGCCACGCCATCGATGTCCAGCTCGACGTTGCCGGTGTAGATGCCGGGGAGGCGCTCGGGGCCCACCCAGATCTCCAGCCAGAGGCCCTGGTTGACCCCAGCGGGGATGTCGACGGGCAGCCCGCCCGACGTGGCATTCTCGGGCACTAGTGGACCAGGCCACGAGCCGGCGAGCGGCTGTGAGGGGGTGGCTGCCGAGACCCAGTCGGGGGCATCGGTGGGATGCGTGACCTCGAGGTAGTGCTGCACGTACAGGGCTACCGGCCGCCCGGCTGTGAGGCTGGGGTCGCCGATGGGCTCCTCGTACTGCAGCGTGGCGACCCCATCCTCGTGGCGGAGAGTCGACACGTCGGCGTCGAGGGTCACGGCACCGGCCGTCTCGGCGATCAGCTGAACGGCCACGACCTCTCCACGCGCCGCGAGGACCGTCAGGCTGGAGCCGTCCCAGACCGCGTTCGTTTCGGAGAGTGGCAGCTCGGTCGGCGTGCGGCTCACGCGCAGGGTGTCTTGCACACCCCAGAGGTCGGCGAGGGGCGACAGGACCACCTCGCGCTCGGTCGGCGCGCCATCGCCCGTGGCGTCGCGCGGCGTGACCCGACAAGTCCACGTCTCACCCGGGCTCTGCGCCTCGACAGGCACGCGACTGTCCGCGACGTCGTCCTCGAGGCTGTAGATCACGCCGTCTCGGAGCCACTCGAAGGCGTAGGTGACGGGGTCACCGCTCGGATCGAGAGAGTCGACGACCACGGAGCACACCAGCTCGACCTTGCCGGCCACCACCCCGCTCAAGGGCGTGACGGACACGGTGGGGGCTCCGGGACGGCCGCCGCCGACGACCACGGGTGGCGTGGTCACCGGGTCACCGGTGCTGAGACCGTCGGTCGGCGTGACGATGGCGTAGATCGTCTGCCCCGTGTTGACCGAGTCGCCCGAGATCAGCCGGGACGTGGCCCGCAGAACGTCGTTGACGTACCACTCGTACCGGTAGCCCTCAGGGTCGTCGTCGGGGTCGGTGTAGCCCGAGGTGCGGATGGTGAGGACATCTCCCTCCACGGGGTCGGATGGCGTGATGCGCGCCCGCTCCAGGCTCGGTGGTGTGTTGGCGATCAGGCTCGCCGCGCTCGAGACCTCGTCGCCCTCGTCGAGACCGTCGGAGGGCGTGGCGTGGCAGCGCACCTCGTCGTCCCGGACGGGTCCGGTGATGACGGGGCCCTCTAGCTCGAGGGGCTCTCCGGTCGCAGTCCAGCGAATGGCGAGCGTGATGGGGTCACCATCGGCGTCGAACGCCTCGGCGACGACGCACGTGAGTGGGTCGCCGGCGCGGGCTCGCTCGGGCTGCACCGAGAGCCCCGAGATCCGAGGAGGGGTGTTGGCCACGATCACAGGCGCCGAGCGAGTCGGCGGGCCGACGCCGTAGCCGTCGCTGGCGACCGCGGTGACCACCACCTCCTGGCCCCGCGCGAGTGGCACACCGCGGAGCACCGGTCCGGTCACGTCGACGACCTCCCCATCGACCGACCAGGTGAAGTCGATGGCCGCGTCATCACCATCGATGTCGCGGGCTCGTGCGGTGGCGATGAGCGGCTCGGTGGGACGTGGGGCGCTCGGCTCGACCGTCACCTCAATGATCTGGGGCAGGTGATTCCGCGTCACGGCGGCGGTGTCAGCGGAGCCCTCTGGCGGGGCACTGCAGCTCGTGAGGATGCCCAGGCAGAGGAGGGCCGAGTAGCGGGAGGCATGTCGGTTCATGGCCGCCGCCTTAACCCAGCGGTTACCCACTGATCATGCCGATTCCGACTGTCGTGGTCCACGGATACCTCTGTCCCAAGCAGTTCATGCTGCCGCTCAAGTGGCGCCTTGGCCGTCGCGGCTTCGAGGCCCACCTCGTCGACCTGTCTCCCCTGTGCATTCAGGATGTCCGAAAGCTCGCCGCGCAGCTGCGTGTGAGTGTGGACCGTGTGCGGCAGTCCACGGGAGCGGAGAAGGTCGTGCTCGTGGGGGTCAGTCAGGGGGCGCTGATCGCCCTTCAGTACCTGCACCATGAGGGCGGCGCCGAGGCGGTGAGTCACTTCGTGGCCGTCGGGGCTCCCCTGCGCGGCACCTGGTTTGCGCTGGTCGGCTTGCCGCTGCTCGGTGCGGTCTCCCGGGGCATCTGGCAGACCTTGCCCGGCTCGTCCATGGTCGCCGACCTGCAGGCTCGGGGTGCGCCTGAGGGGGTGTCCACCACGGTCGTCAGCATGGTCGGCGACGTGGTCGCGCCGCCGTCGCGCTGCCGCCTCCCGGGTGCCGAGGAGCGGGTGATGCCGGCCTCCATCGTTCCCGGTGCGCACCAGTGGCTGATCTTGAGCCGGCGTGCGGCCGACGCGGTGCAGCAGGCCGTGGCCTAGAGGCAGCCGCTCCGAGGCCCTCATCCGGCGGTGGGCACGCGGCCATGGCGCAGCTCGGCGCTGCACAATACCGCGCTCTTCCGTCCGGGAGATGTCGTGCTCGTTGCTCTGGTCGCTGCCGGCGCTCTCGCCCATCACCCCCACGATCCGGTCGAGGTCTTCGACGTGACGCGCGATGCGTCGGGGGAGATCGCCCTGTACGGTGGACTGGTGCCCAACCAGACCTGGCGCAACGCGGAGCTGGCGCGGTCTGTCGACGGTGGCTTCGAGTGGTCGGGGGTCTACATCGGGCTGTCGACGACGTCGCCCTACACCGACTTTCGGGTCTGCGCCTGCGACGGTCCAGCCTGCGGGGCCTCTGCGCTGTGGCCGCTGCTCCTGCTCGGGCTCCGGCGTCGGCGCTGAGGGGGAGCACTCGAGGCCTGGCGCCGACACGCGGTACCTGGATGCGCTACGTCGAGGTTCCACTCGATGGAGGAGGGGACCGATGGACGCTGCGCTGCTCGTGGGTCGTCTGTTGCTGGCGACGTGGTTCGTGGTCGAGTTGATCGATAAGATCCGACGCTTCGATGGCTGGGTCGAGGTGGTCGCCAAGGCGGGCATGCCCGCGCCGGCGGCGGAGATGGCGCTGGTCGTCGTGCTCCTCGCGGTGGGCAGCCTGTCCCTCGTCCTGGGCTACCGGATTCGGGTCGGGGTCGGCTGCTTGCTGCTCTTCCTCCTGCCGACGGCGCTGCTCTTCGAGAGTCCGAGCGGCGCGGTGAAGGCGGCGTCCATTGCGGGCGGCCTGGTCTTGCTCGGTGCTGTCGGACCGGGGGCCTGGTCTCTCGAGCAGCTCTGGCGCTGACGCCCGCTCAGAGCAGCTCGGGATCCTCGATGAGGAAGGTGCCGGAGGCGAAGACCTCGGTGCCCGAGGCGTCGGTGAGGTCGAGCTCGACCTCGACGGTCTGGAGGTGAAGCTCTTCGGGCTGCGCTCGGAAGATCAGCAGCGTGCCCCAGCTGTCCTGCCCCTCGTCGGTGCACGTGAACAGGAACCAGGGAGCGACGTTCGCGAGCATCTCGCCGTTGATCCAGCCACGCAGCTCGCCCGCGAGGAGCTTGCTGGTGTCGAGGTGGGCAGCTCGAAGGCCGATCTCGACGTGAAAGCCACCCTGCGGACCGTGAACCAGCTCGAGGACGCCCCCCTCCTCCACGTCGAGGAAGGCGGCGACGCTGGCACCCTCGGCGAAGCTGGTGCCGATGGTCACCTGCGCATCGTCGGGCGAGGCCTCGCAGATGTCGACGGCGCGATTCCGCTTCCGGCCTGAATCGTCTCCGCCACAGGCGGCGACGGTCAGGGCTGCGGCGCACAGCAGAGCACCTCGGACGCGCATCGGGTCTCCTCGTGAGCGACGCATATCCTCGACAGTGCACGCCGAGGAGCCGACCGGCAACTTCTGTCTGCTCTGCCGCGCCTCGCGTCCTCAGGCGGCTGTCTCGGACAGCAGAGCGCCCTCGGGGCCGGCGGCCTCGAGCGTCTTCCAGGCCGGGCCAGCCTGGGGAGCGTGACCCCTCTCGGCTGCAGCGAGCGCCTCGAGCGCCGCGGTGACCTCCGGCAGGGCACGGTGGGCGGCGAGCCACGCAGCGGCCTTGCGCACGGAGCGGGCCCGCAGGCCCTTGCGCCGCGTGTGACCGAGCAGCACGAGCACGAGCAGGGCGGCAGCGGTGCGCAGGGCGTCGCCTCCGAAGCTCCCGTCGGCGGACTGGGAGGCCGCGAGGCGTGCACCCGGCTCGGCGGGGGGGGGCTCGCTCTTGGGGGGGGCGGCGGCGCGGACGGGAGCCGGGCTGCCGGTGCTGGAGAGGGCTCGGCGCGCCTGGGCGAAGAAGCGGCTCGCAGCACCGCTGGCGCCTGCCTCCACCTCCGCCGAGAGGGGGGCCAGAGCGACGGGGCCGCGGTCGTCCATGGCCATCGCGGCGTCGGGCGCGAGATGCGGCGCCGGGCGGCGCTTGTGGGCTGACCGGGCCAACCGACGGGGCCTCGGGGCACCCGAGGTCATGTGGGGTGGGGCGTCGGGCACCCAGTGCGCTGGCAGCTCCGCGGGCTGAACCAGCTCGATGCGCTCGCCGTCGACGGTGCGGCTGTGCTCCACGGCGACGAAGCTGGTCCACCGTGAGGCGATGCCGTGGGCGAGGGCGATGCGGAGCACCTCTGTGCGAACCGCCTCCTCCTCGAACGGCTTGGTGAGCAGCCGGTCGGTCAGAGAGGCGACGCGCGCCCGGGCCCAGGCGACGGCGAGCGGCGTCGACACTCGAGTGGGCACGACCTCCAGGGCGCGGGGACCGTCGAGCGCCGTGGCGTCGACCGTCAGCCCCTCGGCCCCGCCCTCGACCAGCAGGAGGGCAGGGCGGCCGGCGAACACGGCCGTGGGCGCCTGGTGCGCGGAGCCTGGTGCCGTCACCCCGGTGAGCAACGGGCTGCCGAATCGAGCCTCGAGCGCCGCGACGCGCGCCTCGATGTCGTCGCGCGGTGTCGCGAGCTCGCAGGTGCCGCCGCCGACACGGGCGAGACGCTTCAGCAGCGCCCCGTTGACCGCGGTGTCGATGCCCAGGGTGAACAGCCGAGCACCGGCTGAACGCCCTGCCACGAGGCCCACCAGCTCGGCGTCGTTGTGGGCCTGGCCGTCGGTGACGAAGAGCACGGTGCGGAGCCGTCCCTCCGGTCGCTCGCCGGCAAAGGCGGCCTGCAGGGGCGGGCCCATCACGGTGCCGCCGCGCGCCTGCAGGGCTGAAATCCACTGGTCGGCGCTGGACAGGGAGGCATCGTCGTAGTCGACCAGCTCGGAGGCGAAGCGCTCGACCTGGTCGTCAAAGGCGATCAGCTGAAAGCGGTCTCCAGGCGAGAGCCCATGCAGGGCCACCTTCAGCGCCTGCTTGGCGGCGGTCATCTTCACGCCCCGCATCGAGCCCGAGATGTCGACGACGAAGACCGCGTCGCGCGGCATCGCAGGGGGGAAGGCGTCGGTCGGTGGCTCGACGGACACGACGGTGTGGGTGCCGTCGGTCCAGGCCCGGGCTGCGGTCGCGTCCGCGTCGCCGGTAGCGAAGGCCAGCACGAAGTCGCTGTTGAGGGTGGCCTTGCCGGACGGGGCGACGCGAACGCCGCCGTCCTCCAGGCTCAGGCGCGTGGCATGGAGCGCCGACTCGAGCGCGGTGATCGGACCGGCGAGGTGAACCTCGAGGTCGAGCGTGGTTCCTCCCTCGAGCCTCAGCGGCGGCTGGAGTCGCGATGCGTCGGGCACAAGATCGGTGTCGGGCAGGACGCCAGGACCGTCGTGGCCGGTCGGCGTGCCCCCCAGGAAGCGCGGCGCGAGGGTGGTCGGGAAGCGCCAGCGCCAGCGTCCGTCCACCACCTGCAGCACCTCCACCACCACGATGCGCACCGTCACCGCCTCGCCGGGGGGGATGTTCGTGGCCCGCAGCGTGTGCACGTCGTCACGCTCGGCGGACAGGAGGGCGGCGCGCTTGCCGGCCTTGCGAGCGGCTGCGAACACCGCCTTGGCCTCCTCCCGCTCCCTGCACTCGGCGCGCACGACCGTCTCGCCAGCCACCAGCTCGACCTCGGCGACGGCACCGTCCTCGGGCAGCGGGAAGATGTGCATGACCTCGATGGGGGTGCTGTGGGGGTTGTGGAAGCGCTGCGCGATCACCGTGCGACACACCGGCCCCGTGACCTCGGCACGCACCGTCACGTGCTCCAGGGGCAGGGGCAGCTCGGCACGCTCGACGAGCGCGAGCAGGCCGCCGAGGCCGCTGGAGGTGGGCGCTGCGGGCGGAAGGGTGGGCTCGAGTGCGGTGACGGTCATGCAGGACCTCCGGACGACAGGTGAGTGAGACGGGCGATGACGGCCTCGGGGTCGGCGACCTGGGCCGTGTCGATGGTGACGAGGACCCCGGGGGCGAGCTCGACGGTGCGGAAGCGGTCGAGGGAGACCGCCGTGCTGCGAGAACTGTCAGGGTCGGGAGACACCGCGCCAGCATCGGCGAGGGCGGCCTCGAGCTCGGCGTCGGTGGCCCCGCGGAGTGCGGCTTGCACCTGAGCGAGCGAGTGGCCCGAGGCCTGGAGGAGCTTCGCGGCGGTGGCCTGAAGCGCATGGCGACGCCCGTAGATGGCCGTGCGACCCCGGTATCGAAGTGGCTTGTCGACGACTCCGAGCGACTGGTACCAGCGCAGTGTCCGCTTGTCGGGGTGCCGAGCGACGCGGGAATCGGTCGGCACCACGTCGGCCTGGTCGAGCCAGGCACGGACGGTCTGTTCGAGCTCGGTGAGGGTCATGTTTTTACTGTAAGTATTGCAGTAAATGCTGGCAAGCAGAACGTGCTGGCACGTGGATGGCCCGTGGGGCGAATCTGGTAGACTGGCGCGTCCGGAGTGCCCTCGATGCGCAGCAGCTGCCTCCACCTGCTTCTCCTCGCCGCCTGCAGCGAGGTGGGCTTCACCAACAAGGCCGATCCCGAAGGCACGGTCGACACGGCCGCCCCCACCGGCTCCACCCCCACCACGCCGGAGGGCACGCCTGATCTACGGGTGACTCCGCGCGAGATCGCGCTGCTGGATGCGTGCACCTTCGTCGAGGATGCGGTGGAGCTCGAGAGCGTCGGTACGGCTCCCGTGGTGATCGAGGCGGTCGTCCTCACCGGCGACGGCTGGGACCTGCAGGCCGACGCGCCGACAGTCCTCGAGCCGGGCGAGACCGCGACCCTGCCCCTGCTGGGAGCGAGCGGCGTGGGCGAGCTGTCGATCCAGAGCAACGATGCCGACGAGCCGCTGGTCCGGGTCACGCTCGCAGTGGCCATCCAGGAGGCGCCGGAGCTGACGTGGGGGGCGCCCGAGGATCGCGCCGAGATCGCAGGCCCTGATCCGGTCGTGCTCTCGGTCGACGTGTGGGACGACGCCACGGCACCCGAGGACCTCGTCGTGACCTTCACGTCCGACCTGGATGGAGAGCTGGCCGAGGTGACGGCGGCCGCAGACGGCACGGCCTCCTTCGAGTGGGCGCCGCCGCGCTCGCCGGGTCTTCACACCCTGACCGCCACGGTGACCGACAGCTGTGGCTTCGAGGCCGAGGGCGTGCGCTACGTCACCGACCTGGGCGTGCCCGACATCGACGTGGTCCCCGGCCTCCTCGAGCTCGAGAACGTGTGCGGCACGATCGACGAGTCGGTCACCGTGCTCAACGTGGGCAGCGGCACGCTGATCGTGCACGACGTGCGGGCCGACGGCGACTGGACCACGCCGGGTGTGCCCTTCGAGCTGGCGCCGGGGGATGCGCTCGACGTGCCGGTCCGCAGCGACGGCGGCGTCGGTACCTTGTTCCTCGACAGCAACGACCCCGACGAGGCGCGGGTCGAGGTGCCGCTGTCCTCCACTCCGGACAGCCCGCCCATCATCGTGGTCGACGCGCCGCTGCCGGGCGGGGTGCTCGCCGAGCTGGGTGATGTCGAGCTGCTGGGGAGCGCGATCGACGATGTGGACGCCGCGGTCGATCTGCAGGTGACCTGGAGCTCTGACATCGACGGGCTGATCGCCGACGATCCGCCGGCGCCCGACGCGACCCTGCGCTCCGTCTGGCCCGAGCCCCGCACCCTGGGGCCGCACACCGTCACGCTCGAGGTCACCGACAGCTGCGGCAACGTCTCGCGCATCGACGTGCCCGTGGAGCAGCCGGGGCTGCCCGACATCGAGATCACGCCGATGGAGGTCGTCGGAAAGGCATGTCCGATGGTCGAGGAACACATCACGGTCTCCAACGTGGGAACGGGAGACCTCGTGCTCAGCTCCGCTGTCGTCCTCGGCTGGGGCTGGCCTCCGGCGCCTCCGCATCCGGCGGTGCTGGCTCCCGGCGACAGCTGGGACTTCCCGCTGGCCAGTCGTCGCGGAGAGGCCACGCTGCGGGTCGACAGCAACGATCCGGACGAGCCCCGCGTCGAGGTGCCCCTGGTGGCCGAGCGCGACCTGCCGCCGACGGTCTCGATCACGGGCCCCCTGCCTGACACCATCGTCAGCAGCGGCACCCTGCTGCTGGAGGGCGAGGTCTCGGACGACGTGGACGCCCCCGAGTCACTGACGGTGGAGTGGACGAGCGACGTGGACGGGCTGATCGGCAGTCTCCCGGCCTCGCCCGCGGGCCTGCTGTCGCAGCCCTGGGGCGAGCCGCGCACCGGCGGCGACCACACGCTGACGCTCGATGCCTGGGACAGCTGCGGCAACCACAGCAGCGCGGTCGTCGGCATCTGCCAGGACGAGATCATCCGAGGCGACGAGCTGGATCTCGAGGACTGGACCTTCGCGGGCGTGGCCAGCTGGGACGAGGTGAACGAGTGGATCGAGCTCACCCCGGTGGTCACCTTCGAGGTGGGCTCGGCCTTCGCGACGCACGAGACGGTGAGCGGTGGCGACGTGGAGATCGACTTCTCCTTCTACATGGGCGACGGCTCGGGAGCGGACGGCTTCTCGCTGACCATGCTCGACACGGGCCGAACCATGCGGACCCTGGGCGGCGACGGCGGCTGCCTCGGCTACGGTGAGGGAGCGGTCTGCACCGGCGCCTTCCTGCCCGGCTGGAGCATCGAGGTCGACACCTACTTCAACGGCTGGGATCCGACCGGCTACGACCACGTTGCGTTCAGCTTCGACGGCGGAGCAGACGCCCCAGAGGCCTGGTCCACCCTGCCCGAGATGGAGGACACCGGCTGGCACTCGATGCACGTCGAGGTGAGCGCGCCGCACGTCTACGTCACCATCGACGGGGTGCCCTACATCGATCAGGACATCCCCGGCTTCTACGACTTTGAGGGCTGGGTCGGCTTCACGGCCTCCACCGGCGGCTCCACCAACAAGCACCTGATCGACGCCCTCGAGGTGGTCGACCACCTCTGCGAGTAGCGCCACGGTGGCACCTGTCGGATAGGGGGCGGCCGGAGGTTGCCGATGCCGCTCACTCTCGCCCTGATCTTGGCCTGCTCGTCGTCCACGGAGGCGCCCACCGAGGCACCCGCCGCCGCCGAGGCCCCGACGCAGGATGAGGCCGCGGCGGCCGCGCCGAAGAGCACCAAGCAGCTGGTCCGTGGCCGCGATGGCTCCATCGTCGAGGTCGAGCTCGCGCCACCCTGGGGCGGGCTCCAGCTGCCCATGGAGGAGGGCAACATCAAGCGCATCAGCCCGAAGGTGCTCGCGGTGAACCTCGGAGCGGACCACCCCGACCCACGGGGTCGTGCAGACTCGTGGTGCGAGGCGATCAACGCGAACGGCGGCACCTGCGGCGAGCTGCGCACCGACCTCGGCGACGACGCCTACACCCGCCCGGTGACCATCGACGGCAAGCCCATGTCCCTGTCGCTGGCCAAGGTGACGGGCAGCTGGACGGTCGTGATCAGCGCCCAGCCACCTGGCGCACCGGCCGGCATGAAGCCGGGCACGACGAGGTCTCCGGGGACGACGACTCCGGCTCCCTGACGCGTGCTCCCTGCGCCTGCATCGAGGGCCTCCGGGGAAGTCCCGAGGGCCACTGCCAGTTATGGTCGCGCCACCTGCAGCCGTTGGAGGATGCATGTTCCGAGCTGCCCTGGCCCTCGTGGCCCTCCTGCCGGCCCTCGCCGTCGCCGCCCCCGAGCGTGGCGCGGTGATGGATCTGCTCAACCTGCACGACGCGGTCGCTACCCAGGCTGACCTCAAGGCGCTGGGCGAGGGAGTGGATGTCGCGCTGATGGCCATCGCTGACGACGCCGAGGTGCCCAGCTCTCGTCGCGGCCGGGCGATCACGGCGCTGCGCTTCTTCCCCTCGGAGGCGGTTCGGTCCTTCCTCGAGGCCAAGCTGGCGCCCGAGACCAAGGCCATCCTCCGTCGCAAGGCCGTCTATGCCCTCGCCGGAGGCTGGAACACCGCGGCACTACCCACGCTCAACGAGGCGCTCGCCGACGACGACGTGCAGGTGCGCATCGCTGCCGCGAACGCGCTGGCCCAGCTCGATGCCGCGGCGGTCACCGAGGCCCTGAAGGCGCGGCTCGCGGTGGAGACGGTCGAGTCGGTGAAGCTCGCGCTCACCAAGGCCGTGGGGGAGTGATGCGCTCGACAGCTCTGCTTCTCTCGCTGGGCCTCATGGCCTGCTCCGGAAAGGACAAAGACGGCGACACGGCCGGCCCCTCCGCCGACGAGCTGGAGTACGTCGATCTCGGCACCGTCGCGATCAGCGACACCGGCGACTACACCGGCGAGATCGCGGTCGAGGTGCCGGAGGGCGCCGTCGGCTCGTTGGTCTACTGCGGCGGCTATGGAGACGACGCCCTCGGCGCGATCTGGGAGCTCAAGGGCCCCTCGGGTGCGCTGATCTACACCGGCGATGCCCCCGACCTCACGCGCTTCCGCAGCGACTTTCTCGACGACATGTCGACGGGTCTGCTCTCGATCACACCCAACCAACCGCTCACGCCCGGCACCTATCGGGTCAACTGGTTCATCGGGCGCGGCAACGGTGGCAGCGTCGACTGCGGTGCGGTGCATCGGGTAGACGAGATCTCCTCTGATGCACCGCTGGCGGTCGAGCTGGTGTTCGTCGGTGCGGGTGGCCTCGACGCGGCCTCCGCGAAGGACGACGAGGCCTTCCAGCAGGTGATCGCGAGCTTCTTGGAGCAAATGAGCACGGGGAAGCTGTCGCCCCGGATCACCTACTCCGACTTCTCCGGTGACCTGGGTCGCTTCTCCGTGGTGGACGTCACCGACGACGACTACTCCGAGTTCAACGCCCTGCTGCGCACGGCGAACCCCGCCAACCCGCGAACGCTCACGTTGTTCCTGGTCGACGAGATCAGCAACGCCTCTGCGGGCGGCGCCACCATCCTCGGCCTGTCGGCCGGCCCTCCGGGCGCGGCGGGCCTCAACGGCACGTCCAAGTCGGGCGTCATCGTCTCGGCCATCGACTACGCCGAGGCGCCAGAAGACGTGGCCAAGATCATGGCCCACGAGGCCGGGCACTTCCTCGGGCTCTACCACACGTCCGAGAAGGACGGTGGCACCTTCGATCCGCTGCCCGACACCACGCAGTGCACCCCGGCGGATGACGCCGACGGCAACGGCACGGTGAACAGCACCGAGTGCGGCGGCAAGGGTGCGGAGAACATCATGTGGTGGACGCTCTCGACAGCCGAGCTTCCGGGCTTCACGGCGGATCAGAGCTACGTCCTCCGACGCAACCCCCTGGCGGACTGATGGCGACGGCACACCACCTCGAGCTCACCCCGGAAGATCTGTCCGGCAACGGCGGGATCGGCCGCTACGTCCTGCTGCCGGGCTCCGTCGGCCGGGTCCACCGCATCGCGAAGCGCCTGGAGGACGTGGACGTCCGCTCCAACCGGCGCCGCCTCGACGCGGCCCTCGGCACGCTGGTCGTCGACGGCCGGCGCATCGACATCGCCGCCTGCCCCACGGGCATGGGCTGCCCGAGCGTCGACATCGTGGCCAACGAGCTGCGCCAGCTCGGCGCCCGGCGGCTCCTGCGTGTGGGCACCTCGGGCTCCCTGCAGCGCAGCATTCGGCTTGGTGATCTGGTGATCGCCAGCGCGGCCGTCCGCGACGAGGGCACCTCCGATGCCTACGCCCCCCGGGAGATGCCCGCGGTGGCCGACCCAGTGTGGGTCCAGGCGCTGATGCGCGCCGCGACCGACCTCGGCGTGGGCGACAACGTGCACGTCGGCGTCGTCCACACCAAGGACAGCTTCTTCGGCCGCGAGTTCGGCGAGGGGCCCGACGGCGAGCGCAACAAGGCCTACATGGAGCACCTGACGCGCTGCGGCGTGCTCGCCTCCGAGATGGAGGCCGCCCACCTCTTCGTGCTCGGCACGGTCTTCGGCGGCGGCCCCTGGTCGGTCAGCGAGCTCACCCGGCGTGACGTGCCGATGCGCTGTGGCGCTGTGCTCGCCGCCATCGGCGACATCGAGGACGGCATCATCCCGCTGGACGAGGAGCAGGCCGCTGAGGAGCGCCTGATCGATCTTGCGCTGGCGGCGGTCGGGGTGCTGTCGGGGTGGGAGGGCTGAGGCGAGGCCTGGCACCCCGCCTCCTACCGACCTAGGGACCCCGCAGGGAGGTCGCTCGTGCGCCGTGCTCTGCTCTTGCTTCTGCTGATTCCGACGCTGGCCCTCGGCTCGGTGCCCGACACGCGTCCGGCGCCCATCGCGCTGACCGACAGCGAGCAGAGTGCGGTCAGCCGCGGCAAGATCGTGATCCGCAACGAAGACACGCCCACCGGCGGCATGGTCACCGGCGTCGCCGACATCGACGCCACGCCGGCCGCGGTGTGGGCAGCCCTGTTCGACTTCGAAGCGCGCGTCTCGGAGCTGGGGGCCCTCGAGGCGGTCTCGACCTACCGCGAGGGCGAGCCGCTCGGTGTGCGCTGGGAGCTGAAGGTCTTCGGTACGTCGGTGATCTTCCACAACCTGTACCACCGCGACGAGGCGGCCGGCTGGAGCCGCTACAGCCTCGATGCGGAGAAGAAGAACGACCTGGTCTCCGTCGAGGGGGCGTACCAGGTCTACACCGTCGGCGACAAGACCCGCCTGGTGTACCGGAGCATGACCGACTCGGGCCGCTCCATCCCGTCGTTCATCAAGAACTGGCTCGGCAGCCGCTCGCTGAACGCGCAGCTCGACGGCATCCGCAACCGCGCCCAGGCCGCGCCCTGAGCTAGCGCAGCGCCTCGACGCCCCGCTCGCCCTCGAGCAGCGCCGCCAGTGCCCGGAGGTACTGGCCCATGCTGCGCCCGTCGGCGACGAGGTGGTTCAGCGTGATGCCGAGGGTGAGGACGGTGCGCCCGTCGGTGCGCTCGATTCCGGTGAGGGCGACCAGGACGGACACGGGCGTCGGTCCGGCGTAGTTCAGCCGCCGCGACGCGACGTTGCCCGGCGCGATCGCGCTCACGCTGATGGCGCCGCCGTGATCGGCGAACAGGGGCCAGCGCCAGGAGAGGGCGTGCACCAGCCGCAGTGCCCAGCGCCACCAGGGATGGTTCGGGTGGGTGGCGATCCACCGGGTGAGGGTGGTGGCCTCCAGGCCGGCGCTCACGTAGGCCCGCAGCGCGTCGCGCAGCTCGAGGGCCGACCGCTCGTGGGCATTCTTCAGGACCGTCGCATCGAGGATGGGCGCGCCGTCGTGCTCGAACCGGACAGGCATCGCCACGTGCACCCCATCGAACTCGACCCACCGGTCGCCCCAGAGGGTGCGGAGGTAGACCCGGTTCAGCTCCGGCACCTCGACGGCGGCCAGGGCGGCGGCCCGGGCGAGGATGGACGGGTAGTGGGCCTGCAGCTCGCGGGCCTCCCAGTCGGCGGTGACCGCGGTGACGTCGACGTCGAGCGTGCCGAAGACGAGGGAGTTCTCCCGCCACAGCGTGCGGTGCTGGTGGGCGTTGAACCACTCGGCGAGGGTGGGTCGTCGGAGGCTCACGGGTCGGCCTCGGGGGGGCGCTCCCTCGACCAGGTGCTGATCGGGAGGGCGTCGAGGTGGCGGATCATCTGGATCACGGCCTGGTCCTCGGCGATCAGCGACTTGGGGTGGAAGCGCATGTGCGGGAAGGCCTGCTTGTCGTCGTCGTCGAGGACCGCGAGGAGGCCGAGGGTCGTGGCGATGCGGGCCGCCCAGGGGAGCCAGGCCGTCACGCCGGGACGGCGAGGCGCGAGCAGGAAGATACGGACCTCGGAGACGCCGACCTCGAGTGGCAGGCAGCCCCAGAGCACATGCAGGGCGGGCAGCGGCCTCCCGGTGCCCCCGAGACGCTGGTCGAGGCCGTAGGAGATGGCCGCGATGGAGCCCCCGGCCACCCGCAGCCCGTAGCGGAACCGCTCGCCGAGGAGGCGGCGACCGAGGCGCCCCCGCCAGCCCGTGTCGGGGATCACGCCCTCGAGGCGGTACTCGAGCACACCGGGCTCGGGCTCCGAGGTCTCGTGGTCGAAGGCGATGTCGAGGCCGTGGACGGCCTTGAAGTGCTGCAGGTCGATGCCGCCGGTCATCATGGCGTGGTGGTGGGCATACAGGCGGACCGTGCCGACCGGCAGCGC
>PKDJ01000293.1 GCA_002862545.1 Pseudomonadota bacterium
GTGGCCGACGTGTTTCGCAGCGCCAGCTCATGGTCGACCGTGTGAAGCGACGGCAGGTCGAAGGCCGCGAGGACCTCGTTGCCGACTACGGAGACCCCGCCTGCGTGAGCAAGCGACTCGAAGGCGTCGACCTCGGCCAGCGAAAAGCTGAACGCGATGCGCAGGTGATGCGTCTCGTCGTCGACCTGCCCGTCCAGGCCGATCTCGGACACCGCACCAAAGCCATCGATGCGCTCGAGATCGTCGCAGCCGCTGACGCGCAGGGCCTCACCCACGCGCTCCAGGCGGTCGAAGCCCTCGATGCGAGTGACCTGCCGATTCAGCGTCAGCGAGAGCTCACCAGGAACCTCCACCAGCTCATCGAAGCCCTCGATGACGGACAGACCCGTCTCCTGAATCACCAGGTCTCCCCCCACGTGGGACAGGGCGAAGGAGCCACCGCTCGACCAGCTCGACAGCCCGACCAGCTCCAGATCCCCACCGATCCAGCCGAGGGACGACACCCCGGAGAGGACACTCAAGTACGGCATCCCGGTGAGGCGCAGGTCGCCCTGAACGGTCTGCAGGCGGGGCAGCTCCAGGCGTCTGAGGTTGATCGCCTCGGTCGCGGACAGCGCGGGCAGCTCGGTGAGCCAGGGCAGATCGACCTCCTCCAGGCTCGGGGATCGCAGCAACAGAGCGCTGTCCAGGACCTCGAGTCGCGCCAGGCGGACGACTCGCAGAGCGCTCGCCTCGCCGAGGTCGAGGCCCCCCGCCGACACCAGCGCGGGCAGATCCACCCGTGCAGTGCCTGCGGCCACTCGGATGTTGCCTCCAACGCTCGTCAGGGACGGAAGATCTGGGTCGGCCTCCAGGAGGACATCGCCGCCCACCTCGCAGACACAGGACAGGTCGGGGGACAGGGGACCGACCGTGAGCATCTGCTCGATCCGCGACGCGCCGGCCGCGCAGGGATCGTCCCCGGGCCCGGCATCACCGGACCAGGTCGTCCCCACGCAGGTCGGAGGCTTGGATTCCGGATCGGTCGGACAGGCGAGCCAACCCTCGAGAGCTGCAGCGTCACCCTCGGTGGCTCGACCGTGGCTCGGATCGGCGAGCACCTCGGGCAGCACATCCGCCGCCGCCAACAGATCACCGGGCGAGGCCAGCGGCGACGCCGTCGGGCCATGACAGGAGCGGCAGCTGCGGAGCGCCAGATCGGCCTCGGCCCAGGTCGCGGTGGGTACACAGGCCGCTGGCTCGGCCGGCGGCTCCGTGCAGGCCAGCAGCGCGATCAGGACCACCATGCCGTCCACGAGGCAGTGCCCGGCAGCGCATGGGAGCGCCCACAGGCCGCCAGCGCGCCTGCCCACAGCTCGCCCCAGCCCGGTCGCGCCGAGCCGGGTCCCCCCACCTGTAGATCGGTCCCACCGGTGGCGTCGAAGGCCCGACCCGCGAGCACGGGCCCTCCCGCGACGAGCGCGGCCGCCCCGCTCGACGGCAGGCCGTCTCGATCACGACCGCGATCCGCCGTGACCACGACCAAGGTGCCGTCCAACCACGCAGAGTCTGCGAGCGCGGTGAGGAGCACGTCCAGCCCCTCCCACAGCTCCGACAGACCGGTCTCCGGGTCCGGACCGATCAGCCGAACCCCGTCGAAGTCCTCGAGCAAGCCTGGCACGAGGGCCGCGTCTTCCGCCAGCGTCGCGCGATCTCCGGGACGACGAGGACGCGGTGTCATGCCGGGTGAGACCAAGGCTACCCGCCCACGCGCCTCGTGAAAGTCCGCAATGGCAGCCCGGGTGCTGGGAGACGGCTCCCACCCCGGTCCCTCGGCCGCGTCCGACGCACGCGTCGGCTCGACCCACCCACCGAGCGAGAGGCGACGACCGAGACGCCAGGCTGGCCCAGGGGCGTCGCTGCCGAAGTCCACGGCACGCCCCATCCAGGTGACGACGTCCGGCTGTGTCGGATCGGGCTTGCCAGACAGAGCCAGCAGCCGCCCTCGGCGCGGGTCTTCGGTCCCGAGCTCGAGACCGCGCAGGACCGCGACGCGATCCGCGTGCCGCGAGAAGAAGGCTTGGGTCTCGGGAACGGCGCCGTCGATCCCGACTGTCAGCTCCCCGTAGGTGGCCGTGGGACCATCGAGCGGATGGAGCGCGCGATGCGGATCGAGGGTGCCGGGCACATGAACGGCCACCAAGCGCGTGGCGAGAGCGGCGCGCGCGACCCCCGGCAGGCAGACCACAGCCGTCGCTGCCCCGAGGAGCTCGCGCCGGGAGAGCCTCAAAACACTACTCGCAGCGTGACCACCGTCGCCAGCACGGCCAGCGCCGCACCCACCACGAACGCCACACCGTGCGAAAGCGCCAGGTTCCGCGGCATCCACACCTCGGGGATGTCGGCGGGGTCGATGCCGCCTCCCGCCACGGACGGCAGCGCCTGCCCGGCGATCTCCAGAGGGCTCGGACCGCCCATCACCGCATGCACCGGCACCCCAAGACCGTCCTGCGCCAGCAGGTTGGTGAGGGTGATCGCCATCATCGAGTCGAAGCCGTGCTCGGCCAGCGGGCGCGTGGGATCGACGGGCGCCTCGAAGCCGAGCACCTTGGCTGCCCGGGCGCAGACCCGCGCGGTGATCCGCTCGGCCCTGCCCTCGACCGGACCCGGACTCCAGCCGGACGGCTCCGTGGAGACGACAGGCGCTACAGCGACGGGGGCATTGGGCGGGAGCCTCGCGCGCAGGCACTCACGCTGCCAAGGGTAGGTCGGCAACGAGACCCGCCTCACGCTGTCCCACGCCCACTCGGGCGGCTCCTGCTCATCAGGCCCCGTCACCTGTCGGAGCGCCGCGCCGAGCGCCTCGGCCTCGTCCGCCTCGACCACGGCCGTCAGAGCGAGGCGTGCCCGGCCCGTGCCCCAGCTGGCACACAGATCCGCGGCATCGACCCCCGCATCAAGGCGATCTGCGAGTGCAGACGCCTGGGCAACCAGGGCTGCCGGAGCCTCTGCAGAGAGCACCAGCCCCAGCCGGCGTGGCTGTGTCTCTGCGTTGCTCGCCGGTGGGGGACCGAGGACCACGTGGCAGTTGGTGCCGCCGTAGCCATAGCTGTGGACTGCGGCGAGCGGCGCATCCTCGGGCCACGGAGTCGGCACCGTCGGCACACTCAGGCCCGTGCCCTCCAGCTCGATGGTCGGGGAGAGCCGGGAGAGGTTGGCCTGCGGCGGCACGGTGCCGTTGGCGACCGCGACGATGGCCTTCGCGAGCGAGGCGATGCCACACGCGCCCTCGAGGTGTCCGACGTGCCCCTTCACCGAGCCGACCCAGCCGACCCCCTCCCGCCGGTACACCCCAGCGAGGGCCCCGACCTCGATCGGATCGCCCAGCGTGCTTCCGGCCGCGTGGGCCTCCACGAAGCCCACCTCGGTCGCAGCCTTGCCCGCATCCGCGAGCGCAGCCCGGGCCACCTCGGCATGTCCCGATGCACGCGGCACCGTCAGCCCGGGGCCCCGGCCGTCCTGGCCGACCGCAGAGCCGTGGAGCACAGCCACCACGGGCCGTCCCTGCGCGACGGCCTCCTCGAGACGCATCAGAGCCAGCACGACGGCTCCTTCGCCGCGACCAAAGCCGTCCGAGGCCGCATCGAAGGGACGACAGCGACCATCCGCCGAGAGCACACCGGTGCGCGCGAAGATGAGCGCCGGCGCGGGGTCGAGCATCAGGGTCACGCCACCCGCGAGGGCAAGGTCCACCGTGCCAGACCGCAGATCCCGCATCGCCGCGTGCACGCTCACCAGCGACGAAGAACAGGCCGCGTCGAGGGTGAGGCTCGGCCCTCGCAGATCGAGCTGGTAGCTCACGCGGTTGGCGAGCAAGCTGCCCGTCGTGCCGGTACCGCTATACTCCGACAGCTCGGCATAGCCCCGACGCAAGCCAGCCCAGTCGCTGCCCGTGCACCCGACGTAGACCCCCGCGGACGTGCCACGGACGCTCTCTGCCGGGATCTGTGCGTGCTCCAGCGCCTCCCAGGCCAGCTCGAGGAGGAGCCTCTGCTGCGGGTCGATCTCGGCCGCCTCGCGTGGCGAGATTCCCCAGAAGCCTCGATCGATGCCATCGACGGGAGCATCGAGGAAGGCGGCAAGCGGCGGGAGCTCGGGGAAGTCCTCGGGCGCCCAGCGGTCGGCGGGCACGGGGACGAAGGCATCGCTCGTGCCCGAGAGCAGCTCCCACAGGCCGGTACTGTCGTGCGCGCCACCTGGCATCCGGACCGCCATGCCCACGACCGCGACGGGACCCGCCCGGTCGGCCTCGAGCTCGGCGAGGCGAGCCTTGAGCTGCCGAATGGTCAGCAGCGCGCGCTGAATGGGACTGCGTTCGCTCACGGCCCCGTCCTATCCCGCCGCCACCGAGAGGCGAGCACGGCCCTCGGCACCCGCGAGCCCCACCTCAGTCGTAGGGCCAGGGCTCCACCTCGACCACGTCCGACTCGGGCGTTCCGGCAGCGAGCAGGTTCTCGACGAACAGGTCGATGTAGCGAAGGTCATCAGCGATGTCCGCGTCGTCATGAGTCTGCAGCCACTCCGCCACGCCATCACGGAGACCCGTCAAGATCTGCAGCGCCGTGGCCGGGCGGGCATCGGCCGCCAGCTCGGTCGCCATCTCGAAGCCGACGTAGATGTTCAGCGTCACGAAGGCCTTCTCGGTCGCCGAGTCGGTGAAGCCGGTCTCGCCCGGAGCCACAGGCTGCTCGATCGGCACCACCTGCTCGCGCCGCTCGTCCGTCCCAGGCACCCGGTAGTCCAGGGTGATCGTTCCGATCTCACCCGTAGTCGACTCCGCTGTCGGCAGGACCTCGAGGACGATCGCACCCCCGCCTCCACGCCGGCCGAGCTCGTCGTCTGACGCGTCCGCTCGGCCAGCGAGCTGCAGGACCGGCAGCTCGACGTCGAAGAGATTGTCGGCTCCCGTCCAGGTAGAGGTGCCGTACATCGCGCGCCCGTCCCACGTCGAGTCCACCTCGACAGAGAGCGTGGCGTCCTCGGCCAGTGGGAACAGGAACGCACTTGCCTCCTCGACGAAGACCTCCTCGATGGCCTGAAAACCGTCCAGGAAGTAGGCCGAGCCGCCCCCCTGGATCGCGAGGGTTCGCAGCAGGTCGACATCCGCCTCGCCGACACCGACCGTGGAGAGGCCGAGTCCCTCGGCGTTGTAGGCTGCCGCCAGCTCGACGATGTGGGCCTCGCTGGTGATCCCCGACGACGGTGCCCCGTCGGAGACGAGCAGGACCCGACGCTGCCGTGCCGGTCCAGAGCGGGCGAGCACGTCGTCGAAGGCGACGCGCAGCCCATCGTACAGATCGGTGCCCCCACTCGCCTCGAGGGCATCGATGGCCGCCATCAGCGCAGGATCGTCAGGCGCCGCCCCCTCTGCGAGCAGCGTGGCGGTGTCGTCGAAGGCCACGAGGCTGACGCGATCGTCTGCACCTAGCTCGGGCAGCATGCTCTTCAGGCCGAGCCTCAAAGCGCTCATGCCCTCTCCCTCCATTGAGCCCGAGGCATCGATCGCCACTGTGAGATCCAGCGGCGGCCGCTCCATCGTCTCGGGGTCGAGGGGGGAGCTGAAGCCGAGCAAGACGATGGTGCAGTCGGCCCCGGAGAGCATGTTCCCCATGCTGCCCAAGCGACCGTGCACGCAGACATCCTCGCCGCAGTCTGCCGGCGGCGTGCCGATCACGTGCTCGGCGAAGAAGCCCACATCATCGATGCTCTCGGGGCCGGGAATGCCTCCAGCCTCGAGGATGTCACGGAAGGCGCCGAAGTCCTGGGCGCCGCCCTGACCAACGGGGGTGGGTCCCGAGGGCGCGATCCCCACGTCAGAGCCGCATGCCACGAAGAAGAGCAGGAACAGGGAGTGCATGGGAGACCTCACTCGGAGACGGGGGAGAGGAGAGCCAGCTCGAAGCCCAGCGTCGGTGAGGCATCGTCCGAGCAGGTGGGATCGTGGGCAATCCGCCGCTCGTGCGCGACGACCTTGACGAGGTCGTCGCCGAGCTCGGTGACCGTGCCGTGAGCCAACGGGGTCCACGCACCTCCGTCGATGGCGACCTCAGTGTCGAGTGCGTGCGCCACCGTTCCGCAGGCCTCCTCGATCGTCGGTCCGCAGTCCGAGCGACTGCCCTGAAGCTCGACAGGACCGCCCAGGTTTCGACCGAGGTAGAGCGACCACCCTAGGCCCTCGGGGGTCGTCACGAGCAGCTCGACCGATTCGGCATCGGTGTACCGCTCGGTGCTCCACGTGACTGTGTCTCCTGCCGCGAAGGGTCGAAGCAGAGGATCGACGCCGCACAGGTAGCGACGCTTCAAGGCATCACCCTCGTCGAGCTCAAGCGCCACGCAGCCGTCGGCCCCCTCGGTGAGCTCCAGGATCACCCCCTCTCCATCGCCCATGAGGTCCCAGGCGAGGCGCTCGGCGACGGGTGCGGTCGGGCAGGCGTCGTCCGAGAGCCGGGGTGCCCAGGTCAGCCTTGGCTCCACATCCCGGATCGCGAGGCTGCCATCGTCCGCGCGCTCGAGCCGCAGTCCACCTGCGGGCAGGTCTTCGCGCTGCTGGCGGTATTCGCCCTTGAAGTCCCTCTCGGGGTAGTCCGAGGCCCACCAGGCCACGATCACGGGGTCGAGCTCCGCGCTCTCGAGCCACACCGCCTGGCACTCCTCGCCCCAGCGGTGCTGCGCCGCGAGAGTTGCGCCACTCCAGACCTCCCAAACGGTCGTGACGTCGAAGAGCTCAACCGGCAGAATCGCAGGGTCGGCCATCACCGCCTCACAGTCGAGGACCACGCCCTCACGCAGGGGCCGCATGTGCAGCTCGACCGCATCGGACGTCGCGTTGTGGACGAACACCTCGGCCTGGATCCAGGGCGCGCCCGGTATGCCGTGAGGGCTCGTGGCGATGCTGGCCACGAGGCCCGTCCCCCCTGCGAGTAGCATCACTCCCCGACGCAGCGGTCTCGGCTCGAGCGCCCGCCGGAAGCCTGCCGCACTCACCACCAGCATGGGCAGCGCCAGTAGATCCGTCGGGTCACAGACGGTGTGCCAGCTCAGCCCCAGGACTGCGAACAGCGCCGACCAGGCCCCCGCCACGGCCGGCGAGAGCTGCAGGGCGGTGAACACGGCGCCGACCGCGAGGTGAGCGAGCCACCAGCCGCGCAGCGTGCGCACGCCGAGCACTGCCGCCAGGAGCGCCGGTGCGACCACGAGGCCTGCGAAGTCCGAGAGCTTGCCGGTGAGCGGGCTGTGGAGCGCCGCCTTCAGCACGTGGTCGTTGAGCACGAGCACACCGAGGCTGAGCAGCCAGGCGGGATGAACCAAGATCTGGGCGGGTCGAATCATGCAGCGAACCTCTCTGCCTCGTGAGGTAGCAGAATGCATGCCAGAGCATTCACAAGGTTTGCCCGCCACCAGCCCCGTCACTCCGCTGACACCACGACATCTCCGCCAGACTGGAGACCGCGACGACGACACGGTCGCGCGCCGGAACCTGAGGCGGTCGTGTCAGCATTCCGCTGAGAACCGCTCGTCGAAGCCCCGGGGCGTCGCGCCTCCCCGAATCTCGGGGTACCGTTCGGCATGAGATTTCTATTCCCCATGCTCCTCGTCGTTGCCTGCGCACCCTCCGCCAAGAAGGGAGAGCGCGCCCAAGCACCCACGTGGCACAGCGACGTGCAGCGCATCGTGGACACCCACTGCACACGGTGCCACCAGGCCGAGGGCACCGCCCCCGTCGACCTCACGACACGCGCAGCGGTCGAGCAGTGGTCCGACCGGATGCTCGAGCGCATGCTCGCGGGAGAGATGCCTCCGCCCGTCTCGGAGCCCGACTGCCGCGACTACGTCGGCTCAGAGCACCTCTCGCTCCCCGCTGACGCCGTCGTCGCCTTCGAGGAGTGGATGGATGCCGGCATGCCCGAGGGCGACCCAGCCGACTCCACCGCGGCCACCATCGTGACCACCGAGCTGTCGGAAGTCGACCTCACGGTGCAGCTGCCCATCCCCCACCGGCCGTTCTTCGACGACACCCGCAACCCGAACAACGAGTACCGGTGCTTCGCTCTGGAGCATGGTCAGGACGAGCCGTTCTTCATCACCGCCCTCGGTCCGCAGATCGACGCGATCCCGCTCGTGCACCACATCGTCGTCTACGTCGACAACATCGACGACATCCCGGAGCACGACCCCGAGGAGGGCTGGGACTGCATCGACAACATGGCCGGCCTGGACGAGGGCATGATCGCGGGCTGGGCACCCGGCGCACTGCCCTTCGAGTTCCCCGAGGGCACGGGCTACCGCATCGAGCCCAACGAGCGCATCATCCTGCAGATGCACTACTACGACGGCGCGCCCGATCAGCCCGATCTCCGCGATCAGTCCGGATATGACTTCCGGATCACCGACAGCGTCGACACCGAGCTCATCATGGTGCCCTACGGCACCTACAACTTCTCGATCCCTGCCGGCGACCCCGCCTACACCTACGGCTTCGAGCTGGAGCTGCCGGAGTCGTTCGAGCTCGACGGGCTCGAGATCCCGGTCCCCGACTTCACCATCTACGGCGTGTTCCCGCACATGCACGTGCTCGGTAGTGGCTACGAGCTCACCGTCACGCAAGAAGACGGCACCGAGGAGTGCGTCGTGCGGTCCGACAAGTACGACTTCAACAACCAGCTCACCTACGACCTGAAGGAGCCGGTCGTTCTCGGCCCGGGCGACAAGCTGTGGTGGTCCTGCACGTGGGACAACTCTGCCACGAACCCTGACCAGATGTTCGATCCGCCGGTCGAGATTGGGTACGGCGAGCGCACGGATCAGGAGATGTGCTGGGCCTTCACGCTGGGCGCCCTGACCTTCTGAGGCCTCAGGCGCGCGCCCCCAGCCGCGCCCACGCACCACGACGGATCTCCACGGCACCCCAGAGGACCTTCACGACGAAGGACAGCGGGAAGCCGAGCCAGACTCCGAAGGTCCCCATCGACATCCCCAGGACCACGGAGAGCGGGATCTGCACCAGCAGAGTCGCGACGGCGTTGATCCGGAGGCTGGTGCGCGTCGCCCCCGCTCCCTGGAACGTCCCAGCACAGGGAATGTAGAGCCCCACGAAGGGCATGCATGCCCCGAGGAGTAGGATCCACTCGTTGGCGTAGTCCGCCAGGGCTGTGCCGGGGTGGACGTCGAAGAGCAGCAGGATGGGGTCGCGGGCCAAGACGATCAGGGTCCCCATGCCGCCCATGACCACGAAGCACAGCGCCACCGACGAGCGGAGAATCCGCCAGGCCTCCTCCCGGTTCTCGGCGCCGAGGCTCTGCCCGATCAGGGCCCCCGTCGCGCGCGAGATCGCCATGCCCGGCACGAAGGCGAGCGCCTGGATGCGCAGCCCGATGCCGTGCGCCGCGACCGCGAGTGGGTCGATGCGACCGAGCAGCCCGATGATCGTCAAGAAGCCCGCGTTGAGGACCAGCACGTCGACCGCAGCCGGCCACCCGACGCGCAGCAGCTCCGGCGCCAGGTCGAGACCCGGCCAGCGACGGGGCAGGTGAATGCCGGGGACGCGTCCGCTGCCGATCCACCCTAGCAGCAGCATGCAGGTCACCGCGTGGGACAGCACCGTGCCGTATGCGGCGCCGCGAATACCGAGAGCCGGCAGCCCGAAGTTACCCAGGATCAGGCCATAGTTGGCCACGATGTTCACGCCGTTCGCGACCAAGGCGACGCCGAGCGCGAGCCGCGTGTTGCCGACGCCGCGCAGCAGCGACGCGAGCATGATGCCCACGTAGTTCAGGGCCGCACACGCCAGCAGAGGCCTCAGGTAGGCGAGCCCTGCGTCGAGATCCGTCGCCGTCGCTCCGAGCAGCTGAAGGAGCGGCGCGGCCGCGAGGTTGCCGAGCACGGCGGTCAGCAGTCCCAGCGCGACGGTGAGCACGAGCGCTTGCCCGACGATGGTGGAGACGCGCTCGTGCTCTTCGGCGCCATAGGCCCGCGCCACGAAGGCCACCGCTCCGACCGCCAGGCCAATCATCGCCACCATCAGCAGCCAGGTGAGCTGAACGGCAAAGCCCAGGCCTGTCAGAGCCGTTCCACCATCGGGCAGACGCCCGAGCATCGCCGTGTCGACCGCGAGGGCGAGGACCTGCAGCACGTTCAGCCCGATCACGGGCCAGGCGAGCGCGACCAGCCGTCGCAGCGAGACCGGGCAGATGCCGAGGGGAAGGACACGCGCTGGAGGTGGGGAGACCATGGACGCCCTTCCTACCTCACCCGGAGCCTTCGCCGCGTCAGCATCCGTCCCTTCGAGGGCTCACCGCACAAAGCATCCGTTCCAGCTGACGATCTCGATCGGGTAGTCGGTGAGCGCCGCCAGGTAGTCCTCGAGAGGCACCCCTGTGTTTGGGCTGAAGTCCGCTGGAAGCGCACCCGGATCACCGTCCCCGTCGCTGCTCGCTGCAGCGTCCCAGAGGGTCGCGCCGAGATCGGGAGAGACCACGCTGTGGCTGTAGAACCACCAGGTGTCCCAGACCCCCGTTCCCGCACCCTGGAGGAGGTTGGTGCGGAAGTCGTGACCCAGGATGATCTGGTCCGTCGCGACCCCCACGGACCCCGCCAGCACATGGAAGAGGCACGACGTCGAGTGGCAGTACAGCTCCGGGCCCTCCGCCCCGTCGAGCCAGGAGGTGAGATCGAAGGTGATCCGGTCCCAGTAGACGTACTCACCCTCGTAGGAGGAGTAGGCACGGATGCTGGGGTTGTAGATCACCCTCGGGTGGTAGTGGATGTAGCCATGGATGGCGTCGAGCACAGCATGTGGGTCCGGCTCGACCCCCTCCAGCGCCGTGGACAGCTCGTCGAGCGTTGCGAACCATGGCAGTGGGGGAGCGTCTCCATGGCCCGTGCCGTCGGCGAGCGTCGGCGCGTCGTACAGGAGGTAGAGAGGGTGCGAGGTCGTCTCCTCACCTGGAACCGGTGCCCACTCACCACCGGGAGCCCGTGCCTCCCACCGCCACGTGAGCTCAAGGGTGTGGTGCCCCAGCTGCTCGGGCAGGGACTCGGAGTGCTCGAGGACCAGAGACTCCCCAGGCACCCAGGCGCCCGCGCCCGAGGCCCAGCTGTCCGCCGCGAGGCGAACCTCCGGAGAGCCCTCCTCGGCCGCGCCGAGAGCAGGAACCGGAGTGCCGTCGGCTCCCACGGCCGAGACACCAGGCGTGACGACCACCCATGGGGTCGTGCCCGAGATGTAGGCGGCGGGGACCGAGTACCGCCCCTGACCCGCCGATGGGGCCGGGCCATCGCCCCATGGAGGGGAGTGCGTCTCGGCCGACACCGTCGGATGCGACGCCGGGGACCCGTCCCGCGCGTCGAGATCGGCCCCCCCATCGACCACTCCCCGTGACCACTCGGGGGTTCCGTCCCACAGGGGCTGAACCTGCGACGTCCAAGCATCCTGCTTGTGCCAGGCGATCGAGACGTGCCCACCAGTGCCCTCGACCGGTCCTGTGAGGTCGATGCCCGCGGCGCCCAGCCGCACGACCCAGAGGGCCAGGGGCATGGACGCGCTTCCGTCTGGGCATGTCGCCGTGAGGGTCACGGGACCTGGCGAGAGCGGTCCTCCATCCGGAGCGAGTCCCGTGAAGGACACGCCCGTCGCAGAGGGCACCAGCTCGACCTGTGGCTCGGACACGATGGTGGCCTCACAGTCCGCCTGCAGTCCGATCTCCAGCGGAGTCGCCCCGGGCAGCTTGGGGTCGAGGACGCGCACCGACGCGCTCAGGACGGGCAAGGCGCCCGCATCATCCGTGTCACGTCCCGTGTTGCTGCCCTCCGTGCCCTCTTCGGTCGTCTGGGCGACGGAGGAGGGCTCCGGCTCCTCGAGGCTCGCCGCTCCTCCGCACCCAGACAGCACGGCCATCAGCACGCCACCGAGACGGGTCATGCCCACGGTGCACCTGCGCCGTAAGAGACGCGACATGGCAGCTGACTGAAGTAAAATCGAGTTTCGCCCGACACGCAACCCCCTAGAACCCACTGCGCCGACAGAGGAGAGAATGATGTTAGCCGACGCGGCGCTCGCGCCCGGCACACTCTCACCATGAAGACCAAAGCCACCTTCGTCCTCATGCTAGTCGGGCTCTCGAGCACTGCTCTCGCCCAGAACTTCCCGGCCTCGCCCCGCGCGTCACAGTGTGCGCAGCTGCAAGGTGAGGTTCAGCGGGTCACCGCGCACACCCAGCGCGCCACGGCTGAGGTCAAGGCCCAGCGCGCAGCACTGAACCAGGTCGAGGCAAGGCTCCAGCAGCAGGTCGCGCCAGAGGTGCTGGTCGAGCTCCTGCAGGTGCGGCTGACGCTCGGAGAGCGGATCCGCGACGGCGAGCTGGCGCTGCACATGGCTAGATCCAACGCGCAGATGGTCGAAGCACGACTGCGGGCTGCCGGCTGCCGCTGACCGCGAGCGTCTCTCCGCGTTAGACCGACCTCCTACGTGGAGGACCGGTGGCAGACGACCCCGAGGTCTGGCAGCCGACAGTTGTGCTCGAGGTCTATCGCTTGGCCGATTCTCTCGGCCCAGCCATGGAGCGGTTCCTGGCCGATGCGCCGCTTGGCGCTGCTGATTTTGGCGCCTATGCGGTGCTGGCACAGATCCAGCCGTGCACGCCGAGCGCCTTCGCTGAGCAAGCGGGTGTCGCCCAGTCCACCGTCTCGGCGTTCATCAAGCGCCTAGCGAAGCGTGGGCACCTCGAGCGCACTCCCATGCCGACCGACCGCCGCTCGTTCAGGATCGCGCTGACCGAGGGGGGCCTCGCCGCGCTGCGTGACACGCGGGTGCGCTACGAGGTCTTCGGCGACCGAGTCGAGCGTCTGCTCGGCGAGAACCTCGAGGCTGTGCGGGGCGCGCTCGCCCTGCTCGACGGTGCGGTTCGTCTCGCCGCCGCCGGCCACGGCACCCGAGGCCCCGAGGCTCCAGAGACCCGGCAGCTCCTGGCCTACGACGGCTCTCCCCTCAGTCGCAGCCAGGAAGACGAGACACGACAGTTCATCGGCTGGCTGCAGCACCGCGACCAGTCATGACCGTCTCGGCCGGCAAGCTCGTCACGACGGGCCTGCGGGCCTGGCTGGGCTCCCGCTCGAGCCCCAGTCGCTTCTCCCACCGCGTCTGGCCTCGCTACGTCGATCTCAATCGGCACATGAACCAGGCCGCCTATCCGGAGGTCATGGAGCTCGCGCGATGGGACTGGATCATCCGCAGCGGCATCCTCGCGGAGCTCGTCCGCGCTCGGGTCAGCGCGGTCGTCGCCTCGCAGTCCATCGTCTACCGGCGTGAGCTGCGTCCGCTGCAGCGATTCGTGGTGGACACCCGCGTCGTCGGAATGAGGCACCGCGCCATCCAGCTCGAGCAGGTCTTCTTGGTCGGCACACGCGTGCACACGAAGGCGACCGTGGAGCTCCTTCCCCTCTCTGGGCGCAGGGTCGTCGCACCCGAGCGCACGCAGGAGCTGCTCGGAACGCGGGTGCAGCCCTCTCTCCCCATCGAGGACTGGTGCGTCGTCGGATCCCCGTCGTGATGCGCGCTCTCGCCGCCTGTCTCGCACTCCTCGCACCCCTCCTGGTGATCGGCCTGGGAACCCTCGGCATCACCGACTGGGCCGACAGTAAGGAGGCCGACGCGCGGCGCAACGCAGGCCATGTGCTCAACGGCAACCGCACCCCGCTGCCCGTCGCCGAGGTCATCGACGCCAAGCTGGACGCGCTCGACGATCCGGTGCTCGTGCTGGGCAACTCGATGGCCAACAACGCCGTCCAGCCACGGCTCCTGGGTGAGCAGCTCCGCGCTCGCAAGCGTCTCCAGATGCTCACGGTGCCAGGCTCGATCGGAGCCCACTGGTACGCAATGCTCAAGCACCGTGTGTACGACCGAGGCCACCGGCCCGCGCTGGTGTTGATTGTCTCGAGCCTCCAGACCCTGCTCGAGTCGACCCCCACCTCCACAGCAGCACGCCTCAACCTCGACGCACTGGCGGCGGGAATCGAGGACCCCACCCTCGCGAAGGCCGAGCCCCGTGGGCTGTCGATGCACTGGCTGCACAAGCATCGCGCCAACCGCGACAAGGTGCGGTCCTTCACCCTGGAGACCATCCGCGGGCTCGGGGTCGGACTCCTGCTCCACGACCCCGTCGACCCGAGGAGCCCACTGACCCAGGGCATGCGGCTCGCAGAGCTCGCGCACGCGAAGACCTTCGCCACCTCCAAGCTGGACTTCTCGGTCCACGACCCAACCCTCTTCCGCGGCTTGCCGACGACCAACCTGACAGCCGAGCGCCTGCCCCACCCCGACGACAGCTTCCTGCCGGAGATCGTCAGGCTCACCCAGGAGCACGGCACGAAGCTCGTCTTCGTCCGCACGCCCCTGTCTCCCCTGGTCGGGCCCTCTGTCAGCGATGTCGTGCCCGCAGGCTTCGAGGAGCGCGTGGTGTCCCTTCTGGAGGAGGCCGACGCAAAGTACCTGGACTTCGGCGACATGGAGCTGGGGGCGAGCGCCTACAAGGACCCCATTCACATGCGTCCGTCGGGTGCCCAGCGCTTCACACAGCTCATGGGCGCACGCCTGAAGCAGTGGCAGGCACACGTGCCGCGTGTCTCGTGGTGGACTCCGCGGTTCGAGCCGGACGGGGTCAGCCCTGGTGCGGCCGGCGCTCCACTCGAGCCCGGCGAGGGACGCGTCCTCACCTTCGAGAGTCCATGGCCAGGGCCGAGCAGGCGCGTGAAGCTCGAGGCCGTGTTCCATCCCGTCGAGGCTCACCGAAGCGCAATTCCGCCCGTGCTCATGACCGGTGGCACCTCGGTGAGGATGGAGTGGCGAGACGACGCCTGGCACACCGATTCCTGGGTGCCGCGCTCCGACGCGATGCCCTGGACCGTCACGCTCCAGGCAGGCGGGGAGGCGATCGTACCCACCACCCTGATCTTCGGGGACTTCGAGCAGGCCGCCTACGTCATCGGCGACAAGGCGAGCCACAAGGGACCCGCCGTGACCCTCGTGGGTGAGGGCCATCCACAGTTCAGCGCAAAGGTGCCCCCACCTGCAGTCCCGGGTGGAACCGAGGCGCTGTTCAGCGGGCCTCGAGCCTCTGGAGTGCTGCCCTTTCCAGGCTTCGCCACCGTCCTCGATGGGCTGGTCGACCTGGGTGACGCGCCCGCGGCCTGCTCACCGGTGCGCATCTTGGAGAATGGTGAGCCGCTGATCAGCCGCGGCGTGACCTGTGCACGCCTGGCGCACTCGGCCGGCGGTCGCAGCTGCTTCGACGGAGATCGGGTGGCCTTCACCACCACCGACCGGCGACCACCGACCACCAACGGACGTCGCTACGATGTCGAGCTTCACCCCGAGCGCGCTTGCGGAAGTCGGGTGTGGCTCTATCCGGGTGATGTCCTGCGGTTCGAGGCCTCGGCGGACGCGATCTCGGCGCTGAAGCTCGGTGCAGACAAGCTCGCTATGTCCATTCTCAACGGTGTCGAGCCACCTGACCTCGGCATCCGGGTGCTGGCGCGCGGTCATCCCATCCTGGAGCTGAACCACCAACACGACGGCAAGGGCTCACGCTCGGGCTTTCTTCGGCGCTTCACGCTCCCTGCGCCGGACGGAGAGCCCCTGGTCGTCGAGCTGTCGAACCTAAGCGACGATCGCTTTGCTCTGCTGACCCACCTGGCGATCCGACAGTGAGTCTCCATCATGCTGGCCCTACTACTCTGTGCGTGGATGGCGCTCGCGACACAGGATGATGTGCGCCTCCCCCTCGACACACCCAGCCGCTGGCTGCCCGGTGCGGAGGGCGTGACCCCACTGCCCACCCTCGGCGGCCAGGGCTCGCTGGCCGTCTACCCGGTTGGGGGCCCCGTGCATGTGTGGCACGGACGGGCTGAGCTCGAGGTGGGGTTGGTCGGCTTCGGTCCAAAGGTGGCCTGGACCGGTGGCTTGTCGACCGAGACGGTCGCCGACGATCGCAACAGCATCGACTTTCGCCTGGTGAGGCTGTTCTACGACGCGCATCAAGAGGTGCGCGTCGGCCTCGGGCCCGGTGTCGCCCACATCGGCTACCGGCATCGGTGTTCCCACGGTGCGGACGACGCCGTGCCCGATCGGATCCTGATTCGCTCTGGGCCCGCCGTCGGATGGCTCGGCGAGTGGCGCCTCGATCGCTGGACACTCCGAGCAGGAGGCGACCTGGAGTGGACGCTGCTCGGCCAGAACCCCGACACCACCTTCCAGCCCCGCGGGCTGCTCGACGGCGTAGGTGCCGCCGAGCTCCACGTCTCTGGCTCCCTCGGCTGGACTCTCGCCTCCGGACTTGGCGCGCTGCTCGTAGGACAGGACGCAAGCTGGTGGTGGGGACCGACTGCCCCTCTCGGTCCGACGCGGCTCGTCGCGCTGCCCTCGATCGCCACCGGCCCCGTCGTGCACGGCAGCGGCGGCGACGTACGAGCCTTGGTGCACCTCCAGCGCCTCGCCGACAGCGGGGTGGGGCCCGTGACCGATCCGGTCACGCTGCTGTCGATCCGCGTGGAGTTCGCACCGAGCTCTCAGCCTGTGTCTTCGGGAGGGACCTCGCCCGGAAACAGGTCGATGAGGAAGAACTGAGTCCCGATGTAGAAGTCCTCCATCGGTGCACCGAGGGGCTCGAGCAGGGGATCGATCACCCCTGGAGACACCTCTTCGATCACCCCGCAGTCGTGGGCGCCGGCGAAGCTGTAGCCCAGCTCGTAGACCGTCTCGCCACCGAGGTAGACATAGAAGCCAAAGACGTTCGGGGCCCAGTCCTCGACCCAGTTCAGGCCAGCCTCGGTCACCGCCTCGGCGAGCCGATCCTCCACCACGACCATCTGACCGAGTCCAAACCCCCACTCGAGCGAGACGCCCGGGACGGCGCCCGTGTCGGAGGTGTCGGCCGAGCCCGACTCGATCCAGTCCCGGAGGTCGTCCGAGCCAAAGCCAGCGAACGGATCGATCAGACCACAGGTGGAGTAGCCATCCTGCGGGAAGACCTGCCAAGCAGCGTACAGCTCACCGAAGCTGTCGGTGGTCCAGTCCGTAGGATTGACCGGCACAGCTTTGCTCGCGTCGTAGCGAACGTAGCAGAGCTCGGCGAAGGCATCGCTGTAGAACACGATGTCGTAGGTCGCCGACGACTCGCCATTCGTCGGGGAGGCGAAGTCGGCGATGGCCCGATCGACGCCTACGCCGTTGAAGCGCAGCGCAACGTAGCGCGGACGGTCCATCTCGCCGGTCGGCCCCTGTGAGACCAGGTCGACCTCCGGATAGATGCATGGCCCGGTGTCTTCCGTCGGGAGAACACCAGAGCCACTGTCTCTCGGAGAGACCGTGTCTGTGCTCGTCGGCGTCGTCGTCGACGACACGACCGTCGTCGCCGTCCCTGGATCGTCGCTTCCTCCCCCGCCACAGCCGACGAGGAGAGTGACTACAGCTGCTCGCAAGACCATGCCTCGCCCCCTACCTCGAGCATCATCGATGTGGCCGAGCATCGTCAAGCGGTCACGTCCCACTCCAGTCCACGCTGAAGGTACCCGTGTAGTTGTCGAACAGGAAGGACCCGCCGCTGAACTCACCGTCGAGTCGGGTTCCGATGAAGTCTCCCGACCACGACTCATCCCAGTCGAAGTCTGAGCCATCCGTGCCTACTGTCGTTCCGGTGGCTGCAGTTCCGGCGACGCTTCCGACGAGCGAGCCCTCCGGATCACCCATCCACAGGTCAGCCCAGAGATCGAACAGAGGCCACTCACAGTCGACCAAGGTGCCCGTCAGCTGCGGATCCGCGTCAGGGTCCCAGACCACCTCCGCATCGCCATTGCAGACCGACGAGCCACCGAAGAAGGGAATGGTTCGCTCGTACTCGATGCGAATGGTCCCGCGGTAGGTGCCGGGTGGACCGGGCTCTGGCGGGGGTGTCGTCGACGTGTCGGTGTCCGAGTCCGAGTCCGCGTCGGCGTCCGAATCAGCGTCCGTGTCCGAATCGGCGTCCGTGTCCGAATCGGCGTCCGAGTCCGTGTCCGCATCCGCGTCGGCGTCCGAATCGGTGTCGGTGTCGGCGTCCGAGTCGGAATCCGTGTCCGCGTCTGTGTCCGTCTCCGTCGGCATGGCCGTGTCGCGAGCATCACGGGCCGTGTCGCTCGTCCCTCCCGGATCACCCTTTCGGTACTCCAGCGTCGAGCCCTGGCATCCGACGACAACAAGGAAAAATAGACGGATCATGCGGCACACATATCAAGACGACGAAGCCGCCGGAGCAGATGCCCCGACGGCCTCCAATCGACAGGGGCGACCTAGAAGGTGGCGCACACGTCGGTGAACTCCACGTCGTGCACGTACTCCGTGACGATGTTGGTGAACGCCTGGCCCGCATCGATGAGCCACACGTGGTCGGTCGGCGGTGCGTCACACACGCCCTCGCCCGTCACGTCTGCCCACACATGCCACTCGTAGGAGCCCTCGGGGTCCATGACATCCGGGAAGGGGAAGTCAACGGCGCCACCGACGACGACCTGGGAGTCGCCCGCGATGGGCTCACCCGTGGCCAGGTCGACAAGTGCCGCCGTGATCGTCTGGCCCTCGTGCGGCCCGAAGTCAATGCCGAGGAGGCGCGCATCGAACATGGAACCCGTGCCGACCGTGACGCTCATCGTGTAGTCGTTGCCACCGATCAGCTCGATGCCGTCGTCGCTGTAGAGCTGCACGCGGATGATCACCGTCTGGTCTTCAGCGGCAGTGAAGCTCACGTACTCGTCGTCATCGACGCCCGAGCTGGAGTCGAGCGTCGCTCCCGCGAGGTTCAGGAGAGTCACATCGATGTCGCCCTCGGCATCGAGGAACTCGAGGTACACGGCGATGGTCTCACCAGCAGCGAGGTCCACCGAGTAGGTGTCATAGTCCGACGGGCCGTCAGCCTCGCAGGAGGTCAGCTCGTCGAACACGTCGGTGACACCGCCGCCCGAGATGAGGCCGAATCCGGAGAGGTCGAAGGCATCGGCGGGCGTGTCGTTGTCCTCGAAGCGATCGGGCTCGCAGAAGGACAGCTCGCTCGGCGTGCGATTGATCGTCATGTCGTAGACGTTGCCCTGCTGCTCGATGCCCTCGTCGCGGTACATGTACACGCGGACGTAGACGGGGGCGTCAGCGGAGGCGATCACCTCGACTTCCTCGCTGTCGCCGACCGAGTAGCTGCCTGCCACGAGGTAGCCGCTGTCGTCGTAGACCTGCAGGTCGATGTCACCCTCGTCATCGAGGAAGGAGATGCCGAAGTTGAGGATGTCACCCTCGTTCGCATCGAGGAGGTACCAGTCCTCGAGATCCCCACAGATCGAGAGGTTCTCCCAGGAGCCGGACGGGATGGTCCGTGACGCCTCGAAGGAGTCGTTGGGCTCGAAGAGGTCGTCGGTGCAGGGCAGACCGGCGCTGACCTCAGAGACGACCACGTTCGAGTACTTCACCTCGGGCGTGTACACGATGGCCTGCATGTAGACGCGCTGACCGACCAGGTCAGGGTTGGCCGGCAGGCCGAAGTACATCGTCGCCTCGCCATCAGCGTCGGCGATCTGCGAGGAGCCTCGGAAGGCCAAGTCGGCACCACTGAGGTCGACACACAGCGGGTCGAAGCCCGGCGGACACGTCACCCCCTCGCCCGTGCCACGCAGGAAGATGACGTTCTCGCCCGGCGCAGCGCCGGTCACGGACATCTTCACGAAGTCGTCCACCGCGAGGTTGTCGAGCTCGAGCGTCAGCTCGTATGGAGGCGGCGGGGCCACATCCGCGATGGTTTCCTTAGTCTCCACGGAGGGAACGAACGCCTCCTCCGGAAGAATGTTGTTCTGCTGGTCGACCTGGCACCCTGCGAACAGGGAAGCCACCAGGGCGAGTGGCGTCAGCTGGCGTGCCACGTGAACCTCCACGAATCCGAAGCAAACGATTCCGTACCGGGCAATGCATGTCCCTACTGGCGCACTGTACCGGTTCTTCTTCGCGGTGTAAAGACGCCACGAGTTACCTCCAGCCGCTCGCAGCGGGGCAGCGCGCGCTGCGCGAGGTATCCCGCGGATCGAGGAGGACGAATGCGCCCACTGACGTTGCTTCTTGTGGCTGCCGCTTGTGGCGACAGCGCCCTCGATGGCGGGGCAGGCGACGCAGACCTCGGCGTGTCCATTCGCATCGACGCGATCGACCCTGCTGACGGCGCAATGTCCGGGGGGGACCTCGTTCTCGTGGAGGGCGATGGCTTCATCGGTGACGTGCAGGTCTTCTTCGACACGCTGCCCGCAGCGTCGTCCAAGGTCGATGAACGCACGCTGCTCGTCACCACGCCACCGGCGCAGATGCCAGGTCCAGTCGACCTGATCGTCACGGCCGATCATGGCTCGGGCTTGCTGCGCGACGCCTTCACCTACCTGGGCGACGGCGAGACGGGCACGGCAGGGACGACCGACACGAAGACGACGAGCACCACGACGACTGGGGGCACAGGCACGGGAACCGGAACCGGAACCGGAACAGGAACCGGAACCGGGACAGGAACCGGAACCGGAACCGGAACGGGCACCGGAACCGGAACAGGAACCGGAACGGGAACAGGCACAGGAACCACCGGAGCCTTCGACGGCATGATCGGCGGCCTCGTGCAGATGACCCACCTACAGATCGCCTGCCCCGAGTGCTGGGGATTCGGCAGCGACCTCGACGTGAGCGCCCAAGCGGCCTTTCACGAGCCGATCGACGGCAGCTGGCTGGGTTGGCTGCCCCCGGAGGGCACCTGCGAAATCAACCCCGCCCGGCCCCAGCTCGTCGACCGCTACGACGATGTGGGCGACTGGGTGAACCTTCAGTCCGGCCCCTCCCTCCTCGGTCTGTACAAAGACATCGGTGAGTACGGCCCGACCTACACCGCCGGCGGGCTCGACACAGGCGACTTCCTTCGCACCGCCTTCTACGATGTCTCGGTGCCTGACGGCGGAGCACGCGGGCCCTTCGACGTGAGCGACGCCGTGCTCACGCCCACGGGCTTCGACACCCTCACCCCTTGGCAGCTGCTCCTGATCGACCCCCTGAGCGCATTCAGTGCACCCTTCTCCAAGGGCGGCACGACGATGACCTGGTCGCCACGGGGCACCGGCACCTTCGTGGTCATGTTCGAGGTCTTCACCCCGCTCGGACTGCCGACCTACGACTCGATCGTCTGCCACGGCTACGACAGCGAGTCGATGTACATCCCCGGCTGGCTGTGGTCCTCCTACACCACCAACAGCCTGCTCGCGGTCTACGCACTGCGCACAGAGCACGTGCTGACCGACTTGCCGGATGGCTCCTCGCTCGAGGGCGTGGCGCAGATGGGCGTCATCGGCACCGCGTCGTTGGTCCCGTAAGATGTGGGGCCAAACCTCCCAGAGGGTTGGCTATGCCGAACTGTGGCGGAACAATATTGATTTTCGCCGATTGTTTTTTG
>PKDJ01000133.1 GCA_002862545.1 Pseudomonadota bacterium
GCCCCGAAGCGCGGGCTCACCTGTACACCAGTACGTCGTCCGCGTGCAGCAGCGCGACCGGGTCCAGGCTGCCCTCAGGGAGCGCGGAATCGAGTCAGGCGTCTACTACCCGCGTGCTCTTGGCTCTCAGCCCGCCCTCGAAGAGGCCGTCCGGCACGACACGCCCGTGGCCGACATGCTGGCAGCGGAGGTGCTTGCGCTGCCGATCCACGCCGCCCTCAAACCCGCTGACATCCAGCGCGTCTGCGACGCTCTCCGAGAGGTGTGCGCATGAGCACACTCCACCCCCTGTTTCAGCTCTACGCGGTCCTCATCGGACTGGTGCTCGGGAGCTTCTGGAACGTCGCCATCGCCCGCTGGCCGGACCACCAGTCCGTCATCACGCCCCGGAGCCGCTGCCTCACCTGCGGCACTCAGCTCGCCTGGCACGACAACATTCCCGTCGTGTCCTGGCTCTGGCTCCGCGGACGCTGCAGGCACTGCGACAGCCCCATCGCACCGCTCTACCCTCTCGTCGAGACCCTCGGCGGGCTGCTCGGCTGGCTGTTGTTCACTCGACTGGCCCCGAGCCCGGACGCCCTCGACGCCCAGAGCATCGGCGCCTGGGCTGTCTACATGATGCTGATCGGCTGTGTGGTCATCGCGACCTACACCGACGTTCGCCATCGGATCATCCCCGACGAGGTCAGCCTCTACGCCATCCCTGTCGCGCTGGGCCTCGTCGCCCTCCTCGAGCTGGGGCTCGGGTTCGTCGGCTTTCCTAGCCCCGGCTGGCAGGGGGCTGTTCTCGGCGCCGCCGCCGGTGGCGGCTTCCTCGGTGCCGTCTACGTCGCAGCTCGGGTGATCACCGGGGAGTACGCTCTAGGCTTGGGCGACGTGAAGCTCATCGCACTCATCGGTGCCTTTGTCGGGCCCGCCGGCGTGATGATCGTGCTGCTCCTCGGGAGCCTGCTGGGCTCCGTGGGCACCCTCATCGCCACCGTGATCCTTTGCCGCCGCGTCTATCCGCCGTTTGGAGTTGCGCTGGCTGCGGCCGCTGTCGCCTACCTGCTCTGGGGGCCCGAGGTCGTGCCAGCCGTGGTGCCGGGGCTCGCTCGGTTCATACCCGGCGGATAACTCACGCCTCCGACGAGGTGCTGCGTGTCCACACTGCTGCTGATGCTGCTGGCCTGCCAGGGTTCAGATGCGCTTCGTCTGGGCGACGAGCGCACGGCAGAGCGCCCCGCACTCGCCCTGTTCGTCACGGCGCCGGACGAAGGAAGCCGCTTTGTCGGCGGTGACACGACGCGTGTGATGGGCTCCGTCACTCCACCCGATGCGCGGGTGTGGGTGGAGGGCCGCGAGGTCCGTGTGGGACAGAGCGGCGACTTCGCCGTCGAGCTGCCTCTGCGCGGGCCCTACCGCATCATCGACATCGAGGCTGCCGACGGCCGCGGCGGAGTGCGCGAGACCCGCACCGTGCTGGCTGGCAGCGACCCGCTCGACAGCTGGCCAGGTGCCGTCTCTGCCGTCCTCACACCGGGCGGTCTCGCCCGTGCCATAGGCGACGTGGGAGAGCTCGTCGACGGTCTAGGCTGGGCCGCGCTGCTCCAGGACAGCCTTCCTGGCACGACGGTGAGCCACTACCCGACCACAGGCACCGTGACGCCCACCGACGAGGGCCTCGCGTTCGACATCACCGTTCAGGGACTCGAGATCACCTTCGACGTCCTCGGGGCACCCGTCTCCCTCGGCTGGAGCCGTGTCGAGCTCGGAATCGTCGCAGACGCCTCGGTCGACGATGCGGGCCTCTTGTCGCTGTCATTCGGGGAGCCGAGCCTCTTCCTCGGAGACCTCCGCATCGATGCATTCGACATCGAGGTGCCGCTGCTGGAGGACCTGATCGACGGCGGGCTCGATGGACTGGTGAGCCTCCTCGAGGGCGTGATCGATCTGTTGGTGGGCACGACGGCGATCCCGATTCCACTCCCCCTAGACCTCGAGCTCGACCTCCTCGGCACAGCGGTACAGACCTCGCTGGCCGCCGTGGAGGTCACCGACGAGGGCGTGAACATCGTCCTGGGCGTAGGCATCGATGGCCCACCGGGCGATGCAGGCGACATCGTCATCCCTGCGCCCGACCCCTGGTCTCCCACGACAGACCTCCGCCTCGGACTCCACGAGGGCCTCTTTCAGCTCATCCTCGCCTCGGACCTGCTCGATCTGCTCGATCTGGGCTCCCTGCAGCTGGACGGCCTCCTGGGCAACATCCTTGCCCTGCCGCTGCAGGGGCTCCCCGGTGGTGCTGTGCTGCCCGACGCAGAGGGATGGTGCATCGGCATCGACCCCGGTGAGGCACGCGTAGCCCGCATGCCGGGGGGCCTCGAGCCACTCGCCGCGCTCTACCTACCCGAGCTCTACGTCGACATCGGGTACAGCTCGGGGATCACTCTCTGCCAGCCCTGGCTGCAGGCGACCATCGCGACCGAGGCCCTCTTGGTCGTCGAAGAGGGCACGCGCATCGGCATTGACCTGGTGGTGGCGGACGGCACGGTCCACTACTACGGGTCCGAGCTGCCATGGGACGAGGACGGCGTCGTCGATGGTCTGGGCAATGTCCTCGAGTCCATCCTCGGCCTGCTTGGCGGAGCCCTCGAGTTCGACCTCGCCGAGCTGTTCACCGGACTCGGCACGGGCACGACCACCGGCCTGTTCCCGGCACTCGCACCTGATCTCCTCTCGGCTACTCCGATGACCGACGAGGACGGCCGACTCCTCGACGGCGTACACACCCTCTCCCTCTCTCTGTTCGAGTGACCTTCCTGCTCCTGCTCGCAGTAGCCTGCGGCCTCCGAGAGGCTGAAGGGGAGCTGTCACCGCCAGGCCCCACCCTCGTGGCGAGCGAGGGCCTCGCTGCAGACCGCGCAGCCACGACCCAGTTTTTTCAGAGCCGGCCGCGCTATGAGCAGCCCCTGGATGAGGGTCTGAAGCCCGTACCGGGACTGCCCGACCTGTCGGCAGAGACCTGCGGTACCTGCCATCCGGCGCTGTACGCCGAGTGGTCTGTCTCCACTCACGCCGCCGCCTGGACGGACCCCCAGTTCCAGGCAGAGATCGGCAAGTCTGGAAACCGATGGCTCTGCCTCAACTGCCACACACCTCTGCTGGTGCAGCACGACCTGTGGCCGCGCGGCCTCACCGATGGAGACGTCGAGCTACCCGTGCTGGCACCGAACCCGGCCTTCGACCCCAAGCTGCGGGAGGAGGGCATCACCTGCGCCGGCTGCCACGTTCGGGATGGCGCCATTCATGGTCCGGGCCTCGGTGGCGACGCCCCTCATCCCGTCGTAGCGGATGCGACCTTCCGAACCTCCGAGCAGTGTGAGCGCTGTCATCAGGCTGAGGCGGTCTACCCCGGCAAGAGCTTCGTCTGTACCTTCCAGACTGGAGATGAGTGGCGCGCAGGCCCCTGGGACGAGCGCGGCAAGACCTGCCAGACCTGCCACATGCCGGAGGTCGAGCGCCCCGCCGCCACGGGAGCCCCCGCTCGCGTCGTCCGACAACACTGGTGGAGGGGCGCCGGGATCCCCAAGTTCGCCGGCGTCCACCCTCCGCCTGAGGCCAATCCACCAGGCCTGGATGTCCAGGCCTCACCCCTCGACGACCGGCTGCAGGTGACGCTCACCAACGCGAACGCGGGTCACATGTTGCCGAGCGGCGACCCAGAGCGTTGGATCCAGGTCGACGTGAGCTTCATCGACGCGGGCGGCCAGACCGTGGGCACATGGTCCCACCGAATCGGTCAGACCTGGGAGTGGACCAGTCCACCGAAAAAGATCGCCGACAATCGCCTCGAACCGGAGGAAGGCCGCGTGGAGAGCCTGGTGGTTCCCGAGGGGGCCGTCCATGCTTCGATCACAGCGTCCTCGCACCGGATCTCGAAGAAGAATGCAGACTACCATCACCTCGGCGACTATCCACGCTCGGTCGTGACCCATCAGCTGGAGATCGCGCTGCCCGATCGAGCCCGTCAATGAGGCGTCCAGCGCGGGTCAGGCCCATCGACGCGTGATAGGCTGGGTACTCACCCGAAGCCGACCGGATCTGGATGCGCCTTCTCGTCGCCGTCGATATTCACGCGCCCTACCACGAGTGGGTCGTAGACCGCGCTCGGCCGATCGCTCGCGCGATCGGTGGCACCGTCGACTTGGCCTACGTCGGGGAGGCAAGCGACGCGAACCGACGCAAGCTCGTCTCCATCCTCGAGCTGTTCGACGCCGAGCAGCGCGGTGACGTGCGAATGCAGGAGGGTGGCGCCGCCGATGTGCTCATCGGCTGGTCGGAGCAGTACGACGTGATGCTGCTCGGCCCACGCGAACCTAGCGCCATCGAGCGTGTCTTGCGTGGCAGTGTCGTGGTCAAGGTGCTGCGGAGCACAAAGTGCCCCGTGATCGTGCCACGTAAGCCTGTGCACGAGGGTGGGCCCCCTCGGCTGCTCGTCGGCATCGACATCAATGGCAAGTTCCGGCAAAACGTGGCCAGCATGGCAGCCGACTGGGCGCGCCACCTCGGCGGCCGCCTCGACGCCGTCTACGCCATCGCCGACGCGCTTCCGGTCTACCATGACGCCCGCCTGCGCGCGCGCGCTCTCCGCGAGTGGAGCGCTGCCCGGGAGCCCGAGCGGGCCCAGCTCCAGGCGATTCTCGACGAGGCCGTGCCCGAGGACGTTCGCGGCGAGGCCAAGATCGTTCAAGGTGAACCCGAGGATGCCGTCGCAGAGCTCTCGGAGGACTACGACATCATCGTCGTCGGCAACCGGGACCGCGCCGGGCTCACCCGCTTCCTCTTCGGTCCTGTGAGCTCAGCCATCGTCCGCAAGGCAGCCTGCGATGTTCTGACGCTTCCCACCGCATCGTTGGGCTAGAACTTCAGAATCGCCTTGGGCCAAGTCGAGATCACGTCCTCGAAGGACTCTCGTTCCCAGCTCTCCATGTCGACGACCGTCCCCTGACCTCTGTTGAGGATGGTGTCCCACACGGCATCTTGGATGCCGTTGTCCGTCTGCTCGAGGAGCGCCTTCGTCATCTTCCACGTCGCGAAGATCCGGCGGCCGACCACGCCGTGAAGCCGCAGGCCGTCCATCACGACGCGATGGGCGTCCTCGAGCGTGGCATGCCCATTCCGCACGCCGAACAGAACGACGTGCCCTCCCCGACGCGTCATGCGCACCGCGTTGTTCACCGAGTCATTGAAGCCCGCCATCTCGAGCGCCACATCGACGCCCACGCCGTCGGTGAGCTCCATGACCTCACTGCGGAGGTCGGGGTCGGACGCCCAAGGCGTGTCACTGGGGGGCCGACGAGGCGTCAGCACGACATCCGCCCCAAGGGCCCGCGCCTGCGCCTGACGCGACGGATTGGGATCGATGCCGATCACTCGCTCTGCACCCATGCCCTTCGCGATGAGCAGCGCGAACAAGCCGATGGTGCCCGTGCCGAGCACGGCCACGGACTTCCCACGTAGATCGGTCACCTGGCAGGCGTGCACGGCGTTGCCGAACGGCTCCTGCACTGCGGCAACCTCGGGCCGAATGCGGTCGAGATCCGTAGGCCACAGCGCCTTCGCCGGGAGCTTCACGTAGTCCGCGAAGCACCCATCCGTGGAGATGCCGATGATCTGCTCGTTGGCACACACATGAGACTCACCCTGGCGACACTGGTAGCAGACGCCACAGACAATGTGAGACTCCGTGCTCACGTCGTCACCGATGCTGTAGCCGTACTTCGCGCTCACTCGGGAGCCTACATCGACGATCTCGCCGAGGAGCTCATGGCCGAAGATCCTTCGGTCGAGCCCCTCCCGATCAAGTGACCGGTCGACCATGTCTCCAAAGGCCTTTCGCCACCAGATGCCTCGGTCAGAGCCGCAGAAGCCAGCATACCGAACCTTGATGATGACGTTGGATCGGTCTGCACCTGCCGGATCGCTCAGGACGGGCACCGGCACCCGCTCGAGCACCATGCCGGTGCTGGTCGACCACGCCTCTCGAGTCCTGTCGAAAGTCAGCGCACGCATCGTCGCCATGAATCATCCTGCTCCAATCCTCGTCGACGTACCCCACGGCAGCAGAGACGGCGCTGTCAAGGATTGGTGCTCCTGTCGGACTCGGGGTCTGTCCGCTGCTCCAAGAAGAGGAAGACCCGTTCAGAGCAGTGCTCTGAACGGGCCTTCGAGGTGGCGCACCCAAGAGGAGTCGAACCCCTAACCTTCGGATCCGTAGTCCGACGCTCTATCCAATTGAGCTATGGGTGCGTTCTGAAGTGTTGCGGAAGTGTCGGTGGCGGAGCTGGAGGGATTTGAACCCTCGGTGGAGCTTCAAACCCCACACTTGATTAGCAATCAAGCACCTTCAGCCACTCGGTCACAGCTCCAACATGCGAAATAAAACGGAGGCGGAGGGATTCGAACCCCCGGATCTTTCGACCTGCGGTTTTCAAGACCGCCGCCTTAAACCACTCGGCCACGCCTCCATCGGAGGCCTCCGCCCTTTAATGCGGAGGGGTCCAGCGCGTCAAGGTGATCCGGACCAACCCGGAACCGACAGCCCATTGGTACGGTTGTACCCCCGCTGCCGCCACTCGACCTGACCCTGCTCGTCCACGAGCACGAATGTCGGCGTCGCACTGACCCCGTAGGCGGCCCAAGATCGCCGTGCACTGTCGGTGACGGCTAGCTCGGGGAAGGGTGCAGTCCACTTTCGCTCGAACTTCGCCCAGACCTCGTGGTCCTCGTCTGTGATGGCCACCACCGGCACCCCAGTCTCCGCAGACCACTTGAGAAGCTCGGAAACTGCGAGCTTGCAGGGACCACACCAGGTCGCCCACCAGAACAGCAAGTGACGCTTCCCCCGCAGGTCCGGCATGACTCCCCCATCGAGGCGATGGAAGCGCTCCTGGACGAGCGGCGCAGGGTCGCCTTGCTCGGGTCGAACCAGATCAGGCATCTTGGTGGGGAAGCGGTCGAGGGTCAGCTCGAAGCGTCGCGCCCGACCCTCCCGACGTCCCGAGATGGGGATGACCACTCCGCGCTCCTGCGCCTGGGTCCAGACTCGGAGCTCCTGTGGCTCGGAGAAGGGCTCACCAGGCGGACCGATCAGGATGTCGTCGACCGCGATTCCGGCCTTCTCGGCCGGACTACCCTCCATGACACCCGTGACCCTGGCCGCTCCACGCTGCAGGCCATTCACACGCTCCTCCTCCTTCAGAGGGGAGTACTTCACACCGAGCCACGAGGGCGCGACGGTCTCGAGCGCTGCCAGGTCGGCGTCGAGCGTGGGCCAGGGCTCGTCGACCGGGGCGGAGGTCTCCGGCGCCCGTCCTAGGGCAGTCGCCTCACAGGCAACCAGACGCCCCAGGGTGTCGGCATCTGGTCCCCTCTCCACCAACACCGTCCCTGCGATCCGCAGCAGCAGCCAGCGCATCCGCTCGACAGCGGCCTCGCGGGTCAACATCCTCCACTTCAGCTCGTCCGCTCGAGCCTCCAGCCCGTGCAGCTCCGCCAGTCGCTCCGTAGCCCCCTCCTGCTCGACGGAATCTCGAAGCGGCGGCAGGAGAGCGTGCATGGCCTCGAGCCGCTCATCGTCCGACAGCGCGGCGGCAGGCTCCTTGTCCAGCCGAGGCGACCAATCGGGGTTGGCCTTCTCGAAGCGCCGCAGCTGCTCCTTCGCCGCGAAGGTGCGCGCACCATTCCACCGACTGGCGTACGTCTGTGCCATCTTTGCGCTGGCATGGAGCGCGTCCGCAGCGGTGTCGAGCTGCCCGAGCGTGCGGGGAGCAAAGGTGCCGAGCGCGCCTGCAATGTCGTCGATCACCCGCAGCTCCGCCTCGAAGCGACGGGGCTCTGCTTCCTCCAGCAGCTCGTCCACCACCACGGAGAGCGGTCGCGTCATCCGGGCCGCCTCGGCCTCCAGTCGACTCGCGAGGAACGCATCCGAGCTCCGCAGCGGAACGTCCGGCGTTCGATCCGTGACGAGCAACTCCGAGTGGGCCTCGTCGACGGTCGCTCTGCGTCCCAGGGCGTCGATGAAGCGAAAACCGTGACCGATGAAGCGGTCCTTGCCCTCGGGATAGCACCCGTACGCGCGTCGATCCGCTGGGACCGAGAACACACCACACGCATCGGGAAACTGGGCCTCGGCCCCCGGCAAGACAGCGTCCACGAAGGCGCCGCTGTAGCACTGGCTCATGGCGACGACGACCCGCACGCCAGGCTTGAAGCCGGCAATCCAGGCCCGGAACTCCTCCACCGTCGCGTCTTCGCGCCACAAGCGGATCTTGCCGTCCTTCGAGCCGTGGTCCGTGGTGTAGACGAAGACGGTGTCACCCTCGTCCACCTCGAGAGCGACCTCAGCAAAGGCCTCGGCGAGCGACCGCTTCCGGGCTTGTCGAATCGTCGGCGTGCGATCCCAGACGGTGTCGACGAGCGAGATCTGCGGGAGCAGACGAGAGGCGCGCGTCCCCTCCCAGAGTCCGGCGTCAGGAGGATCGAGGGACGCATCCCGGGTAGCCTGATCCACGTGCGTCACCGGACCGTCTGACGACAGCACGACCACGTGATCCGGATCGAGACCGCGCTCGACGAGAACGTCGAACATCTCCTCGAGATGGACGACGTGGCTCGCGTAGTTGCTCTTCGGATTCGCTCCACCGTTGACCAACAGCGCCCAGGTACTGCCGTCTGCCGCGGCTGCCGCTGCAGCCAGGACGAGCGCCACAAGCATCGGCCCTCCATGCTGGCCGAAGCGTAGCCGGTCTCAGCACACGCCGAGGCCGGCACGACCCGACCCGCACATCCTAGAGCGACGCGAGCAGGGCCTCCGCAGTCGTCGTCATCATGCCGTCCACCTCGACGTCCAGCCGGTCTGCGAGGTGGCGACCGAGAGCCTCGACGAGCTCGTCCACGGCGGGGACGGGCTCGAGGTGCTCGGCAAGTGTGGTCATGACCGACGTGTCGAAGCCACAGGGGTTGATGCGACCAAAGCCGTCTCGCAGATCGGGCTCGACGTTGAGCGCGAGACCATGCCAGCTGACCCAGCGACGACACGCGATTCCCACCGAGCAGACCTTGCGGGGAGGGCCCTCTCCATCAGGAAGCCAGACCCCTGTGTTGCGCGCATCGCGACCAGGCTCCAGTCCCAGGTCGACCAGCAGATCGATCACCGCATCCTCGAGACTGCGGAGGTGCAGGTGGAGGTCGGCCCGTCGACCCTCCAGCTTGATGATCGGGTACGCCACCAGCTGACCTGGCCCGTGCCAGGTGACATCTCCGCCTCGCTCGACCCGTACGACAGGCGTGCCCCCTGCGTCGAGCACGTTCTGCTCAGCGCCCCGCGTGCGACCGACCGTGATCACGGGGCTGTGCTCCAACAAGAGCACCGTGTCGGGAGTGGTTCCACGCGAGCGCGCCTCGACGAGCGCTCGCTGAAGGGCGTGGACGGTGGCGTAGTCCGAGTAGCCCCGCAGGCGCACGAGCTGGGCCATCAGAGTGCCTCCACGGCCTCGAGAATCTGCCGTGCGACGCTGTCGGGATCAGGCGTGCCGTCGATCTCGACGATGTGTTGGCCGAGCCCTCGCAGCAGCGTGATCACCCGGCCATAGGCCTCGTCGATGCGCTTCAGCTGATCGAGCTGCTCGAAGATCTCTCGGTCGCCACCACGGGCCTCGATGCGAGCGAGAGCAACCTCGGGCGGGACCCGCACGAAGACGGTCAGGTCTGGAGCCCGGAAGGTCGCGTTGAGGGCATGGACCTGCGCAAGCGGCTGCACGAGTGACTGGTAGGCGAGCGAGGAGTGGTAGTAGCGGTCTGACACCACGATCACCCCTGCTGCGAGTGCCGGCTCAATCATCGCATCGAGGTGATCGGCCCGGTCCGCAGCGAACAACCACGGGAGTACCCGGGCAGACGGGAAGTCCGGATCTCCAGAGAGAACTCTACGGACGAGCCGGCCCACCGACCGCCCCGTCGGCTCCCTCGTCGCCATGACCTCGCGGCCGTGCGCACGAAGCTTCGCCACGAGCCGGTCCACCTGCGTGGTGGTGCCGGCTCCATCTAGGCCCTCGACGACGATGAACGGTGTCATGCCTGCTCCCGTGACGCCTTAGCCATGGAGGCCCGAGCCGCCCAGCCACACGCGCAAGTGCTGACACACCCCGGTTGGTCGGCTAAGGTTCGCGGACGGCGAACCCATCGCTCGCCGGGAGGAGAATCGACGCATGCACACCCGCACTCTGGCTGCGGTGTTGAGCGTCCTCGCTGCGTGCAGTGGCGGAGGAGGCGGCAAGGACTCGGGCGATAGCAGCCCGACGTCGTTCATCCCGGCAGACACCGATACGGACGCCGACACCGACATCGACACGGACACCGACACCGACGTCGAGACCGAGACCACCGAGTACTACATCGACTCGCAGGACAGCAGCGGAGGCGGAGGCGGCGGAGGTGGGGGCGGCGGCTACACCACTCCCACGACTGCGGACTCCGGCGGCTTCACCGGCACAGCGACAACGACCGACAGCACGGCCTACACCACCACGTATGGCGACTCAGGTGGCGCTGGAGACTCCGGTGGAGACTCGGGCACGGGCGACTCTGGCGACTCGGGGCTGACCGGTGACTCCGGCGGCGACACGGGCACCGTGGGCGACTCGGGCTCAACGGCGACCACCACCGGTGACTCCGGCGACTCAGGAACCTGAGTGCACTGGCAACTCCTCGCCACCTCGGCGCTCCTGACCATCGGATGCGCCAAGCGCATCGAGCTGCCCACGGTACCTCCCGACCTTCCACTCGATGCAGCTGGCGTCGCCCGGCGCCACCTGCTCGTGTCCCCGAGCTCCACGGTGCTCGGGCGCTTTGCGTCTCGGGACACGTCACCACTCGACGAGACAAGCACCCGACAGACCGCCTGTGGCGCCTTCTTCGACACCGCCGAGATCACCCTCGACGATGACCCACTCCGGGGCCTCTACACGGCGACCCCCGGAGCCGCCGCGCGCTGGGACATTCACTCCCCCGGGTCAGCCCAGATCACGGTGTGGCGGGAGCCCGCAGCGCGCTCGGCACGCATCGCAGGCATCTCCGATCCGGAGGGGCTCGCTCAGTGCTGCGCCGCCGAGCCCGCAGCCTGCGACGAGTGGTTCGTCAGCCTCTCCCATGTCGGCGCAGGCACGCTGGCCTGGCAGACGCCGGCAGACGGCTGGCTGTTCGGCACGACCACCGAGGAGCCTGCTCCCTTCGCGTTCGAACTGTCGGCAAACCCCTACGCGACTGACGGCTGCGGAGCCTGGCAACGCTCGGTACCCCGAGCCATCGGTGGAGCCTTCTTCCTCGGCGTCTCGAACGCCACATTCACAGAAGAAAATGCCCGTCGAGACGCCATCACGCGCGCCACCCAGCAGGCCTCAGAGCTCGTCCGGTCTTCGGGCCGCTCGGACGTGGTCCTCGACAGCCTCCGCGAGGAGCGCTGGTGCATCGACACCTTCCCCGGCGCCGGTGGCACCCAACATCTGGCACACGTCCTGCTCTACCTGCCGCTCTCCGAGTAGACGGTCGCCAACCCTAGAACGCGCCCGACTTCTGCAGGCTCTTGTGAACCCTCGCGTACTCGGAGCCGAGTCCGGGAAGCGGCTTGGCCGAGCGATCCGCTTCTAGCGCCTTCCCGATGGCCTCCAGAGCGGCGGACCGCTCACCCTGAACCAGCAACACGAGCCCGCGGGCCTGGTAGAGCCACTGAATCTCGTCAGGGCTCAGCGTCGCCTCGCGGGCCGCCCTCGACTCTGCCCGGTCGAGCAGACGCCGTGCCTCGTCGACCTCGGCATCGTCGAATGCACGCATGGCATCGGCGATGAGCCGTCCAAGCTCCGTGTCGGGAATCTCGCTGGCGCTTCCCTTCTTCTTCTCTGCCTTGACCTTCTGCTTCTTGGCACCCTTGCCCTCTGTCGGTGGCTCGGTGGCAGCGAGCCCCTGCGGAATGCCGATGAGCATCTCATTCGCGGTCTTCACGAGGGAGGCGATGGCAGCTGGCGCCGCGGCCGTGGCCTTGATGTTCCCCCCTACGGCGCCGGCAAGCTTCGGAATCGCCGTCGGCGCCAAGCCGGCCTCCTTGGCTGCTGGCCCGATCTGCGAGGGGAAGGCCTTACACGCCCCAATCAGCTCCGTCACCTGCTTCGGGAGCCTGCCAAGCTCCACGACCACCATGCTGATCTCCCGTACGGCCTCGTTGGTCGCACGCACACCGGCCTGTGCATCGCCACTCCCGCCGCCGAGGCTCAGGGCAGGCTTGGCGCCGTTCATCCTGACCTGGACCTTGCCCCCGGCCTTCTGCTTGAGCTCCCACATGGACATTCGAATGGACGTGCCCGCCGGCTGACCGACCGCCGCAGCGATCTTGTCGCGGGCATTGTTCAGCCTCCCTTCTGCACCGCGCACCGTGTCCAGGATCTTGTCCACCTTCATGAAGACAGTGTCGAAGGCGGAGATCCCGGTCTCGGAGATCTCAGGTACCGGCTTGTCCCCGCCCTTCGCATGAGCCACAGGACTCAAGGACAGAAGCACGAACCACAGAGCAACGATCAGCGCTCGAGCGCGCACCATGCCTCCTCCAGTCAGCAGCCCGCCAGGATCTTGCGACCCTTGACGGTGTAGCAGAAGCGCGACTCGGGGGACTCGACGACCTCCACGTCGAAGCTCGAGTCAGCCTTGGTCGTGACGATCCGGATGTCGTGCGGCCCGACCTCCAGCTCGGTCTTCAGCGGTGTACGCCCAGCGACGACACCGTCGATGTGCACGGTCGCCGCCGGCGGGTCGGTGATGATCTTCACGACCTGCGGCCTCGGCGCAGCGGGCCGGCGAGCGGAGGGCCGAGCCTGGCCCACAGAGGCGGAGGAAGAAGCTGATGGCGTCGCAGGCGCCGACGGCGACGCGGAGCGGCTCGCGTCCACTCCAGGGGACGAGGCGCCGGTCGCCTCCTCACCAGCAGACGACGTCGCCGCACCCCGCTCGCGCACCTCTGGGCTCTCACCCGGTGCCTGTGATGCCTCGTCTACGATGGCTTCAGCAGCGTGCTCCGGACTCGGCGTGTACAGCAGCCAGGCCGCAGCCCCTCCCGCCGCAACGAGGCCGAGACCCAGCACGACCACAGCCCCAGCGACGGCCGCTCCGCCGCCAAGCAGGGCCCCTCCTCCGACAAGCAGCAGCGCTCCGCTCTTGCCTGCCTGCCCCGTGGCAGGCCCCTTCTCGGACTGCGTCTCGTCGACCGGTCTGGAGGCGTCATGCTCTGGGAGTGTCGGCGTACCAGCCATCCGCATCCTCGAGTGGGGGAGATGTGACATGAGGGAGCAAGGGAGGTCCCGCACTGTCGAGCGCGTGCGTCAACGCAGTGAGGACGTCAGCGGCGCCGCCTCAGGGTGTTATTGCTCGCATCCTATCACCGGACGAACGAAGGACGACGCCGATGGCCCTGCCCGACGACTTCAAGGCCGCGCTCTCGAGCTGGGCTTCCGGTGTGTCCGTGGTCACAACGAACGCCAACGGACTCCTCTACGGGCTCACCGTCTCCAGCTTCACGTCTCTATCGCTCGATCCTCCGCTCATCCTGGTGTGCATCGACAACCGCAATCGGTTTCCGACCATGGTGACCGAGGCAGGGGGCTTCGCGGTGAGCATCCTTGCCCGCGACCAGGAGGCGGCCTCCAACTACTTCGCCAGCTCCGGTCGACTGCCGACGCCCAACTTCACAACCATCGAGGGCGAGTGGACGGAGGCGGGGCAGCCGGCCGTCAAGGGAGCGGCCGCTCACATCGTGTGCAAGCTCCACGACCAGCTCCAGCGCGGCGACCACACCATCATCATCGGTGAGGTCGTCGAGGCCCGGACGGACGACTCCAAGATGCCGCTGCTCTACTGGAAGCGCGGGTACCGCACCGTCACCACGTGAGCGGCGCGGCCCACAGGCCGCTCACCGGTTCATCACGTGGATGGCCTCGCCGAGGGCCGCCTTGGTGGCCTCCATCACCGACTCACCCAGCGTGGGGTGCGGGTGGATGGTGAGGCCGATGTCCAGGGCCTCGGCGTGCATCTCGATGGCCAGGCAAGCCTCCGAGATGATGTCGGATGCGTGGTGACCGACGATGGTCACGCCGAGCACGAGGTGGCTCTCGGCGTCGATGATCACCTTGACGAAGCCATCCGTGTGGTTGTTCGCGATGGCCTTGCCAATGGCCGCGAAGGGCACCTTGCCGACCTTGATCGAGCGCCCCTCGGCCTTTGCCTCGGGCTCGCTCAGACCCACATGGGCGATCTCGGGCTCCGTGAACACCACCGCTGGCACCGCTCGCGCGTCGTACTGCACGTTGCGGCCATGGATCACCTCGGCGCAGACCTCACCCTCGTGGGTGGCCTTGTGCGCCAGCATCGGGTTGCCCACCACATCGCCGATGGCAAAGATGCCGGGCACGCTGGTGCGGAGCTGCTTGTCGACCTTGATGAAGCGACCGTCCTTCTCCACGCCCAGCTCATCGAGCCCGAGGCCCTCGGAGTTCGGGAACCGCCCGACGGTCACGAGGACATAGTCGGCGGGCAGTGCGGTCTTCTTTCCGTCGGGGCCCTCGACGTTCACCACGATGCCGTCGTCCGTGGCCTCCCAGCCCAGGGCCTTGTGCTTGAGCAGGGTCTTGACGCCGTCCTTCTTGATCCGGCGAGCAAGAACCTTGACCACATCCTTGTCGAAGCCGGGCAGGACCTGGTTCTGCATCTCGACGACGGTGAGCTCGGTCCCGAGGCGCGCGAACACTCCGGCCATCTCGAGGCCGATGTAGCCGCCCCCGATCACGACCATGCGCTTGGGAAGCTCCTTCAGAGCAAGCGCCTTCGTGGAGTCGAGCACGGGCGGGTCAGCGTAGGAGAAGCCCGGGATCTGAATCGGGCGCGAGCCCGTCGCGACGACGATGGCATCGGCCGTGAAGACCTTGTCTCCCTCAGCGGTCGCGACGGTGACCTCATTGGCCTTCGTCACGGTGGCCGTGCCCTCGATCATGTCGACCTTGTTGCCCTTCAGCAGCATCCGCACGCCGCCGGTGAGCTTGTTGACGACATCACCCTTCCACGCCATCAGCTTGCCCATGTCGACCGACACGTCGCCGGAGACCTGGAAGCCGATGTCACCGGCGTGGAGGATGTCCTGGTACTTGTTGGAGGCGTTGATCAGCGCCTTCGAGGGGATGCAGCCTACGTTCAGGCAGACGCCGCCCCAGTACTCCTTCTCGACGACCAGCGTCTTCACGCCGAGCTGACCGAGGCGAATGGCGCACGGGTAGCCGCCGGGCCCCGCGCCGATGACGATGGCGCCGTAGTGCTCACTCATGGCTGACTCCGTTCAGGCCCGCGCCGGAGACAGGCGGGCGATGACGAGGTGTGGACCGCCGGCCGCACGAGCGGCAGCGACGGCGTCGCGAACGGCAGCGGCGTCGCTCCCGTCCGCGGTGTGAACGCCCAGGCCGTGTGCCTGGGCGAGAGCGGCCGGATCCGCCGCCGTCTGGGCAGAGAGCGGGGCATCGGGCCCGAGAGGATGCTCGGCGAGGACGAAGATCACCGATGGCCGCAGCAGCCCAGCAAGGTTCAGCGCCTCGTGCCACCGCCCCTCTCCAAGGACACCTACGCCGACGTGAGCGAGCACACAGCGCTCGGTGTCCGCCGCCGCGAGGCCCACCGCCTCGAGCGCCCTCAAGGCGGGCGATGGACCAGCGGGAAGGACGCGATATGGCCTCGCCCCCGCAGACGCATCTACGAGCCGCTCGACGGGCGCTCCGCGCAGGACGGCACCGACACGCTCCCGAAGACCGGGCGCCCACCAGTCACTGCGCTCCAGCGCGGCGAGCGCACCTGCGACGACGGGGGCATGACTGCCAAGGGGCACCGGAAACGGCGCCGGGCCCGCGGCCTGCAGTGCAGCGTCCGCCTCCTCGAGGCGTGCCAGGCTGGCCGTGAGGTCGGTCACGAGAGCTCCAAGAGCAGGGCCTCAGGCTCCTCGATGAGGTCCTTCAGGGCCGCCGTGAAGCGCGCAGCGACAGCACCATCGATGACACGATGATCGAAGGACGGGGAGAGGTAGGTCATCTTGCGGACCACCACCTGCCCGTCGACGACGACGGCCCGGTCGCGGATGGCGTTGATCCCGAGGATGCCCACCTCGGGATGGTTCAAGATCGGAGTGGCGAGCACCCCACCGATGCTGCCCACGCTCGTGAGCGTGAAGGTGCCCCCACGAAGCTCGTCGAGCTGGGCCTTGCCGGCGCGAGTGCGCTCGACCAGGTCGTTCATCTCTGCGGCAATGTGCAGGATGGACTTCTGCTCGACGTTCTTGATGACCGCCACGTACAGACCATTGGGCGTGTCGACGGAGATCCCGAAGTTGTGGTCGCCCTTGACCACGAGTTCTTGCGACTCCTCGTCCATGACGGCGTTCACGTTCGGGAACTCGCGCATCGCGATCGAGCAGGCCTTCATGAAGATCGGGATGTAGGTGAGCTTGATGCCTCGCGCCGCAGCGCGCTTCTTCAAGCGACCACGGAACTCCACCAAGCGCGTGCAGTCGACCTCTTCGACGTAGGTGAAGTGCGGTGCGGTGCGCTTGGAGCGGACCATCGCCTCGGCGATGGCGCGGCGGACACCGCGAATGGCAATGCGCTCCTCGGCGCCCGACGGCATCACCTGGGGCAGCGCTGGCGGCGCGACAGGCAGTGGCGCAGCGGCAGGAGCCCGGAAGGCCTGCAGGTCGTCGTGAGTGACCCGCCCCCCACGCCCGGTGCCCGGGACCTGGTGAATGTCGACGGACAGCTCACGCGCATGCCGACGGACGGCAGGCGTGGCCTTGGTGGTGCCCCGTGTCGCCGGCGCAGAGGCAGCACGAGGCGGTGCGGCAGGTGCTGGAGCGGGTGCGGGTGCGGGTGCGGGTGCTGAGGCCGGCGCAGGCGCAGCAGGCGCGGGGGCCGGCGCGGGCGCAGCCTCGACCGCCGAGCCGTCGGCATCGTCGAAGGTGACGAGCGGGGTGTGCACCTGAATGATGTCACCCGGCTCACCATGCAGCTGGACGACCCGTCCCGCACGCGGCGAGCTGATCTCCAGCTGCGCCTTGTCCGTGGTGATCTCGCAGAGAGGCTGATCTTGGGCAACGACATCACCGACGCCGACGTGCCACTGGGCGACCTCGGCCTCGACGACACCCTCACCGACCTCGGGCAACTCGAACACGAACGCCATGGGGAGGCTCCTGACACCCACGAGGGGGCTGGACAAATGGAACGAACGAGCGGGCGACGACGCACCCGCGAGGCGCCCGCTCAGTACTCCACGAGGCGTCGCGCCGCATCCGCGAGAGCCAACGCTTCACCAGAGGCTGATGCGAGTGGAGCCTCGAGATACAAGAAGGCCGCCTCCATAGCCGCCTCTCGCACCCGACGAGCAAGTACGGGATCATCCGAGTGCACGACCAGCAGCCGACCCGTGCGCCGCACGGATGCTCCGAGCGTCGACGCATCGAGGGGCTGCAGCATCACCAGGTCGACCACCTCCGCCGAGACCCCGACCTCGTGAAGTGCGTCCGCCGCCTCGACGGCGACATCGACATCCGAACCGACAGCGACCAAGGTGACATGATGGCCCTCACGGACCACCCTACACCCGAGCGCGTCGTCTGCAGGACCCGTGCGTCGATACAGCCGACGAGGCTCCAGGATGAGCGTCGGCCGGCTCGTCGTGAGCGCACGCCGAAGCAGAGCTGCTGCCTGCCCGGGCGTGCTCGGACAGACGACATCGACCCCCTCGAGCGCATCCAGCCACGCCCCGATCGGGGTGTCGATTCCGGTCGCCTCGGCTCCCCAGGGCACGCGGACGATCACAGGACAGGAGACCTCGCCACCCTGCAGGCGCACCGCGTCGGCGAGCGCCTCGACGACGCTTGCGAGCCGCCCGGTGTCGGCAAGCTCGAGGACGGGTCGGCGACCGCCTGCGGCGAGGCCCACAGCCAGCGCCGCTGCGGCACCGTCTGCGACCGGCACGCACACCACACGGTCCTCCGGGAAGGCTCCGAGCGGCCCATCGGTGCTCTGCTGGACCACGACGACGGACGAGTCGCGCTCGAGCGCATCGACGAGAACGGCACGGAGGGCCGAGACTGTGGACTGCACGCTCATCCCGCCTGCCGCTCTTTGATGTACCGAGTGATGAAGTACTCGCCCGCCTTGTACGAGCTCCGCACCAGCGGGCCCGAGGCGACGTAGCCAAAGCCGAGCTCGAGCCCAATCCGCTCGTACTCCGCGAACTGGTCCGGAGTGACGAAGCCCTCGACAGCGAGGTGCTTCTTCGTCGGCTGGAGGTACTGACCAACGGTCAGGAAGTCGACGCCGGCCGCACGGAGGTCGCGCATCGTCTGGACGACCTCGTCTTCCGTCTCGCCGATGCCGACCATGATCGAGGACTTCGTGAGGCGAGTCGGGTCGATCTTCTTGACCGCAGCGAGCATGTCGAGCGTCTGCTGGTACCCCGCCCGAATGTCACGGACCGGGTGAGTGAGGCGCTCCACGGTCTCGACGTTCTGGGCGATCACCTCTGGACCCGCCTCCACGACCTTCCGAAGGTTCTCGACCTCCCCACGGAAGTCCGGGATCAACACCTCGATGAGTGTGTTCGGCGCCGCATGACGAGTCGCTCGGATGCAGGCTGCGAAGTGCGCGGCTCCACCATCGTCGACATCGTCACGGTCGACAGACGTGATCACCACGTAGTCGAGCTCGAGCTCGGCGATCGCCATGCCGAGGTTCATCGGCTCGTAGGGATCGAGAGCAGCTGGGTTCTTCGCAGACTTCACAGCGCAGAAGCGGCACCCACGAGTACAGGTGTCGCCCATCACCATGAAGGTCGCCGTGCCCCCGCCCCAACACTCGCCGATGTTGGGACAGCGTGCTTCTTCGCACACGGTCGACAGGCGAAGCTGACGCGCACGCCCCTTGATCGCATGGTAGCGAGGCGAGCCCGGCATCTTGACCTTGAGCCAGGGCGGCTTCGAACTCCGGCGGCGTTTGTCGGCAGCCATTTGGCACCTCCGAGCAAGTTGTCGGCCTTAACCCGGTTGCCCGCTGCACCGGTGAGGATGCCGTCACTCTTCGTCGACAGACTCGGACTCGGTGCTCCCGCGACGCCGACGAAGAGACGCCCGAAGGGCTTCACGATCCTTCGCGGCGGGCTCTGCTGCTCCTCGTCGAAGACGCCGGGGCCGCTCCGCGCCATCCCCCTCTTCGGTCGTGCGACGACGACGCAGCCGTGGACGCACCTCGGTGCCTTCCTCGCCTCCCTCGGCGGGCTGGGGACGACGGCGGCGAAGCCTGCGCGTCGGCTCCCCGTCTCCCTCTGCAGTCTCTCGGCGCCGTCGACGCAGCCTCGGCGGAGCCGGCTCACCATCCTCTGTGGTGCGCCGACGACGACGCAGGCGGGGCGTCTCGCCCCCCTCACCCTCAGCGGCTGGAGTCCGTCGACGCCTTCGTGGCCTCGCCTCTCCCTCGGTGCCCCCCTCGGCGGGCAGGCGACGACGACGACGAGGTGCGCTGCCCTCGGCCGCCTCGAGCTTCGGCCCTCCGTCGGCCGCCTCGGTACTCTCGACGGTCCGGCGGCGACGCCGACGCGGAGTCGCGCCCTCCTCACCCTCGGCGGTGGCACGACGGCGCAGCCGAGGTCTGGGGCTCTCTCCGTCAGCCGCCTCCGACCGACGGCGTAGACGAGGTCGCGAGCGGGGCTCATCTCCCTCGGCCGTCGCTCGGCGGCGACGGCGACGAGGCACCTCCGCCTCACCCTCTCCGGAGGTCCTCCGACGCCGGAGACGATCGATCCGCGATGCACCATCACCATCGCTCGCGCCGCGCCGGAGGCGAGCGAGTCGAGCAGCACGGCCCTCGGCAGCAGACGACTCGGAGCCCGCGTCGCCACCGCGACGAAGCCGACGGAGACGTGCGGCCCGCCCCTTGCTCGCGGGCGGCTCGGTGTCTGCAGCCGCGGCCGCCAGAGGGTCGGCAGACGCGCCTTGCCCCGTCGCCTCGGCGTCCGCGGCAGGCTCGGAGGCTTCGGTCGCAGGTGACGCAACACCGGACGCCGGAGCGTCGCTGGCCTCTGCAGCAAGCCGCGCCTCCTCGGCGACACGGGCCTCCTCGGCGACACGAGCTTCTTCAGCGAGCCGCGCCTCCTCGGCGACACGGGCCTCCTCGGCGACACGAGCCTCCTCGGCGACACGAGCCTCCTCGGCGACACGAGCTTCTTCAGCGAGCCGCGCCTCCTCGGCGAGCCGCGCCTCCTCGGCGAGGCGGTCGGCCTCACGACGCTCTCGAACCTCGGCCAGGCGAGCAGCAAGCCCCAAGCCGGCCACGCCGGCGACGGCTGCCGCGAGCGCTCCGACCGCTCCGCGAGCGACAGACGCCACAGACGCTGCGTCGAGGACCGAATCGGCCTGGTTCGCCTGTTCGGCGAGCGCCGCCGCCTCCGCGGCCAGGGCAGCGAGATCCGGGTCTCCATCCGCCAGGGCCTCGTCGACCACAGCCCGCAGCTCGACGAGCTCCGCCTTGCGAGCCTCGGCTTCGCTCCGAGCGGCAGCGAGCTCGACAGCCTCCGCGGCATCCACGTCGACGACGAGGGCCTCCGCGCGACCGCGCAGCGTCTCCAGCGATTCACTCGCTGCAGCGGCTCTCGCCTGCACGACCGACAGCGGACCGTCCTCGGACAGCTCCAAGCCGGTGAGATCGCCCACAAGCGCCGCCACCGGCTCGACGAGAGACGAGTCCTCCAGATCGTGCACCCTGGCCGACAGCGCCTCGAGCTCGCCGTGCAGCGCATCTCGCGTGGCCTGATGCGCGGTCAGCACCGCGCAGGCCGCATCCAGGCGCTCCTGCGCCTCGGCCCTCGCCTCGGCGAGCGCCGCGCCGACCGACTCGGCCTCCGACACGTGCGCCGTGACCGCCGCCTCCAGCGCCTCGAAGCCAGCCTCTCCCGACGCCAAGTCCAGAGACTCGACGCGGCCCTGAAGCTCCGAGCGGGCCGCCTGGCTCGCCTCCCACGACTCCAGCGAGATGCCGTCCAGGCG
>PKDJ01000135.1 GCA_002862545.1 Pseudomonadota bacterium
CCGTCGAGTGCCTGGAGTGGCACGCCCGGTCCTGCAAGGTGACGGGCAAGGAACTCGACCAGCTCAGGAACGACTGCGAGGCCGTCTGGCGCTGCGGCTGACGCGCGGCGGCGCCCATGGATCGCTCGAGCCCTGGTGAGGCTCACCGAGCGTCGACCCGCGCTCCATCGCCTCTGCCCAGGCGAGGACATCCTCGACGACCGCTCTAGACGGGAGGTCGTCGAGCCGCACGAGAATCGGCGGTGCCGCAGGAGTGCGCAGGCAGAGCGTCCCGCCGGCCTCGACAACGGACACCGTGGCCCACTCGAAGGCGCGGGCACCCGCCGCATCATCCACCCACCCTCCGCCCGGCGCGAGCACCAGCACGCGTGGACCACAGGGCCAGAGGTCTGGATCGCGCCACAGCGCGAAGCGTGCCGCGAGCGCCCCGAACAGCCCATCCCGCCCCCTGGCGTGGCGAATCCAGTCCGCTGGCGTCACCACAGAGTTGACCGTCCAGGTGGCCTCCACGGGTCGCGACGGAGCCTCCAAGGTGCTCGGCCTGTAGCGCAGCGACCGAATCCGAGACTCCAGATCCGCCTGATCGCCGACGACGTGTCGAGGGACATGCCAGACGTCTCGCCCCAGATGCAGGCGCACGTGACCTGCACCCACGGTGATCCTCTCGAGAGCCCCCCAGGGGCGGCGGTCTCGCTGGCCATCTACGTCGAGGCAGAGTCCGCTCGGCCCGAGCACCAGCCGAAGGGACGACGGCCGACTCTCGGGTGCCCGGCGCAGGGCTCGAGCCTGCCAAGCGACAGCAGCGACCAGCACACAGAGTCCTGGCAGCGACCACACCACGAGCGAGGTCGGGTCAAGCCGACCCGTCACCGACACGGCGACCGCCACAGACAAGAGCACAGCAGCGAGCCCCCCGAGGAGGGCTCGCTCCATGCGGACGCGCGCGACGTAGCGCGCACTCTCCTGGGCCTCGGCCGCACTCACCTCCCAGGTGAGGACGAGCGGACCGGGCTCCTCCGCGGTCGGCTCGCGGCGCAAGCGCCTACAGCGGCGAGAACGTGGAGGTGATGGAGCCGACGATGTTCGTCATCTTGCCAACCACCGCCGTGGTGCGACCAGGCAGGCTGAGCGCCACCTTGAGGTTTCCGTTCACAGCCTTGACCGTCTTGGGAAGCTTGAACAGCAAGTTGAAGAATCCACCGCTGTCCTTCATGAACTCATCCTTCACGCTCGCCGGCATCTTGCTGACCTTCTTGCCGAGCTGCTCGCTCTCCTTGACCGCGTCTCCGAGGTCGGAGAGCGCGGTCGTGAAGGAGGTGGCCATGGTGTTCACCGCGTCGATGGCATCGGCCACGTTCTTCGGCACAGCATCCGTCGCCTCGAGCTTCGGCACATTGCCGTTGGTCGCGATGCTCACCTTGCCCTCAGCGCGCTTCTGAAGCTGCGCCAGCCCCTTCTTGACCGGCGTGTCGTTCTTAATGCCGAGGGCCGTGTTCAGGTTCCGCTGGGACTTGTTGACCTCCTTCTCGGCCGAGGAGACCTTCTTGTCGAGCTTTCGGAGCTGCTTGAACACGTCATCGAGAGAATCGAGCCCCACGAGCTCGACATCGGGCAAATCGTTCTTGCCCTTCTTGCCCTTCTTACCCTTCTTCTTCGCGAGTGCGTCACCGGGCGCGCCGAGCACGAGCAGGAGGACGGCCACAACCAGGAACCACTTCGATGAACGGAAACTCGCAGACATGTTCTCTCCACACAGCAGGCAACCCGGGGCGCCATTCGTCATGACTCGTCAACTACCGCAGATCACGGGCGAGCCACAACCCTCGACCCCCCCGCAGCCTTCCTCATCGGACGACACGAGCTCTCGTCCGGAGCCCGACCGCGAGCCGAGCATACTCCGACGCGAAGACGTACAGCTACCCGCAGTCGCTGCTCACCTCCAGAGAGGTGGGCCCTGGTCGTCGCGAGCTCGCCTCGGCCTCATCAGCCGCAAGCTCAGCTGTCGCGCCTCACGGGACGAGACCAGGCCCGACTCGGGTCGACACGGCCTCGATGCGCTCGGCCAGCCAGGACGCCTCCTCACCCGCAGCGATCACGGCCTGCGCATCGCCCGCAGCCGACGCCGTCGCCCCCTGATCCCGTGCCTCGTCCAGCAGCACCCGTGTGAGGTGCGGGCGAATGACCACGGGCTCCCGACCCTGCCGTGAGTGGGTGTTGTTCTCGGTCCACAGCGGAATCGCGGTGACGTTGGCGAGCGTGCTCGCGACGACGCCACCGCCAAAATCCTTCCGAACGACATCGAACCGGAGCGCGAGACCGTCGCGAGGATCGCCAGTCCCGAGGCGATGCAGGCCCGGGCGAAACCAGGCCGCCTGGTTGGAGACGAAGTTCCCGAGCGAGTAGGCGATCAGCCCGACCCTCCCGTCCGCCGCCTCGTACAGCTCGACAGGCTGGATGACGTGCGGGTGATGTCCGAGGATCACGTCGACGCCCCCCTCGATCAGTCGGCGGGAGAGCTCTGCAACCCGCGCCTCGGGCGCCGGCGCGTACTCGACCCCCCAGTGGACGGACACCACGACGATCTCCGCGCCCGCCTGCCGGGCAGCCTGGGCCTCGCGGAGCACCCGCGCCTCGTCCAGGGTCGCGACACAGGTCTCGTCGTCCCCGGCATTGAGATCGTGGTTGTAGAGGTCAGTCGATCCGATCCATCCAACCCGAATCTCCCCCGCGCTCAGGACGCGCGGCGCCCAGGCCTGGTCACATGTCGCGCCGATGCCCAGCGCGGTGAGGGACGACGCGGAGAGGTGCTCAAGCGTCTCCTCGAGCCCGACGCGCTCCTGGTCGTAGCTGTGGTTGTTGGCGAGGGAGAGGACGTCGAACCCCGCGGCGGTCAGACCTTCGAGGAGGTCGGTCGGTGCGTTGAACACCGGCGCGTTCTCGCTCAGGCGGGGCGCGGGCACTCCACGCTCGGGTGCTACGGGGGTCTCGAGGTTGCCGAACGCGAGGTCCGCGTCGCTCACGAGTCCGGCGACAGACGCGAAGAGCGGATCGAACCCACCATGGTTTGCCGACTCGCCGTCCTCTCCCCGCACATCGTGGTGCTCCGCCGAGCGCAGGACCATGCCGTGCATCATGATGTCTCCGACCGCGAGGATGCTTCCACGCGCCACCTCTCGGACCACCTTCTCAGGTGTGGCCGGCACGACAGGCGCCGTCGGCGAGGGCGCAGCAGGCGCGACCGCACGACGCTCACAGGCCCCCATGACGAGCAAGCCCAGCAGGAAGAACCTCACTCGACCTCCGCACGCAGACGGTCAGCGACCCTCCCTCGGGCCGAGAGACGACCGGCCTTGCCCTGAAGCCGCCCCGGGCGCCCGCCCCCCCGAGCGGCGAGCGTCTCCAGAATCTCGGCTCGGAGCTCAGCCACACGCTCAGGGGGGCCCTCGACGAGGAAGACACCCTCCTCACCTGAGCCAGCTGTCAGCAAGACCCACTGGTTCGAGCCCTGGCGACGCGCAGCCCGCGTGACGCTGTCCAGGAAGGGCAGGTCGCCATCGGGCCGATGAAGCGTCAGCACGGCCTCGTCAGACGCCGCCAGCTGCGCACCGATGTGCGTCGCCAGCTCGCGATGCAGTGCCCCAACCAGCTTCGCGCGAGCCTTCGACTCGTCTGCGAGGCGCGTCACCGCGGTGACCAACCCGGACGCGCTCGCCGACAGCACGGCGCCGACCTGCTGGTGCGTCTCGAGCGCCTCACCCAAGGCCCGGCGCACACGCCCCCCCGCGAGGAAGAACAGGCGTGTCCCCCTGGTGACGGACTCGGTCTTCAGGAGCTTCACGGACTCGAGCTCCGCCGTGTTGCCCACATGCGTGCCCCCGCAGGTGTTGAGGTCGACGCCCTCGATGCCGACGAGACGAACAGGCCCCGTGAGCCCCGCCGGAAGACCTCGCGTGCGCACCCCGAGGGACTCTAGCGCCGACACGTCGACCTCGCGTGCCGACACTGGCCGGCCCGCACGAATCATCGCGTTCACCAGCTCCTCGAGCTCGACGAGCGCCTCCTCGGAGACACGCTCGGTGTCGAGCTCGATGTCACAGGGCCCCGAGCGGAGGTGAAAACTCGTGGTCGCCCAGCCGAAGCGGTCCTGCGCGAGCGCCGTGATCAGGTGCTGCGCCGTGTGCTGCTGCATGTGGTCGAAGCGCCTCGACCAGTCGACCTCGACCATCGCTGGGCCCAGTGCGACTGGCGCGACCGCACGATGAAGAATCTCTCCATCGACCCTCTGCACGTCGACGACCGCAACCCCAGCGATGGTGCCGTGATCGGCCGGCTGGCCCCCGCCCTCGGGGTAGAGGATCGTGTCGGAGAGCACCACGTCGAAGCCCTCACCCGCCGGTCTACAGTCCAGGACAGCAGCCTCGAACATGCGAATCTTCGCGTCGCGCTGGCAAGCGAGCAGCCCCATCTCGACCTCCGAGCGCCCACGCTAACCGGCACAGATGCAGATCGACCGACACGCGGCTACGCTCGACACCTATGCGCATCATCTGGCCACTGCTGCTCGCCGCGTGTGGGCCCCCCGAGACTGCACCCGAGAAGGGCACGGAGAGCTCCGACACGGCTCTGCGCACCCCGACCTGGCACGAGGACGTCGCACCGATCCTGGCCGAGCACTGCTCGGGGTGTCACGCACCGGGCGGACTCGCAGACGAGCTGCCGTGGACCACGTGGGACGACGCTGCGCTCGCCGCTGGGTGGATCGCCGAGACCGTGTCATCGCGGGAGATGCCCCCCTTTCCAGCAGAGACCACCGACCGCTGCACGCCTCCGTTCCCCTTTGTGGGGGACACACACGTCCCGGCGGACCAAGCGGCCGTGCTGCGTGCGTGGGCAGAGGCTGGGGCGCCGGAGGGTGATCCGGCCAACGCTCGCCCCCTCCCGTCTCCCCCATCGTTTGCCCTCCCCCACTACGACCGCGAGTTGATTCCCCCCCAGCCGATCGTCGTGGAGCGCCGCGAGTCCGACAACGGCAAGGTCGACGACCTCCACATCTGCTGGGCCTTCGACCTCGACCTGACCGAGGAGGCCTGGCTCACCGGCCTCGAGGTCATCCCCGGGAATGACCAAGTCGTCCATCACGTGCGCATCGACGTAGGAACGCCGGCAGACGGTGCGCGAGCGAACGACCAGGGCTGGTGGCCTTGTGAGGCCACGGCCTTCGGCGAGCGAGCAGCCAACTGGGTACCGGGCGCCCGCCCCTACACGACCCCCAGCGGGAGCGGGCTGCCCCTGCCGCCCGGCGCCCACCTGGTGATGAGCGTGCACTACCATGTGCCGACGGACGAGCCGCAGGAAGACCGCACGACCCTGCGGATCGCCCTCACCGACCAGGTCCCCGAGCGAATCGTGCAGTACCTCAAGGTCGGCAACGACGCGGTTCGGTACGAGGACGGCACCGGCCTACAGCCCGGGCCGAACGACGCAGCGGGCGCCGAGTTCGTCATCCCACCCGACACCGCCGGGCACACCGAGTCGTTCCTCTGGCGCGTGCCGGAGTCCCTCGGCCCAGTAGATGTCTGGTTGGTCGGGCACCACATGCACTACGCCGCTGTCGACGCCGTCCTCACGGTGCAGCGAGCCCAGCCAGGGCCTGGGGAGCCGCGTGAGGTGTGCCTGCTCGACGTTCCCCGCTGGGACTTCGACTGGCAGCTCTTCTACGTCTACGATGACCCGGAGGGCCAGTTCTTGCGGCTCCAGCCGGGCGATGTCTTGGCACTGCGATGCACCTACGACACCACTGCGGCCAACACGGCATGGTCCGAGGTCATGGCCCTCGAGGGGCTGGACGCGCCAGTGTCGCTCCAGCTGAGTGACGGTACGCTGTCGGAGATGTGTGCATCCCTGATCGGGGTGCTGCTCGAACCATGAGAACAACGCTGCAGCAACCGCCACGAACCTGGGCGGGTGGCCAAACGACGTGCTACGCTCCTTCCAGCCGAAGGCCGGACGTGTCCGTGAGCACCCACCTACTCTATACACTGGCTCTGAGCTTCTTTCTCGCGGGTTGCGCCCCGCAGGGCCCACCTCCCGAGAGAGATGGGCGCCCCAACACGTCGGCCGAGCCCCCCGTCGTGTACCAATACGCCAGTACCGACGAGCACCTCCTCCGCGCGTCGATGGCCCTTCGGGGCGTGCGCCCTTCCCCCGCAGACCTAGCCGCGGTGCGAGCAGACCCCGACACACTGCCAGAGCTCGTCGACGCCTACATCGAGGACCCGCTCTTCGGTGAGACGATCAAGGACCTCGCTGCCGAGCTCCTGCTGCTGCGCACAGACGTGATCGACCAGCTGCCCGCCGTAGGCCCACTGCAGGGGCACCAGCTGGCCGAGATGCACGAGGCGACCGCCGAGTCGCCGCTTCGGCTCTTCGAAGATGTGGTGGTCAACGATCATCCCCTGACAGCACTCGTCACGGCGGACTGGATCTGGACGAACGAGGTCCACTCGGGCATCTATGGCGTGCCGTACGACAGAGACGTGGGCTGGGCTCGCAGCCACTGGGACGACGGGCGCCCGGTGGCAGGCATCTTGTCCGACTCCGAGATGTGGCGGCGCTTCGAGAGTGCCGGCTCGAACTTCCATCGCCTGCGGGCCAACTTTATCGCCAGCGCCTTCCTTTGCGAGGCATTCGACACGCGCGACATCGACGGCGCGTCCGGAGTCGACATCGCCGACGAGGAGGAGGTAGCGAACGCCGTCATGTCCACGCCCTCCTGCGTGAACTGCCATCAAGCCCTCGATCCCTTGGCTGGCTACTGGTGGGGCTTCAAAAAGCAGACGAAGCGCTTCACCGTCGTCAAGGGCTACGCGAACGACTGCCGCAACTACAACGTCAGCGGCGAGTCCCTGATCGACACCTACGTACCTGGACAATACTGCTACCCCCTCGAGCACTACACCGTGTCCGACGAGGGGGAGTGGGAGTCTTGGTCCCTGCGGCCGCCCAGCTACTACGGTCAGCCTGCCCGAGATCTCATCGACGTGGGTGAGCTCATCGGCGAAGACCCTCGCTTCAGCCAGTGCATGGCGCGGACATTCTACGGCTACCTGGCCCAGAAGAATCGACTCGACATCCCGCTCGGCCTCGCCACAGAGCTTCAGGACGTGCTCGAAGAAAGCAGCTTCTCTGCCAAGGCCCTCGTCAAGGCAATCGTGCTCTCCGACAGCTTCCGGGCGGTCTCGCTGAGCGACGAGCTGCTCGCCGACCCGACGCTCGGGAGCGGTGTGGTCCCGCCCGCCGGCCTGCAGACCATTCGTCCCGAACAATATGCCAGGACGATCGAAGATCTCACGGGCTTCCGCTGGCGTGCCATCGCGGACGAAGCAGACTGCAGGTCTCCGCGCGTTGCTGGAGAAGGTACGCGATGCTGGGGCGACGTCGACCTCGCCACCAGCGATGTATTCGGCTTCCGAGCCATGTCGGGTGGCATCAATGGCTACTACATCACTGCGCCGACTCACACGGTCACTCCGCCGAAAGAGATGGTGATGGCACGCTATGCCTCCGAGGCCGCCGGCTTTGTGGTCCCGCGGGACCTCTCGGGCACACACGAGCCCCCGATGCTCCTGAACCAAGTGGGTCCACTCGACACAGACGAGAATGTGATCCGCGCGCAGCTCGCTACCCTCCACGACCGCATCCTCGCCGAGCAAGTGATGGCCGACGACCCTGCGGTGGATGCCACCTGGGCTCTGTGGCAAGCGACCCATCAGACCTCCGGCGACCCCGAGCATGCCTGGAAGGTCACCGTCTCTGCTCTCCTGCGCGACCCGCGCATGATGTTCTACTAGGGCCGGCTCATGTTCACTCGACGCGACCTCCTGGCCTCCTCCCTGGCTGCTGCCCTGCTGCCGACCACCAGTCGAGCTACGACGACAGGGTCTCGCCCCAAGCGGCTGATCTACGTGTTCGCTGATGGAGGCTGGGACACCCAGGTCTGCCTCGAGCCCAAGTTCTCGGCGCCTGACGTCGACGGCCCCTGGGTAGATGAGAACCCCGACGACCCCGACGATGTCGAGTACGAGCGCACATTCGGTGACTACAGCGTCGTGCTGAATGACCGAAAGCGGCCAGCCGTGAGTCGCTTCTTTGGGAGCTACGGCTCGCGATGCAGCGTGGTGTCTGGAATCTGGACCGGGGCCCTCGCACACGACACGTCGCGCGTGCGAATCCTCACCGGTACCCAGCAGTCGACCAACCCAGACCTCAACACCATCGTCGGCGCAGTGAACGGCGCGAGCCTTCCGCTCGGCTCGGTCGACCTCTCTGGGCTCTCGCTCTCGGGCTCTCTCGCCGCCAGTACGGGGCAGATCGGCTTCCGCAGCCAGCTCGCCAGCGTCGTCGCACCCGAGCAGAGCTTCCCGGCCCCCCCTGCATCCGGCCTCACCTACCCGCAGTGGGTTCCTGGAGCTGGCGACGAGGACGCCATTCGCGCGTTCCTCCGCAGCCGCACAGAGGCCTTCGGCGCACGGTACGCCGACGGCGGGTACAACGACCAACGCATCGCCGACCGCCTGGAGTCGATGTCGCGCGCAGAGCGATTCCTCGCCGAGAGCACGTCGGTTCTTGAGAGCCTCCGCCCCGGAGAGCGGCCGAGTCTCGATGTTCAGCTCTCCCTCGGTGTCGACCTTCTGGAGCGAGGCCTCTGCAGCTCCGTGATGGTCGAGACCACCGCTCACTGGGACAGCCATGACAACAACGTCTCCCAGCACGACTACTACGAGAAGGCCTTCGACGGAATGAACCTACTCGCCAGCCTGCTCGATGACCGAGGCATGGCGGACGACACGCTCGTCATCCTGATCTCCGAGATGACCCGCACGCCGAAGCTGAACTCGCGGGCCGGCAAGGACCACTGGCCACACTGCTCGGCACTGCTCTTCGGCGCTGGGTTCCCGACACAGCGACGCTTCGGCGGGACGGACGACTTCGTCGTGTCGCAGAAGTGCGATCTGGCTTCCGGAGAGGTCACGGAGTCCGGCCAGCTGCTGAAGTACGACAACTTCGTCGCTGGCCTGCTCTCGGGCATGGACATCGACCCTGCGGAGTGGTTCCCAGGGGTCACTCCCTTCACCGGGTGGATCGGCTGATGCGCCCCCTGCTCCTCCTCCTTGCGCTCGCCGGGTGCGACCGAGACTGCGAGACTGGGGACTGCGATGGAGACAACAAGCGCTCCAAGTCCGAAGACACGGCGTCCCTCACGACCGAGTGCCCGCCCGACTCTGTCGCCACCTGGGAGGGCTTTGTCCGGCCCTGGACATCGACCTGGTGTACGCCCTGCCACAGCGCGGCTATCGAGGGAGAGTGGCGTCTCGGCGCTCCCGAGGGAATCGACTTTGACACTTGGGAAGACGTCGTCACATGGCAGGGGGTCATCCTCGCCGTGGCCGGAGATCCGGACGCGTCGATGCCGCCGGCGGGCGGCGTCACCCCGGAGGAGCGCGCCCTGCTACGGGAGTGGGTCTCCTGTGGCTCACCCGGCCCCAGCTCAAGCGTCTCCCTGTGTGACGAGCGTGTCGCGATCGCGGGAAGCGCGACCGTCTCCACAAACACCGATGTCGCCACAGTGTGCAGCCAAGGAAATCACCTGGAGGGCTCTCTGACGGTCCGTGGCAGCGTCGACATCGACTGCTTGTGTGCAGTCGACGGGAACCTTCGAATCGAGTCGACGACGGCCGAGGAGATTCGCCTGTCGACCTTGCACTCCGTCGGCGGGCTCATCGCCGTGCGCGACAACCCTGCTCTCGTGGACCTGTCTGTCCCCAAGCTCGCGAGCGCAGGTGGACTCGATCTCCGGGAGAACCCTGTGCTGCCGGGCTTGGCTCTCACAGATCTCGAGCAGCTCGCGGGCAACCTCATCGTCCTCGACGCCGGCCTCGCCGGAGCGCTCGAGCTGAGCCGGCTCAGCAGCGTCGACGGAAGCGTTCAGATCGAGGCCAACCCGGGCCTCCTGTCCTTCTCGGCCACGCGCCTGGCCACCGTCGGCGGCGACTACGAGCTGCGCGACAACGTCGCTCTCACGGACCTGGAGTACACCAACTCCCTGCGCACAGTGGGGGGTGACCTGTCCATCGAGGGCAACGCTGCACTCGGCGGGCTGACAGGCTTCCGCACCCTCGACTCGGTCGGAGGCGACATCGTCTTTCGCGACAACGACTCGATGGCCGTCCTCGACGGCTTCAACGAGCTGACTGCGATTCCGGGTGACCTGTCCATCGATGACAACGCCTCGCTGCGCGACCTCTTGGGGCTGCACAAGGTCACCTCGGTCGGCTCCTCTGTGACCATCTCGAACAATCCCTCGCTCATACAGATCGACTTCCTCAACGCGCTGGAGGAGGTGAGCAACGACCTGGTGATCGAAGCGAACGACGTGTCGAGCCTGGCCGGCTTCGACGCGCTCGAGACGGTCAGCGGAGACCTCCTCGTGATTCGCAACACAGGCTTGGTGCAGCTCATCAGCCTGCAGCAGGTGACCACTGTAGGCGGCGATCTGGTGCTGCAGGCCAACGACGCCCTCGAGACCAGCCGGCTTCAAGTCCAGACGGTCGGCGGCGAGCTCGTGGTCAGCAACAACCCGAGACTGGCTGCCTTCGAGGGCACCCGCAGCCTGCGCACCTCCGGCACACTCCGCATTCGCTCGAATCCGGCGCTGCAGAGCCTCGACGGACTGTATGGCCTGGTCTCGGTAGCTGGCGACATCGAGGTCCTCGACAACGACCGGCTCGAGGCGCTGCCGGGTCTCTCGACCCTGCAGACGGTCGACGGAAGCCTCGCCATTCGCCTCAACGACGGGCTGCGCGACATCCGAGCCCTCCAGGGCCTCACCAGCGTCGGGGGTGACCTCGAGGTCGTCTCGAACTCGAGCCTCGGCGACGCCACAGCCTGGTACCTCGTAGACCTCATCGGCGAGGAGGTCGTGGCGGGCGTCATCCTCATCGCGGACAACGGCTGATCACCATCTGAGGATGGCCGCTCCAACCGAGAGCCCAGCCCCCGTGCCCATCAGCAGGACCGTCATGCCGCGCTCGAGGCGGCCTTCTTCGACGGCCGTGTGCAGGGCCATCGGCAGCGAGGCCGCGATGCAGTTCCCCGTCTGGTGAACGATTCGAACCACGCGGTCCTCTGGGAGACCAAACCGCGGGAGTGTAGCCAAGGCGGGTCCGCTCGCCTGGTGCGGCACCACCAGGTCGATGTCGCCAGGCTCGATCCCGGCCTTGTCGCAGACCCGCCTCACCATTCGTCCGACCGCCAGGACGGCCTTCTTGTAGATGCCGGGACCGTTCATGCGAAACAGGTTGTCAGCCGGCACGGTCGTCGGGTCGTTGGGGTGTCGAGACGTGCCGCAGCCGCGCAGCTCGGCCAGGTGCGCACCCGACGGAAATGTCTTCATGTCCCACGCGAGCAGCTCGCTCGTCGCCCCTGATGGGCAGGGCTCCACCACCACAGCGGCTGCTCCGTCGCCGATCAGCACCGCACTCTCGGGGTGGCTGGGATCCCGACAGACAGAGCCCTGCTCCGCGCTGACGATCAGCACCCGACGGTAGGCCCCCGCGGAGACAAGCGCACCGACTTGGTGGAGCGCGACGAGGAAGGACAGACAGGTGGCATGCACCGAGAAGCTTGGAATCCCCTCGTACCCGAGCGCTCTCTGCACGAAGATGGAGCTGTCGGGAATCAGCTGTATCGGCGTGAGCGAGGCATTCACGATCAAGTCGGGAGGCTCGTCACCTAGGGCGGTCCGAGCCGCCTCTGCGGCCATGACATCCATGCCCACGCGGGACACCCGACGCTCGGCGACGCCCGTCCGGGTGGCGATCCACTTGGCAGACCGGCCGACCCGTGAAGCCAGGTCATCCGCCGTCTCGATCTCATCGGGGAGATGCATCCCCGTGCGTGTCACTCTGAAGCGCATGAGACGGGACTATTCGATCGACGCCAATCCGCACCTCATGCGGTCTCGCCAGCGCGCAAACCCCCACTATTCGTGGCTGACGGACCCGAACGGACCGGCTATCCTGCACCGACCTCCGCAGTGCGGGGGCTGGAGGCGCTCGATGAACCGATGGCTGCTCATCACGACTGCAGGTGTCGCCCTGCTCGGCTGTGACAAGGATACCTGCGATGCCAAGCCCGGCATCAAGGTCAACGATGGCAACAACTACGCCTACGAGGCCACCTTCGACGTGCAGAGCGTCGACATCGCCGCCGAGACCGATGTCACCGTGTGCTTTGACCAAGTGTCGACCGACGTTCGGGGCCGATCACTCGACCCCGCAAACATCGTCAAGGTCTCCCTCAGCGAGTTCTCCCTGACTCCCGACGAGGTCGCTGCGAAGGTCGTCACCAACGACCTCAAGCAGTCCGACACCGCCGTCTACTTCGAGCGCGACCTCATGGGCACCTCGTTCGAAGGCGCGACCTGCGTGAACCTGACGGACTTCGAGATCCTCGGCAACGCCTTCATCCCCGAGAACGAGACCGACGAGAACCCCTCCTCGACCTGGCTCTTCACCATGTGGAGCACGAGCGCGTACGGTCGCGACGACATCTTGATGTCGGTGATCATCCGCCCAGTCGCCGGCGAGACGAACACGCAGGTCGAGCTGACCGACGACAGCTCCATCCTCGGGTTCACCCCCGACATGACCGCTCTAGACTCCGCTCCCGCCTGTGCGATCGAGGCGAAGCAGACCTTCGACTGGAGTGCGCTGACCGTCGACACCTCCGGTCACGAGTGGGATGTCCGCTCCGCCGACAAGCTGCTCATCGGCAAGATCAAGGGCTCGGTGAAGGATGCCGAGCGCGACTTCCTGCAGCTCGATGAGATCGCTGAGGAGCTGTACACGATGACCGTCTACGGCCAGACGTTCGCCAAGCTGGTGGACGACGGCAGCACGGACCAGATCGACCAAGAGGGCAACTCTATCTGGCCGATCGACCTTGACGGAAACACCTTCGAGGGCTTCACCGAAGACGGCACCTGGCTGCTGGGCATCGAGTGCAGCACCTGTACGAGTCCCGCTCCCTTGTTCCTCACCGTGCTCGATGTCGGCCCACCCGCAGAGTGAGCGCATGTGGTCCACCGAGACCCGCGCTGCTCGCGCCCTGAACACCTTGGAGAATCCACCCATGCGTGCTCTCGCCATCGCTCTGCCGTGCCTGCTCCTCGCCTGTGGAGCCGGAGACAAGGCCGACCCTGACTCCGCCACCACCTCCACGGGTGGTGACGATCCGACCAAGACACTGGTAGAGGGTGACCTCGACTGCGCCATCACTCAGTCCGAGGTCGTCCCCAGTGTCTTCACGGTCAGCTGGAGTGGCGTCGAGGGTGAGAGTCATGTCGAGTATGGCGTCGACGGCGCCTTCGACCGCATGACGCCCTCCCAGATCGGCACAGACCACACGCATGCGGTGCTCGGCCTCAAGGCCGGCGCCGCGGTTCAGCTCCGCGGCGTCATCGAGACTGCCAGCGGCCGGCAGGAGTGCGACACCGTCGAGGTGACGATTCCCTACCCCCCCGCCGCGCTCAAGAACTTCGACGTGACCGTTCCCGCCACCGGCGAGAGCGAGCTCGCTGCGGTGGGTGGGTTCGTCATGACGACCCTGATCCAGGAGGAGACGGCCTGGACGGTCCTGATGGATGCCGACGGGGACTACGTCTGGTGGTACCCGATGCCCGAAGACGCGATCGTCGTCACCTCGCTGCCGAGCCTCGACGGGCGCTCAGTGATGTGGGGCGAGTACGACCGCCTCAAGGAGCGCGACATCGGCGTCGTACGACGCATCTCGATGGACGGCACCGAGGAGGAGGTCACGCGGACCTTCCTCGGCCACCATGGCTTCATCGAGCACGCCGACGGCACCATGGGCTGGCTCGCACTCGACTTCCGCGATGTCGACGTCGACCCAGGCCCCGAAGAGAACCTCCTCCGGCTCGCGTCCGACCGGATCATGGAGGCCCCCATCGGCTCCAGCTACGACAACGACACCGAGCCGAAGACCCTCTTCAACATGTTCGACGACAGCGGCATGTTCCCGCTCGTCAACTGCGGCCACCAGTCGTCGGACTTCGATCGGTACGGCGAGTTCGACATCCGCGAGTGGACGCACACCAACTCGTTCACCTACGAGCCTGAAGACGACGCCTACTACATCTACTCGAAGTACACCGACACCCTCGTGAAGGTCTCTCGCAACGGCGCCGACTACGGCATCTTCGAGTGGCAGATGAGCGGTCAGGATGGCGACTTCACCCTGCCCGATGGCAGCCCGGTCTGGAGCAGCGTCGAAGAATCCTCCCTGTGGTCTCACGGACACATGAGCCAGATCTGGAAGGGCGGCTTCACGCTGTTCGACAACGGCGACCACGACGAGCCCAAGATCTCGGCCGTGGCCGAGTACGCATTCGACGAGGCCGCGAGGACGGTCGAGAAGGTGTGGGAGTTCGAGCACCCGACCGGCAAGCACACCCCCTCGATGGGGGACATTCGGAAGATGCCTGGTGGCAACTACCTGATCGGATGGTCGAGCCTAGGCACTCTCAATGAGGTCGACCCCGAGACCAACAGCATCGTGTGGGAGCTGCAGGGTGATCTCGGCGTGATCACGGGCCGGGTCTACCCCATCCCCGACATCTACAACACCAACACCTGGTAGCGCCCGCCCGCACAGCGCCGCGGCACCAGAGGTCGTGGCGTATGATGACGGTGCAAGCATCCGACTGGCTGACTGAAACCATGAAGCTCCCGTCCCTCCTCGCTCCCCTGGCCCTCCTTGGCTGCGCCCCAGCGCCGGGGCTCGATTCGGGGCCACGACACGTCCAGCGCGAGGTCGTGTGGACGGCGCCTCTGCACGCCGCAGATGCGGGCAGCGCTCTGACGTTCGGGGACTTCGACGGTGACGGGCTGGCCGATCTGGCACTCTCCGCGCCCGACACCGATGATGGAGCCGTCTGGATCCATCGCGGGACGGGTGCCGGCCTCGAGCCAGAGGCCTCGACCCGACTCACCCATCCCGGCGGACGCTTCGGGATGGCCCTGCAGGCTCTCGATGTCGATGGAGACGGTCACGACGACCTGCTCGTCGGACAGGGCGAGGGCGACGGCGCCGTCCGTCTGTTCGCCGGGTCCCCGGCAGGCCTCCGCCCAGCTCCGGTCTGGGAGGTCGCCGACGATGCCGTCGCGCTCGGAGTTCAGCTCGGCAATGTGCTCGGAGCGGTCGATCTCAATGCCGACGGCTACGATGACGCGCTGATCGGTGCACCCGCATCGAATCGCGTACACCTGTTCCTCGGAGGGCCTGGCTGGCTCTCTGCTGCACCAGACTGGACGCGCGAGTCCGTCGACGGCCGCCTCGGCGCCGCGCTTGCCGGCCTGGGAGACACCGACGGCGATGGCTACGACGACTTCGCCATCGGCGTTCCGGAGTGGGACCTGACGGCCACCGACGCCGGGCGCATCGAGGTCTATCGGGGTGGTCCCGGTCTTCCTGCCGGTGCAGCGCGGGTCTTCGACGGGCCGATGGCACATGCTCGCCTGGGTGCTTCTGTCTCAGGCGTGGACGTCGACGGCGACGGCCTCGCAGACCTCGCCGCCGGCGCACCGGACGCGATGCTCCTGCCGAGCGTCGAGCCACTGGGTCGGATCCTCTGGTGGCGAGGCACGCCCGATGGCTTGGTCGAGGCCGATGACTGGGTCACCACCACCGGAACGCTGCTCCAGCGCGACACCGTGCGGCACCTGGGCACCCGCCTGGTGTCGGCTGGCGACCTGAACGACGATGGCTTCGGCGACCTGGTCGGCCTCGACGGCACGGACTGGGCGCTGGCCTGGCACGGGGGAGCGGAGGGCCCGTCCCAGTGGCCCGCGTGGGCCGCGCGCGGTCGTGTGCGTGCCGCTGCTGGGGATGTTCATGCCGACGGCATGAGCGACGTGGCTCTCGCAGACCCCGAGGTCGGCCTGGTCGAGCTCGCACGCGGCCAGGACGCTCCCTTCGACGACGACGGCGACGGCACGCCGAACGCCGCGGACTGCCGGGGCGACGATCCCAGCATCCGTCCAGGTGTGGTGGAGAGCTGCGACTGGGTCGACGAGGACTGCGATGGAGACCTCGTCGAGAGCTTCGACGATGCCGACGCCGATGGCCAACCAGACTGCGTCGACAACGACGTCGATGCAGACTGGAGCTGGAGTGTGACGGCCGGACATGCCTACGGCACGGCCGTGGCCACGGGCGACTTCGACGGTGATGGCCAGTGGGACCTCGCGACAACCGCTCCCGAGCTCTCCTACCTGCAAGCCCGAGAGGGCGCCCTGTTCGTCCACTACGGTGAGGAGCCCTGGCCCCATGCGCCGACCTGGGTGACCGTCACCGGCACCGCTGATGCGGGCCTCTCCGAGCTCGCCGTCGGGGACTTCGACGGAGATGGCCTCGACGACCTCCTGGTCGGACTTCCCGGCATCGGCGCGGGCGCTGCCTGGGTCTTCAGCGGCAGCCCAGAGGGACTCACCATCGGTCCGACCTGGAGCTTCCAGGCCTCGGACGCCCTGTCGGGCTTCGGCGAGAGCGTGTCGGCAGGCGATGTGAACGGCGACGGCTTCGACGACGTGATCGTCGGTGCTGGAGCCTCCGACACCGTGCGCATTCACTTTGGCTCGCCCGACGGCCCGTCTGCCCTGCCCGACATCTCCAACACGCAGATGAACGGGTACGGAGCCGAGGTCGAGGCGCTCGGTGACATCGACAACGACGGCTACGACGACTTCGCCGCAGGCGCGCCGATGGCAATCGGAGGCGACGGTCGCTTCTTCGTCTACCGAGGCTCCCCGACCGGCCCCGTCGAGCCCACGCAGTTCGACGGGCGCGCCGGAGCACGCTTCGGCGCCCAGATCACGGCGATGGGCGATGCCAACGGAGACGGCTTCGACGACTTCGCAGTCGCAGCCCCCCTCGCGGCCGGTGGCGCCGGTCGCGTGCAGACCTACCGCGGCTCCCTGAGCGGCGCGCTGGCCGGTCGAATCCTGGCCCCCGAGGCGGGCCGTGGCTTCGGCGCGGCGATGGCCCCTCTCGACTTCAACGGCGACGGCTTCACCGACCTGCTCGTCAGCGCACCGAGCGAGGTTCCAGGTCACGTGTCGCTGTACCTCGGCAGCGCCATGGGGCTGGGCACGAGCGCGACGCAGACCTGGTCTGGTAGCGTCGGCAGTGGCTCCTTCGGCGCCTCCCTCGCGACCCTCGACACCGACTACAACCCCTACGGCGACTTCGTCGTCGGTGACCCCACCCACGCAGACGACGGACGGACCTACCTGTTCGTCGGTGCGCCCGACGCGGACGGCGATGGCCTGCGGGACGACCTCGAGGCAGCCTGGGGACTCGATGCGACGACCGCCGACAGCGATGGCGACGGCCTCGACGACCTCGAGGAGTGGGGCGGAGCCGACGAGCCTGTCGACACGGACGGCGATGGGCTCGTCGATGCGCTCGACACTGACAGTGACGACGACACCATCCTCGATGCAGGCGACAACTGCCGCCTGGTTCCGAACGTCTACCAGCTCGACGACGACGGCGACGGCATCGGCAACGCCTGTGACGATGTCTTCGACACCGGCGTCCTCCACGACACCTGCGTCGACAATCGCATCGACGAGGCCTTCTGGGACACCGTCTCCGTCACGGACCTCGGTGCGACCACCGGCTTCCAAGACAGCTTCTTCGGCCATCACAAGCGAGGGCGCTCGACGCTCGCGGTCGACTTCGACAGCGACGGCTACCTTGACTTCTTCATGGGCAACCCCGGAGAAGAGTCCTTCGTCCTCCACAATGTGCCCGATGGCCGAGGCGGACGCCGGTTCGAGGTCGCGCAGCTGCTGGAGGAAGGGCACCTGACCTGGGCTGCATCGCCCTCCGACTACGACAACGACGGTGACATCGATCTCTACCTCTCGGGCGGCGGCAACGAGTGCCGGGAGTTCGACAAGCTCTGGAAGAACCTCCACGCAGAGTCCGGCGAGCTGCGGTTCGAGGACGCCACGGAGGAGGCCGGCATCAAGGGCCCCGTGCCCGAGGGCGGCGACCTGCCCCAGTCACTGGCGAGCGGAAACGGTGCCTGGGGCGACTACGACCGCGACGGCGACAACGATCTCTTCGTGGCCGCGAACACGCTGACAGGCTGTGGCGCCTACGGACCGGCGATGGCCCGCAACACCCTGTGGGTCAACAACGGCGACGGCACCTTCACAGACGAGACGGTCCGCCACGGGCTCGACGCCTCCCTGCGTCCCTCGCGTCACCCCACCTGGGTCGACATCGACAACGACGGGGACCTCGACCTGTACGAGATGAACTACAAGGACGACAACGTCCTGTGGGTCAACCAGCTCGTCGAGACGGGCCGGCCCGAGTTCGTCGACCGCACCACCAGCCTCTCCGGAGAGTCCGACATCTCCCGGACCCGCTACAGCTTCGCGGCCTGCGCCGAGGACTTCGACAACGACGGCTGGCAGGACCTCTTGGTGTTCCACCGCGGCGGAGAGGACTGCTACGGCGACCCTGTCGGCGCCTTCCCCGGCGCCATCCTCGACGATGTCGTCGGCACCGGACACCAGCTCTACCTCAACCAAGAGGGCGTGGCCTTCGACGAAGTCGCAGTCCCCGCAGGACTGAACACGGTCGAGGTCGACAGTCGTGTCGGCGTGATGGGCAGCCAGATCGGCGACCTCAACGCAGACGGCGTACTCGACGTGTACGTCGGCAATGGCGGGCCCATCGACGGGGAGCCCGACCAGCTCTTCCTCTCCGACAGCCTCCCCGGCGACGCCCTGTGGTACCTGGACGCCTCGGCGCTCGTCGACTTCCCAGCCCCGGACGACGGCGGGATCGTCGGCTTCATCGCCCCCTACCCCTACCGCACCCACGGCACCGCGATGGTCGACATCGACGGCGACGGCGTGCTGGAGCTGGCTGTCAATAACGGGGGCCCGTCCTTCCGCGACGACACAGTCCGTGAGCCCAACCGGCTGTTCCAGTTCGAGTGGACCGAGCCGCGCCACTGGCTCAGCGTGCGAGTCGAGGGCGATGGTGTGCACGTCCCCCGCGACGGTATCGGCACACGCGGTCACCTGATCGGGGAGCGGATCGACGGCGAGCCGCTCCACCTGTGGCGTACGGTCCACGGCGGGTCGTGCTTCAGCGCACAGAATGGCTTCGAGCTCTACTTCGGCCTGACTCAGGCCGCATCTGTGGACCGGCTGGAGATCCACTGGCTCGACGGCACCGTCAGCATCGTGGACGACCCCGATGTCGACTCGACTGTGGTGGTTCGCTACGGCGAGTGAGGCAGCGGACACCCACTGTCTCGCAGCCACTCTCGCCTACTCGAGGCGTCGGACCGTCACGACCTGCTTCGAGGCCACGTCGCTGAAGGCCGTCACCTCCCCGTCGGGCCACAGCACCTCGAGCCGGTCGACCGACTCGTGCTCGCCAAGCCCGAAGTGCACCTCGAGAGGGGATGCCGAGCCGTAGCCCGTGCCGCCCGCACGGACCCAACGTCGCTGAACATCACCGTCGGCGGTGTACACCACCACCTCGGCATGCACCCCGAAGGTGTTGACGGAGGCCTCGTTGCGAAGCCGCACCCGCATCCACGCCTTGTCATCGCAGCGCGAGAGCTTGAGGATGTGCGGTCCAGACAGATCGGGCTTCACGATGTCGAGGTAGCCGTCGCTGTTCAGGTCACCGACGGCCACGCCGCGGGCGTCACCCTGGTCAGCGACGCCCCAACGCTGCGCGACGTCGACGAACGAGCCATCTGCCTGCTGCAGCCACAGGCCATCCGGCTGGTCGTGAACGCTTGGCGAGACCCGCGTCTGGATGTGACCGAACACCACCAGGGCGTCCTCGAGCTGGTCGTTGTCGAAGTCCTCCAGCTCTGCTCCCCAGCCCACGGTCTGGTTGTAGGGAGCGAAGGAGTTGGGCACGAGGCCCGAGGTCTCGGAGTAGTCGATCCATGCAGCCCCCCCGAAGGACGACAGCATGTAGCGGAAGCGCCCCCAGGCCGGGACCAGGAAGTCGGGGTAGCGGTCGTCGTTCATGTCCGCGATGCCCAGCCCCATTCCCGCTACGGCGACATCGAGAGCGGCGACGTTGTCGTCGGGTACGAAGCCGAGCCCCTCGTCGGTGCGGTTCCAGAGCCAGCGGCACTCCTGGTACGCCGCGCCCAGGTCGTTGATCAGGTACAGGTCCTGCAACCCGTCGAGATCGCCATCGACGTAGGACACGACGAAGGTGTAGCCGTCGTGGACCTCGTCTGGGATGAGGTGCGACACGTCGGTGAAGGTGCCGTCGCCGTTGTTCTCGTACAGGAAGCTGGGCTCGGCTGGCGGGAAGTCGGAGGGATGCGTGCCGTCTTCGATCACGTAGCCATGGCCGCCGATCAGCAGGTCGAGGTCTTCGTCGTTGTCGAAGTCTCCCCACGCGACCGACGAGCTGCGGTGCACGGTGCCGGCGTGCCAGTCATAGACCCGGCCCACGTCGTCGGTGCCACTCCAGTACTCGAGGGGCGGCAGCGCATCGCGCGTGACGTCGGTGAAGTTGCCCTCCCCGTCATTCTGGAGGAGCACGTCGGCCACGTTGTAGCGGGAAATGAAGACATCGAGGTCGCCATCGCCGTCGTAGTCTCCCGCCGCGCCGCCGAAGGCCGTCCCGATGTCGAGGGCTGGCGGAATGCTCCCTGGGCGGTTCTGCGTGTACGTGCCGTCAGGATTCTGGATGAAGTAGTCGGACTGCTCGGTGCCCAGCATCACCATGTCGAGGAGACCGTCTCCCGTGAGGTCTTCGACGATCACGCCCGCGCCGTGCATCCGCTGCATCGGGCCGTTCAGGCTCGGAAAGAGCCGCTCGTCGTAGACGATGACCTCGCGAGCAGCCGGATCGTCGCAGACGATGACGCCCCCCTGCTCCAGAGCAGCGGCGGGGCCTGTCTGCGGAGTGCCCGTGTCGCCGGTGTCGGTGTCGGTGTCGGTGTCGGTGTCG
>PKDJ01000075.1 GCA_002862545.1 Pseudomonadota bacterium
CGCCGAACGTGTACAGCAGCAACACGCGCCAAGGCACCCACCGCCCGGCCGGCCGGGACACGGCGTCGGCGGGCGGCTGGGGCACCACGTGCGGACGCAGGCGGGCAGCGGCCCCGAAGACGCCGAGGTACCGCACCCGGTTCACCCCGGGCGGGAGCAGCAAGCTCGCCAGGCGCAGCACGAACACCTCGGGCCGGAGTCTCACGCCGACCTGGCCCGACCGCCACGGACGGGGCGCGCGGACGCCCGGCCGACGGGGCCGGTCGCCTTCTGGCCAGCCGTCCTGGTAGGCTGGGACCGTGGGGGTAGCCACGTCGTCTTCCGTCTTCCGTCTTCCAGGTTCCGTCCTCGGCCTGATCCTGGCTCTCTGCTCGCTGGCGCAGGCGCAGACCGTCCACCCGGACTGGAGCGCCAACCTCGTCACCGATAGCAGCTTCGTGGATGAAGGGTGGGTCGAGATCGCGACCGGGATCCGCCAGTTCGGGCCCACCGACGAGGTCTTCGTGGTCACCGAGCGGCGGTACGCCTCCGGCGATCACCAACTGGATGCACGTTCCCTCGCCTGCGGTGCTGGGCCTTGCGACGCTGGCCTCGGCGCGACCGTGACGCCGCTGGAGGGGCCCGATCTGATCGGTCCCCTGACCGAGTGGGACAAGCTCCTCCTGCCGAGCGTGGCCTTGCGGCGGCTCGGTCCCAGCGGCCCCCGTTAGGTGTCGGTGCTCCACCGCCATCGGGAGATCCTCGACTGTGACTTCGACGGCACGATGGTCGCGGAGACCGTGCCAAACAGCTCCCAGGCGGATGCGATGGACCTGATCCACAGCCGGTGGCGCACGGGGACCGGCTCCGTCGCGACCACCGAGAATGTGTTCAACGGGACCGAGTTCGGCGTGTGCCGCGAGGCGGGCACGTCGATGACCACGTGGAGCCAGGCGACCCTGAACACGATCTTCACCAACGACCCTGGCCCCTGGTACGACACCTACACCATGTCACTCGGCCCGGAAGACCCGTGCATCGTGCACCAGGGGGACCGCAATCCGGCCACCGGGGCGTGGGCCGAGGCCCCCGTCACGGACCCGACGATCCTCCATGACCATGCCGCCACACGGTTCACGTCTTCCGGAGACAAGCGGATCCGAGCGGTCCACTGGAACGACAAGTCGGTGGTGCCCGATCTGCATCGCGTCGTGGTGGAGCTGGACGACCTGGCTACGGGACTGCCGCTGGGTCCAGACTTCGAGGTGGGTGGGGCCTCGGGTGTTGCCCGGCGCCTGAACTTTCCGTCGCTTGCATTCGATGTCAGCGCCGGGGGCGGATTCGTCACTGCGGCGTGGCAATCCAAGAACGACGACCCGGCGATGACTGACGATCGGGTCTCGACGGCGACCTGCACACCACTGGCGAACTGCGGGGCGGGGACCTGGGTCTCCGACCCGAACCAGCCACCGGACGAAGACGAGGCCAGTCACCCGGAGCTCGCGTCCCACGGGGCGTTCCAAGCGATGACGTGGATGAGCTTCGCCACGGATGATTGGCGGGTGCGGTACGTCGAGCGGTGCTCTCCGACCGACCCGTGGAGCGACCCGATCACGTTGATCGAAGCGGGCGTCGTCGACGAGCAGTACAGCACCGAGTTCGGACGTCCGCACCTCGTGGTCTCGGGACTGCACGACCGCGTCCATGTGGTGATGGTCGGATGGGATGAAACCAGCGCCCAGGCCGCGACGGCTTCTCGCGTCTACTGGCTGAACAAGGCGATCCCGTGCTCGGAGTGATGCTCTGGCTGACCGCGTGCGTGCCGAACGACCCCGGCCACCCCGAAGACACGGCTCAGCCGCGCGGGCGGCCTGACCCGCATGGATGGTCGGACACCGTCGTGGGGGGTGGGCCCACGGGGGACACCTCTCTGACGCTGGACACCTCCCTGGCGTTGGACACCTCCCCCGTGCGCGACACGGCGCCGACCGGTACGACCCCGCATGACACAGGCACCTCCTGGCCTACGGAAGCCGCGGTGGCGTACCCCCACACGGTGTTCATGGGTACGTTGGACAAGAGGGTGGGAAAGACCTTTGCCGCAGGACGGGTCTTGGGCGCGCCGCGGGACCAGCTGGTCGTGTCTGTCGCCACCGTGCCGCGGTTCGTGGATGGCCTACCAGGCGGTCGACGGCTGGTGGGCGACCACGTGCATGGGGCCTTGACCGACTGCGGGAGCATCTTCACGACCTACCCGGTCGGAGATGTCGACCGCGACGGGTACGACGACATGTGGTCCTCGGGAGGCCTGATCCTGGGACCCTTCGAAGACGAGAAGCAGTGCCCTGACGACTACCAGTTCTGGGGAATGGCCAGCGACCCGGTGGTGGGCGACGTGGACGTCGACAAGGACGGCCACCCGGACGTGGTGATGTTCCACGGCGGCAGTGGGTTCTCGGTGCTCTATGGCCCCTTCCCCGAGGGGCTGTACACAGACGACTTCCCGATCTCCTCGGCCTGGTACGGCTGCAGCGGTGACTACGGGGGCGCCGTGATCGAGGGCCTCGCGGGCCCAGGCTCGGTGGTGATCGGTTCCGGTGGCGAGATGGGCTACCTGTCCTGCCCGTCGGGCACGTCGGTGGTGTACACCGACGCTGCCGGCCCGCAGGGGCAGCGGTGGTACCGCGACGAGGATCGGCTGGCGTGGTCGGACGCGGACTTCATCGCGGCGGTCGGCGACTGGGACGGGGACGGTCACGTCGACCTGGTGAACTCGATCCTGTACGCGGGTCCGATCGAAGGCTCGCTCAGCGGCTGGACCCGGATGTTCGGACCGGGCGGCGGCACCGCCGTCGAGGCCGTGCTGGACGACATCGACGGCGACGGGGTGGGGGAGCTGTTGATCAACGACTTCCTGAGCTGGATGCCGACCCAGGACTACTGGGTGCTCCTGAGCCGCGGCATCGGACGCCGCGACCTCACGCGGGACGACCTGCCGGAGCTCGCGGTCCGGCTCGACCTGCACCCCGAGGACGGCACGCTCTGGTTCTGCTGCATGCAACCGGACACCGGTGACTTCGACGGCGACGGGCTGGGCGACCTGGTGATGAGCTCGGGGACGGCCCTGGATGGGGCGGGGGCCATCTATGTGTGGCGCGGGGCGGACATCCTGGCGGCTGCGCCGTAGCGACGCGCCGTCCTCGGTCACTCCGCGGTCGCGCCCTTCACGTGCGCATCGAACCACCGGAGCTGCTCCCACAGGACGTGCTCGATGCTCTCCTTCGCCCGGTACCCGTGGTCCTCGAAGGGCAGCAGCACCAGCCGGGCCGTGGAGTACGCGAGCCTGGCAGCCCACCTCGTGGAGCGCGTGCTGCCTCGGGTACGGCTGCGGCAGTGGGTGCTGACGCTGCCGCAGCCACTGCCCCAGCTGCTGGCGTGGCGTCCGGAGCTGCTCTCCCGTGTGCTCGCGGCGCTGTCGCGAACGCTGCAGGCCGACCTGCAGCTGCGCTCGGGCGCTGCGGATGGGCAGTCCGGCCTGGTGGCCTTCGTGCAGACCTTCACGAGTGACCTGCGCCTGTTCGTCCACGTGCACGCGATCGTCCCGGACGGGGTGTATGTGGCGACAGCGAAGGGTGCGCAGTTCGTCTCTGCGCCTCCGCCGACGCGGGCGTCGCTGCAGGCAACGGCGGATGCGCTGGCGGGTTCGGTGCAGCGGGTGTGTCAGCGCTGGCGTCGGGGCCTCGACCCCGAGGCTGCGCCCGTCGATGCCGCCCAGCTGAGCCGTCTTGCGCAGCAGGTCGAGCGGGCTATGCCGCGCGCTTCCCCTCGCTCTGGGCGGGCACGCCGCCGGTGGGTAGCCCGGTGTGCTGGAGTCGAGCTCCATGCAGGGGTGAGCGTCGCCGCTGACGATGACCGCGGCCGGGAGCGGCTGGTACGGTACGTGGCGCGCGCTGCGGTGTCCCTGCAGCGTCTGTCGCTGGAGGCGGACGGCACGGTTCGTGTGCAGCTGAAGGGCGCGTCGCGGAGCAGTCGCACGCACGTGCGTCTGCGCCCCGAGGTCTTCGTGCTTCGCCTGGCCAGCCTGCTGCTGCCGCCAGGCGTGAACCGGGTCCGCTACTTCGGGGTGTTCGCACCCGCAGCGGCGCTGCGTCGGCACGTCGTGCCGCCTCTGCCACCTGGGCCCGTCTCACGACCGGGAGGGCGGTGGATTCGGTGGCAGGTGCTGCTGCGTCACGTGTTTGGCGTCGACCCACAGCGGTGTCCGCAGTGCGGGGCGCCGCTGCGGACGGTGGCGACGCTTCAGGGTCGGGGGCGAGCGTTCGTCGTGCTGCGCTGGCTGGGGTGGACGGCGCGGGGTCCGCCAAGTCCACGGTGAGTGGCGGGGTGGTGAACGACAGAGGGGACGCGGAGAGCGTCGAGGGGGCTAGAGGCTTCAGCGCGCCGGTGTGCCTGGGCTGCACGAGGCAGCGGTCATGCGCGCCTAGGGCGCATGAGGTGGTGCTGCGGGAGGTGCAACACCGCTCCGGAGGTGGGCGTCGGCGAGAGAGCTGGAGAGACCGGCTGCAAGGGCGGGTCGCTTAGGTTTCCTGTACTCCCTCGTGGGTGGTGGTCGGAGTCGTCCTCGGGGCGGCGTCGATCGCACCGGCGCGCTGGATGACGCCTCGGCAGGGGTGGATGGGCGTGCTGCTCGCGGTGTTCGCGATGAACGCGATCTACATCGGCGTCGCGCTCCCGGGCCCGGTCGACGTGCTGGTCGGCGAGACCGCCGTGGCGTGCGCGGTGTGCATGGTCGCGTGGGTGTTGCACGAGCGGCGGTCGCGGTGGCTGGTGGCGTGCGTGGGCGTGCATGCCGGGATCGACCTCGGCCACTTCGTGGTGGACGGCGCGCCGGTGCCGGACTGGTACATCTGGGGGTGTCTCGGGTACGACGTGGCCTTCGCCTTGGGCGCGGCGATGCTGCTGCCACGGCCAGGCCCTCGGTCACCGTCCCCCGGCGGGAGCGAGCACTACTCCGCGTCGTCGTAGGCCAGCAGGTCGGCGCCGCGCCACACGAAGATCGCGTCCTCGGGCTCGTCGAGCGACCCGGGCACCGCCAGCGCGAGGTCGCCGAGGCCGTCGCCGTCGAAGTCGCCCGTGGCCGGGTGGCGCGCCCTCCACAGCCGGCTCACGTCGCCGTCGTAGGCCAGCGGCACGGCCACGGTCGCCGCCATCTCAGGGCTGAAGGGCTCCCGGCCCACCGTGCCGCTGAGCAGCACGAACCAGCCTGTGGCCGCCGGGCGAGTGTCGGGGACCAGGTGAAGGATCTCCCGGACGCCATCGCCGTTGACGTCGTCCACCGCCCCCTCGATCCAGAAGATGCTCGGCCCCTCCGCTTCGGGATCGAACATCTCGACCCACTCGGTCTGGGCACCCACCACCGGACCCGGATTCGGCTGGTACTCGGTCACCATGTCGGCGTAGCCATCGCCGTCCCAGTCCCCGAGCGCCGCGGCGAGTTGGAGGTCGCCCCACGCGAACTCGTCGTCTACCGTCCAGGTCTGGCCAGGGGGGCCGGTGATGTCGACGAGACGTGTGTGACGCCCGAGCGGGCAGTAGAACGGGTCGCTGTGCTGGCCGGCCGCGACCACGAACGTGCCGGGCCCGGCGAGGTCGGGCAGGAGCCACCCGCCTCCGCGCTCTTCGCAACCCCGCAGCGCCCCGACCGACCCCCCGAAATCGGGTTCGTACGGGGTCGGCATGAGCCCGGGGGCGTGCGGGCCGTAGTTCACCACGAACTCGCTGCGCCCACCGAACAGCACTACGTCGTCGTAGCCGTCCCCGTTGGCGTCGAAGTCGCCCACCATGGGATCACTCGCATCGAACCAAGCGTACGCGGCGTCGTCACACTCGTGCGACCCCGCCAGCGGCCCGAGGAACAGGTGCCCGCGCCCCCAGAAGTCGTCGTGGCCGTCGCCGTTCGTGTCCCCGCCGGCGGCGCGGTCGCTGTCGCCGCAGTTCGTCAGCCGCGCGATCTCGGCCTCGGCGTAGGAGACCACCCCACCGGGGATGCCCTCGAGCAGGACCATCACCCCTCGCCGGTCGGCGTCATCCACTGCGACCGAGATCACGTCGACCGCTCCGCGCCCCACCTGCCCCGCCGTGACCGGATCGCGGAGGTCCAGGCCCACAAACACCGTGTGCGGCCGCACGCCCTCCTGAGCCGGCCGTCCGGTGTCGGCCGTCTCGAATGTGCCGGTGTCCCCGGTGGATACCAGAGCGGCCGTGTCTCCGGTGACAACAGGCGCGGTGTCACCCGTCGGGACCGAAAGCATGGTCGTGTCGAAAAGCGTCGCCGCCGACTCCAATGGGCTTGCCGAGTCGAGCCTGGTCGAGACTGCCGGGGCATCCGCGGACCCGCCTCCGCTGGTCGGCGCGCAACCGAGAAGGAAGACGATTATGGACACTCGGGGAGCTCCTTGTGCACCCAGAACACCGAGCTCTCGTCCGCCGTGGTTCCGTCGACCGTGTCCCACTCGACGAACGCGACGTGCAGGGTCTCGTTCACCACGGACGCGACGATGTGCGGCTTGCCGAACTGAACGCTCTGTTGATTGTCAGGATCGTCAGGGTTGACCAGGTCGATGGGGGCAGACCACGCTCCCGTCGCGCCACACCGCTCGATGTACCGAACCCGCAGGTCCTCGTCGGCGTTCTCGGACTGGTAGACGACCGCCTGGAAGTCGCCGTGCCCCACGATCGTCGGGTGGCCCGCCGCATCCTCGTCTCCGGTCGTGAGGGCGGACGCTGGCGCCGTCCAGGTCCCGGCCTCGCAGTTGGCCGTCGACGTGCAGCTCGCCCAGCTGATGCGATCCGTCGCAGGGCCGCCGAGCGGCCGCCGATCCTGGTACACCACGGTGACGTGGCTGTCGGTGGCGTCGTACTCGAAGGTGACCGACGGGTTGTTGCGGCGTCGGGTGGCGCCGGGTCCACCGGCCTGGAACAGCGGAAACGTGGTGCCTGTGGCCACGTTGGTCAACTCGGCGAACACCGCATCGTTCCCGGCGGGCGTCTCCCGGTGGTACCCGCGCACGCGGAAGCCCCCGTCCCCCGTCAGCTTCACGGTGGGGTGGTCGAAGGCGTCGTCCATGTCGCTGAGCTGGAGAGTGGCGTCGTCCGACCACACCCCGCCGTTGGGCCGATCTCCGCAGTGAACCAGACACGGGTCGTCACCGATGGGCAGCGGCTGCTCGGTGTAGCACCCCCTCAGCACCGACTGGGTCCACTGGATCGACGACGCCCCCGCGCGCTCGCAGACGGCATCCGTGCCGTCGAAGATCACCTCGGTACCCACCACGCCCGTTCCGCCGGTGCGCCACCGGGTGTACACGAGGTCCATCGCCTCCCGCGACTCCGTGTTCGGAAGAGCGAGCCACCCGGGGTCCGTCTCGTCGCCACAGGTCGTGAACCGCCGCTCCCGGTACATCGCGGAGACCTGACGCGGGCCCGTCGGGCCCATGCGCCGGATGGCGAGGGACGGCAGCAGGAGCTGGTCGTAGTTCGAGACCGCGCTCAGGGCCTCGGGGCCGTGGAGCAGCGGCCCGCACACCAGCGGCGTGTCCGCGTAGCCAGGACAGTCGAACCCCTGCACGAAGAGCTGGTACGTCGCCGGGGGCGTGGTCCCCCCCAACGGGTCGGGCGTTCGCCGTTCGGTCGCGATGAACACCTCGTCCGTCGGACCCCACTGGCGAATCGACGCGCTCATGTTCACGAACCCGTCGACGGTCTCGGAGTTGTCGGCGACGATGACCAGGTCCCAGTCCGGATGCGCGGTCTGACCGAGCGCGGGCGAACTACCGAGGACCGTCAGACTGAAGGCTGAAGACCGAAGACCGAAGACCATCGACCACCTCCGCAACGACGGTACCACAGAGGGGCCGCGCTCTCCCAAGCCATCGGGAGACCGTGCGACGCACCTCACTTCTGGCCCACGCCACCGTTTGCGGCGGTTCGCGTCGACGCGTGCCTGGCTGGGGTGGACGGCGCGGGGTCCGCCCAGGCCACGGTGAGTGGCGGGGTGGTGAACGACCGAGGGGACGCGGAGAGCGTCGAGGGGGGCTAGAGGCTTCAGCGCACCGGTGTGCCTGGGCTGCACGAGGCAGCGGTCATGCGCGCCGAGGGCGCATGAGGTGGTGCTGCGGGAGGTGCAACACCGCTCCGGAGGTGGGCGTCGGCGAGAGAGCTGGAGAGACCGGCTGCAAGGGCGGGTCGCTTATGTTTCCTGTACTCACCTCCGCGTCCCCGAGGCCGTCCCAGGCGGCGTCAGGACCGCCACCGAGCAGTGCGGCATCGCCCTCGAGCACACGGCTCAGGCCAGCGACCGACACCGTCACGTCCATGGTGTTGTCGCCCTCGAGCGGTGCGCTCGCGACGCTCAGGGTCGCGCTCAGCGCGACGAGCGCGTCGGTGTCGAGGGTGAAGGGTGCGCTCATCGTGACGCTGCTGGTGCTGTGATCGGTGAGTCCGCTGGCGGTCGGTGCGCAGAAGGGCTCACTGGGCTCATCCTCCATCGACGAGCGCAGGATGGCGGCGTGACGGCCGGTGACGGTGCCCGTCGCGGTGAGCCCCCCTGGCGTGCCGGTGAGGCTGTAGGCCACGCCGGCGGTGTTCACGACCGAGGCGGCGGCCGAGCCACAGCCATCGACGACGTGGCGCTGGCGGTCGGTGAGCCACGCGGGGATCGGAGCCACCGCGAGGGCACCTCCCGTTGCGCTCGGCAGCAGGCGTGCGCCGACATGCACCGTGGTCTCGGCCGGAGAGGCCTCGGGGCAGGGGCTGTCACCGCCGAGGGGGATGGGTGGAGCGAGCACACAGGCTCCGGCCTCTGCGTAGAGCTGGTGAGAGCCCGAGATGCGGAACAAGGAGCTGTAGCTGATGGCGGCGAAGTCCTCCGAGAGCTCGGGCGCGTCCTCGGCGGCACGAGCGTGGGCGGACGGGACGAGGACAGCGAGCAGAGCGATGGTCAGCACAGGGCACCTCCGAGTGAAGACAGAGGAACCCGGGGTGCGTTTCAGCGGTGTAACAACGGCGAACTCCGCCTCGTTTGCGGTCAATCGAGGGGAATGCTCGGGCGAGAGGGTGACGGATTCCTGACTTGCTGCGGCTGTCTCCCGGTGCATGCTGTCGGCGCAGGAGGTGTCGATGAGCAGGACGGTCGCTGTAGGGTTGGTGCTGTGTTCCTGCGCGGGTCGGTCCGTCTCACCGGCTCCGGTCGCGACATCCCAGCCGTCAGCCGCGCCGGTCCAGGTCGAGCCGGCCGTGGTGGCGCTGGAGGCTCCCTCCCCCAGTGGCGGCATGACCACGCGCTGCGTGCCCGCTGCCGACATGATGGACCGCGACGACCACCTGGCTCATCCCGCCGGAGACGCTCTGCCCCACTACGTCAGCATCGGCTTCGGCGAGCAGAGGATGGTCGTGGGCTTTGGGGAGGCGGACGGGGACTGGGTGGCGAGCGCCGACCTCGACCAAGACGGTGTCGTCTCGGAGGCGGAGCGCGTCGTGCTCGTCGCGGAGGAAGACGGGTACGCGAGTGGCGTGCTCGAGGGCGAGGTCGCGCGGACCGATGCCGAGGGCCGCAGCGTCGCGGTCCCCATCCACATCCGCGTGAAGATCAGGCAGTACGCCGACGGCTGGACGTGCGGTGGCTCGGCGGATCAAGCGCGCACCGGCGTGCTGCCCGACGGCACGGCGGTGTGGCTCCGCAGCGCAGGCGGAGTGTTCGATCATCCGCGCGCCAAGGTCGTCGTCGACGAAGACGAGGACGGTGAGCCCGACACCGACAACTGGCTGGTCACCTACCGGGTAGAGGACGGGGTGCTCGAGGCGAACGGTGCGCGCTGGGCGTTCACGCCTGCGCCCGACGGGTCAACGCTCACCCTCGTGCCGACGGACGAGGCTCCGCCCGGACTGCGGTTCGGCCAGCCCGCACCCGACTTCGAGCTGACGGCCTCGGATGGGGAGGTCCACACGCTGGCGACCTACCGGGGCCAGCCGCTCCTGATCGACTTCTGGGCGACGTGGTGCGGTCCGTGCGTCGCCCTGCATCCGAAGGTCGAGGCCCTCGCGGAGGAGCACGACCTGACCGTCTTCGGCATCTCGGCCGACGACTCGCAAGAGGCGGTCGACACCTGGCTGCGGAAGAACCCGACCGCCTGGCCGTCGGCGGCCGTCGGCGTGATGAGTCCGGTCAACCAGGCCTACGGCGTGAACATGTGGCCCACCCACGCGCTGATCGACGCTGAGGGCCGCCTGGTGACCCTCGGACACTTCGACGCGATTCGGCTTGCGCTCGAGGCCGCTCGCCAGGGGTCGGATGCGGATGAGGAGCCGCCGGGGTAGCGCAGCCCATGCCGACCGAGCCAATGCCGGAACTGGAGGCGCCGCTGCAGCGCTGGCTGGACCAGGTCCTCGGGGCGTGGACGCTGGAGCATGGAGACGGCCCGTGGCGGGTCCGCACCGCCGAGGGGCCGCTGTGGGTGAAGACGCTGCCGCGGGGGCGCGCGTGGTCCCAGGTGGAGCGCGTCCATCGGGAGGTCTTGCCGCATCTGTCCGGGGTGCCCAGCCGGGTCGCGGCCCATGCTGAGCTGCGCACCATCGTGCTCACCGAGGTGCCCGGCCGGCCCCTGTCGGGCGACGACGCACCCGAGTGCTGGGAGGAGCTCGGACGTCGGCTCCGGGCGCTGCATGCCGTTCCCTGCGACGACGACGACCCGGTTCGCCTCGACGACGCCCTCCGCCAGCGCGCCCGGGCGGCGGCGCGGCAGCAGCCCTGGGCCGACGGCGCCCTCCGTGCCCTGGTCGACGCCGTCCCGAGGGGGCGGCGACGAGTGTGGTGCCACCGGGACCTGCGTCCTCCGAACATCCGGGTCGGGGCCGAGGTCGGGCTGATCGACTTCGAGCACAGCCGCCCCGACGACCCCCTGGTCGACCTCGTCCGTCTGGAGGCGGGGGGCTGGACGCCTGCGCAGCGCAGCGCCTTCCTCCAGGGCTGGGGTCACACGCCGGAGCCGGCAGCACTGCGGGCTCAGCTCGCGCTCTACGGGCTGCTCACCCTGTCCTGGGCCGAGGCGCACGACGATCCCACCTTCTCGGCGCTCGGACGCTCGGCGCTGGAGCGCGCGGGCCTCGCCCTCCCAGTCGTGGACGGCACGCTGAGCCCCCTCGTGGAGTAGGCTGCGCCGTCGGAGGTCTCCCGCATGCAGTTCTGGCACGGTCCCCTCGTGGACCTGCTGATGGTCCTGGCGGTTCTCGCGGTGCTCGGTCTCGTTTGGAAGCGGGTGCCCCGGCTCGCCGCACTCGGCGTGCCCGCCTCGATGGCCGCGGGGCTGCTGGTGCTGGGGCTTGGCCCGAGTGGAGCCGGGGTGCTGCCCTACGAGGTCTCCACCCTCGAGGCGGTGGTCTACCACGGGCTCGCGCTGGTCTTCGTGTCCTTCGGGCTGGTGCCGCCGGTGCCGGGGCAGCGGGTCGGCGCGGATGCGCGCGCGATGATGCTCGCCATCCCGAGCCTCGCCGTGCTCCAGGGCATCATCGGCATGGCGGTCGTGCTCGGCTTCACGCTCCTGGGTGACCCGCTGCATCCCGGCTTTGGTCAGGCCCTGCCGCTGGCCTTCAGCCAGGGGCCCGGACAGGCGCTGTCCCTGGGGCGGACGTGGGAGTCTGCCGGGATGGCGCACGGCGGGCAGATCGGCCTCAGCATGGCGGCCATCGGCTACCTGTGGTGCGTGCTCGCCGGCGCGCCCCTCTTGTGGCTGGGACGGCGCCTCGGCTGGGCCCGCGTCGATCCAGCTCCGGCGAGCGTGACGCCGCCCACAGAGGCCATCCGCGCACCAAGTGCAGGCGAGCTGGATCCACTGACGTGGCACGTCGCGCTGGTGGCGCTGATCTACACCTCGGTCTTCCTCCTGCTGACCGGCCTGTCGAGCGTGGTGACCGAGGAGCGTCCCCAGGCGATGATCTGGGGTTTTCACTTCCTCTTCGGCGTCTTCGTGGCGATCGGAGCGCGCCGTCTCCTCGGTCTTGCAGGGATCACCCTCGACCGAGCAGTGCTGGTGCGAATCGGTGGGCTGACCGTCGACATCGTCACCTGCGCGGCCTTCGGCGCCGTGCAGCTGACCGTGCTCGCCACCCACGCCCTGCACATCCTGTTGATCTGCGTGCTGGGGGGCAGCCTCACCCTGCTGGCGTGCGTGTGGCTCGCACGCCGCGCCTTCCGCGAGGACCCCTTCGCCCATGCCGTGGCCCTCTTCGGCATGTCCACTGGCACCCTGCCGACGGGGCTGGCCCTGCTCCGCGCCCACGACCCGGAGCTGCGCAGCCCCGCCGCTCGCAACGTCGTGCTGGGGGCAACCGGAGCCATCGTGCCGGGAATTCCGCTGCTGCTCGTGATCGTGCCCATGCCGATCGTCGGCTGGCCGGAGTCCTTCCCGGGTGCCGTGTGGCAGACGCTCGGGGTGCAGCTCGCCTACCTGGGCCTGCTGGTCGGGCTGTGGTGGCGCTTCGGCGGCCTCCGTGGCCTCGCCCGGCCGAGCCTCTGGCTGCGGGACGACGCCTGAGCGTTGCTCAGGTGAAGAAGTCGTTCTTGAACGTGATGTTGTGCTGGGCGAACACGCCGATGTCGCTGGGGCGGGTGCCGGTGGCGATGTGGGTACCCTGCACCTTGCCGTCGGGGCCGTCGCCCTCGTCGTCGAACTCGAAGACCGTGTTCATGATCACCACCTCGCCCTCCATCCGCTGGACCTCGGTGATGTGGGTGATCTTTCGCGAGCCATCTCGGAGCCGTGAGGCCTGGACGATCCAGTGAACCGCGGAGGCGATCTGGCGCCGGACGACGAGGACGGGCAGGTCGACGCCCGACATCAGCACCAGCGTCTCGAGGCGCGAGACACAGTCGCGGGGGCTGTTGCTGTGCACGGTGGTGATCGAGCCGTCATGACCCGTGTTCATGGCCTGGAGCATGTCCAGGGCCTCGCCGGAGCGGCACTCGCCGATCACGATGCGCTCCGGACGCATCCGGAGGGCGTTCTTGATCAGATCGCGGATCGTGACGTGTGTGGGGCTCTCGAGGCTGGGTCGCTTCGTCTCGAGCCGCACCACGTGGCGCTGCTTCATCGACAGCTCCGCTGCGTCCTCGATCGTGACGATGCGCTCCCCCTCGGGGATGAAGGCAGAGAGGGCATTGACGAGGGTGGTCTTGCCCGAGCCGGTGCCTCCTGAGACGACCACGTTCTGGCGCGCCAGCACGAGCGCCCGGAGGAAGTACGCCATCTTCTTGGTCATCGAGCCGAAGTTGATCAGGTCTTCGATGGTGAAGCGGTGCTTGGCGAACTTTCGGATGGTGATGCTCGGACCGTCCACGGCGCAGGGGCGGATCACGGCGTTCACGCGGGAGCCGCTGGGCAGGCGCGCATCGAGCAGCGGGTGGTCGTAGTTGACCTCACGGCCGAGCGGCTTGGCGATGCGCTTGATGATGCGCTCGAGGTGGTCGTCGTCGAGGAACTTGTGGCCCGACTCGATGAGCTTCCCGTCGCGCTCGATGTAGATGATGTAGGGCCCGTTCACCATGACCTCGGTGACCTCCTCGGGCTCGAGCAGCGGCTCGAGGGGGCCGAGGCCGAACACCTCGTTGAGGATGTTGAAGACCACCATCTTGCGGCTCACCCGCTCGGGGAACCGCAGCTTGCCCGACTGCGTGAGCTGGCTGATGGCCGCCTTGGCGGCCTGCTCACGCTCGGGGGTGCGCTCGAGGGGCATGTCGAGGGGCACGTCAGGCGCGAGGACGTTCACCCGGACGTGATCGGCGACCCGCAGCTGCATGCGGATCAGCCAGTCCCGGGCCTCGCTGATGGACCCGCGCTGACGGGCCGTGCCGGGCGGATCGGGTCGGAGGGGGAAGAGGAGAGAATCACTCTTGCGATCGACCGGCTCGGACTTGCCGCTGCTGCCCATGCGTGCTCCCTCACATGCCCTTGAAGGATGAGGCCGCGACCACCTGCGAGAAGGCGGCGGGCATGCCCGCGCCTCGCAGGACGTGCTTGGCCCAGCCCTCGATGGCGGTCTGGTCGTCGGGGGTGATCTCGAGCAGGGTGAGCACGAGAGTGTACAGCTCGTCTTCCCAGTCGTCGAAGGAGCCGTCGATGTGGGCCATCAGGTACGCGTGGAAGGCAACGACGAGGCGGTCCGACTCGCTGACGACGTTCTTGAGGACCTGCGCGAGGTGCGACTCGCGCGCGGTCTCCTCGATCTTGTCGCGGTCGAGCTTCAGGCGCGTGCACATCCGGTCGATGAGCTTGCCTTCCTTTCCGTGGAGATCGCCGTTCTCAATAGCCATCTTCGTGAGGATGACCACGCAGGCAGTTCGGGGGTTCACGGCACGTCCTCCACAAGCGCCGGCATCATAGCGCCCGGCTCGACGCGATGGCTGCGTCCCTCTCGGCCGAACACCACCACCGCCTCGTCACCGACGCTCTGGCCGATCCACTGGCCCCCGTCGGGTCGCAGCTCCAGTACCGAACCGGCGTTTAGACCTACGCAGAGCCGATCGCTGAAGCGGGCGTTGAGGTAGGCGAGGTTGGCGGGGTCTTGGGTCTGAACTCGATCTGTACAGTGCGGAAAAACCTGCAGGCCCTCCACCAAGCCGACGCCGTTCTCGAGCAGCTGGAACTCACTGCGTGGCTCGGACTTGTCGTGGAACACGACGACGCGCCGTCCGAGCGCCATCGCGCCCGCAGAGGTGCCGAAGAAGCAGGTGCCGCGGCGCAGGGCCTCGGTGAGCACGCCCTCCAGGCGGAAGAAGCGAAAGCCGACGAGGAGGCGCGAGGGGCTGCCGCCCGGCAGGGCCACGAGCGATGCCGACAGCAGGCGCTCGACCAAGGTCTGCCGCAGGTCGTGCCACAGCGGGTCGAACTCGAGGCCTGCGGCGACGTGGAAGTGGCTCCACAGGTCGTACAGGGCGAGCGAGCGTCGGCGGTCCGCGGCCGACAGCGCGGCCAAGGCTCCGTGGATCCGCTGTCCGTAGGCCGTCTCCAAGATTTGAGCGACCGGGCGAGTCCGCGGCCCTGGGGGACGCTCGGCGCGACCGGAGAGGAAGCGGACCATGGACGGCTCGTCGAGGTGCTCCTGCGCGCGGCGCCATGCATCCCGAATCCCCGCGACGCGCGCGTCGTTCTCGGCGATGTAGGTGTGCCACAGCTCCCACCACACCGCGGTGTGCTCCTCGTAGAGCGTGCGGACCATGTGCCGCCGCTCGAGCACCTGCTGCACGCTCGTGTAGAGCTCGAGGTTGAGCGGGCTCCAGCCCTTGGCGGCGAAGGCGTGGCGGACCGGCGCGTCGTTGCGCTCGCCGTCGCCCCAGGCGCCCGTGCACACGCAGACCTCGGCGCGGGCACGCACCCGAGCGTCCCGATGCACCGGCTCGGGGAGGGCGCGCAGGGCGAGGTCGACGAAGCGGTCGAGCGTCTCGGCGTTGCCGTTCAGGAGGACGCGTCCGGGGGTGGACGCCATGGGATCGCTGGAGTGCACGGAACCTCTCGGGGAGGGCACCTGACCCCGTTCCGGGCCGCAGGTCAAGGTCGGCCGCGCCTGTCGGGGAGCGTGGCACGGCCCGGGATGCCGTCATCGGCTAGGGTGGGGCGACGAGACCGGTGGCCAATGAGCCAGAGGTCGAAGGGGCGAGGAGGGCATCCGTGGTCGTGCTGCTGACGCTCCTGGTGGGTGCGAGTGCCCAGACGCTCCACACGGTCGGGAGCTGCCCTGGGCCGGTCACCGTCCGGGTGAACGACATCACGCCAGGTGGCGCCTGGATGCTGCTCCGGAGCGACCGCGCCGGCTCTGCCCCCGTGCCGGGTGCCTTCTGCGGAGGCGTCATCACCTCGCTCGGAGGTCCTGTCGGTCTCATCGGACCGCTGCGCGCCGATGCCGCGGGCAGCCGGGTGCTGCGTCCGACCATTCCGACGGGCGATGCGGGGCGGGTGCAGCTGCTGGATGTCGAGACCTGCCTGCTCTCCGAGGCGATGGAGGTCTGTCGGGAGCCGGCGATCCGAACGGGGGCGTACGCGGTTCGTGACGGCCCGAGCTGGCGCGACGACCCGCCGACCTACACCTGCCGGGAGGGCTGTGCCGAGGTCTTCGGGGGCGTGGCGGAGGACTGGCAGTGCAGCACGGAGGAGGGCCGCCTCGACCGGCGTGGTCGCCTCGACGCCTACGGGGACGACCTGATGTGCGCCCTGTCCTGGCCCCACGACCTGAAGGTCGGCGAGACCTACGACTGCGGCGAGACGGGGTGCTCCTGGAGCGCCTACGTCTCGGATCACGCCTGCGAAGAGCTGAACCACTGCTTCTCGCTCGGCTCCACCGAGGAGGTCCGCTGCGACCCGGCGACCGAGGTCGAGCACGCGGGCCAGTGCTACTACCTCGACGGCTCAGGGGGCGTGTGCGACGCCGGCTATGCGCTCGCGCCGCAGTCCGCGCTGGTGCTGCTCGCGGAGGCCTTCGCCGGCCTCACCTACAAGCACACGGTCTCCGACAACTGCTGCGTCGCCCACAGCGAGCGCGACGACGAGGGCCTGGACTGGGGGATGGCGGTCGGCTGCAACGAGCCGGGACTGTTCGCCGAGGGACCGACCCGGGGTGGTCGCGGCTGCAGGGATGCCGTGGTGCGCTCGCCCGAGCAGCTCACGCTGTGCCGGTCCGAGTGAGCGGCGGTCAGAGCACCACGTCCACGGGCTCGAGCACCAGCTCGCCTCCGGGCTCGACGGCCACGGCGTAGACGGTCAGGGCGTCTCCGGGCTCGCCGAGGAGCTCCACGGCGTGGCGCGCGGTGAGGCCCGCCGAGTGGCCGAGGACGAGCCCGTCGGCGTCCTCCAGCCAGCCGCGGGTCGGCTTGGTCGACTGCCACAGGACGCGGGCTGCACCGGGGGCGATCTCCCGGCTGTCGGTGCGGATGATCTCCAGCGGGACCGCGGCCCGGCGGGTCCAGCGGAGGGCCGCGGGAACGTCCAGGCGACCGTGCCCGTACTCCCAGTCGAAGCCGGGCTCGCCCAGATCGACGGCGGTGGACTCGAGGGCGAGACGCACGTCGTCGGGGTGGGTGAGCCCCCGGCTCATCACTAGCGCGGCCGCAGCCGCGACGTGTGGGGTCGCCATCGACGTTCCCTCCCACGCCTGAAAGCCGCCCTCCACGGTCTCCTGAATCACGCCGTCGACCCAGCCGTCGCCGTCGAGGTCTGCGCCCGTCTCGCCTCCTGGGGCGGAGAGGTCGGTCTCCGGTCCGGCGTTGCTGTAGCCGGTGCGCTCGTCGAAGAGGTTGGTCGCCGCCACGGCGATGGCCTGCTCATAGGCGGCGGGAAACAGCACCCGGTGGTCCCAGCTCTGGTTGCCCGTGGCGGCGACGATCACGGTGCCGGCGGCGTGTGCATAGGCGAAGGCGTCCTCGACGAGGGGCATGGCCCCTCCACCGCCGAGGGAGAGGTTCATCACGTCGCTCCCGCGGTCCGCCGCCCAGATCACCCCCTGCGCGATGGCGAGCTCGGGCCCGTAGTCGTCGGCGTCGATCACGCGGACGGGAACGATGGCCGACGCCGGCGCGAGTCCTGAGCCGCCGAGGCCGTTGTCGGTCGCCTGGTTGATGGTGCCGGCGACGTGCGTGCCGTGGCTGCGCGGATCGGCGCAGTCGTCGTCGAAGTCGATGAAGTCCCAGCACTCGTCGACCAGGAGGTTGCCTAGCCCATCGGCTGCAGGCTCCACGCCGGTGTCGATCACCGCGACCTTGGTGCCCGCCCCGGTCGCCATACCCCAGGCCTCGGGGGCCCCGACGATGTCGAAGTGCCACTGGTTCGGGTAGAGCGGATCATCGGGGACGGCGGCGGCGTGCGCGACGGACTCGGGATGCACCCAGGCCACGTCGGGGTGGCGCGCCAGGCGCTCGGCCCGCGTGCGGTCGGTGTGGACGAGGAAGGTGCGGTCGAGGCCGAGCACGGCGGCGGTCTGCGCATGGGCCGTCTCGGGTAGGGCGGGCTGGGCCTCCCACGCGTCGAGGAGCGCGGCGTCGCCACCGGGGGCGAGGCGCACCCAGAAGTGGCCCGGGACGGCCTCGGGGAGGTGCGGCACACGCTCGGGGCTCGGCGCGCACCCCGTCGACAGGAGGAGCGCGAGCAGGCATGCGGGTCTGCGGCGAGCTGGGATCGGGTCCCCCATCAGGGCTGTGCGGTGCGTCAGGGACAGTGTGCCATGGTTGGCTGCTGCACAGTCGTCAGGGGTATGCCACGGCTCGCGACCTTGGGGCCGAGGCCTGCGCTCACCGGCGTTACACTGCGTCCACGGAGGTGGCCATGCATGCCCTCGTGTTGACACTGCTCGCCTGTGGACTGCCGGAGGCCGGCGCTCCAGAGGCGTGGGAACCCGGCGCCGAGGGCGCCCCACCCGCACCCATGACCCTGACGGTGCCCGACCTGGTGCCGGGTGAGGTCGCCCGGCTCGAGGCGTTCGGCGCCGCACCCGGCTCGACGGTTCACCTCGTGATGGGCTCGCCCGGCGATGGGCCCTGTCCAGCCATTCTCGATGGCGGCTGCCTCGGGGTGACGGGCCTCACGCGCCTGATGTCGTCCGTCGCCGACGACGGGGGCCTCGCGGCCTTCGACATGGACGTGCCCGAGAGCGTGCGGGTCGGCTTCGAGCCCACCTTCCAGGCCGTCTCGACAGAGCCCGCGCTCAGCGAGGTCTCCACGACCCGCGTGGTCGCGGCCGGGGTCGTCTCCGACTTCAGCCTGGTCGACCTCAACGACACCTCGCCGCGCTTCGATGAGCCGGTGAGCCCGCGCGACTACCTCACCAAGGTCAGCGGGTGGTACTTCGGGCACGCGAGTTGAAGCGTCTGCCGTAGCCAGTTTGGCTACATGCACAACATTCAGCTTGAGCTCAGCGTGATGGACCTCGACATGGAGGTTCAGATCTTGGGCATCAACGACATCGGCTTCGACAGCGGCAACGACCTGATGTGCGCGACCGGCGATCTGCCGTGGATGCAGGCGACGGTCGACGACGACATCTGGGCCGAGTGGGACGCGGGCTTCCGCGACGTGATCATCCTCGACGAGAACAACGTCGAGGTCGATCGCTTCAACGTGACCGCCAATCCCCTGGACGATCCGGACAACTACATCGCGCTGCGCGAGCTGTTCATCAGCTACGCCACGCTGGATTGATCCCCGCGGTCTGGCGCGGAGTGCGGTGAGCAGGCGCCGGGCCGGATAGGCCCCGTGCATGAGACACCACATTCGCTGGACCGGTGACACCCTGGAGCTGCTCGACCAGCGGCGGCTCCCTCACGAGGTGGTGGACGTCGTCTGCCGCGACGCCGCGGAGACCGCTGACGCGATCCGCGACATGGTCGTGCGCGGGGCGCCTGCCATCGGCATAACGGCGGCCTACGGCCTCGCCCTCGAGGCGCGGCGTGGCGGCGACCTCGCGGCGGCTCACGAGCGCCTGATGGCGAGCCGCCCGACGGCCGTCAACCTGCGGTGGGCGCTCGAGCGCCTCGCCGACGTGCCAGCCGGCGAGCTGGAGGCCGAGGCGGTCGCGATCCACGAAGAAGACGTCGGCATCAACCAGGCCATGGGCGAGGTGGGAGCGAGCCTGATCCCGTCGGGCGCCAACGTCTACCACCACTGCAACACCGGCGCGCTGGCGACCGGCGGCTGGGGCACGGCGCTCGGGGTGGTCCGCAGCCTGGCGGCGGCGGGCAAGCGACCCCACGTGTACGTCGGCGAGACGCGCCCCTACCTGCAGGGCGCCCGGCTCACGGCCTGGGAACTGCTCGAGGAGGGCATCGACCACACCCTGGTGTGCGACAGCGTCGCGGCCTCGGTGATGCCACGCTGCGAGGCTGTCCTCGTCGGGTGCGACCGCGTGGCCGCCAACGGCGACGTGGCCAACAAGATCGGCACCCTCGGGCTCGCTATCCTCGCCAAGCACTACGGCGTGCCGTTCTACGTCTGCATGCCGATGTCCACCCTGGACCAGAAGGCCCCCACCGGCGCCGACATCCCCATCGAGGAGCGGTCTGCAGCCGAGGTCCGCGGCTTCGGCGACGTGGTCTGGGCGTCGGAGTCTCCGATCGCCAACCCGGCCTTCGACATCACCCCGGCCGCGCTCGTCACCGCCTGGGTGACCGAAGAGGGCCTGTGGACGCCCCCCGACGGCGCGTGAGGGCACGGCGCGCCTAGTCGGAGCCCGGCGCGTAGGCCCCCCGGACAGAGGTGGGCGCCGACCAGAGCACGGTGGCTTGGTGCAGCCACGCGTCGAAGACCGGGCGGGTGACGGCGCGGATTCGGATGTTGATGGCGTTGTCCATCGCATGGGAGTGCAGCGCGATCTGCGGAGGGTGTCGGGACCCGTCGAGGCGCGGCACCCGCGACAGCAGCGCGCTGAGGTCGTGGGGATCGAGCGGCTGCAGGGTGAGGGTCGCCCAGTACTCGTTCGGGAAGCCCTCCTTGACGTTGCCCTCCGTCAGGTCGCGCTCGCGCACCTCGACGTAGGTGCCGACGGGGCTGGTCATCGTGAGGCGGTAGCCGTCGCCGCGGAGCGCCTCACGGCTCTCCTCGGTGGGCTCGAAGCGCTGATCGGACACCCAGCGCACCAGAGGCCAGAGCACGTAGCGGGCGTCCTCGAGGTCGAACAGCCACTCGCTAGGCTGCCAGATGAGGTGTCTCTTCGTTCGGGGAAAGCGGAGCCAGGTCTCGTCGGCATGGAGTGTCACGTCGGTGTCCCTCGTGGAGGGGGAGGGTAGCAGGGGGTGTCGGGGCGTCACGCGGTGAAGCGGGAGTGCTCCTCCGGCGCTCCGCCTCTTGAGGTGCCACCCTCACACTCAGCGCGTCACGAGCGTGAGCGGCGCCATCACATGGAGCCCCTCGTCGGTGTCCTCCACCGCCTGCAGCTCGATGGCGGTGCCGGGAGTGAGGCGGGAGACACCCAGCCAGATGTCGCCGCCATCCGATTCCGCGATGGCTCGTGGAGACGTGAGGTCGAGGCACTCCCCA
>PKDJ01000175.1 GCA_002862545.1 Pseudomonadota bacterium
CTGCGCCGCATGGTGCGGGAGCGGGCGCAAGCTGACCGAGATCATCGCCGGCCGCTCGGAGCAGGCCGTGACGATCACGCTCCCCCCGGTGCCGAGCCACGAGATCGTAGTCGAGCTCTCGACGGAGCAGGCACCCGCCATCCTCGAGCTCGGCACGGTGACGGGCACCTGGAGTGAAGGGCGCGGAGCGTTCCGGGTCGCGCCCGGCGAGCATGCGCTGTTCGTCGGGGTCGGTGACTGTCCGGCCGCCTGCCGCGACAGCGACTGTGGCGAGCGCTGCGCCGTGCACCAGCAGACGGTGATCGTGCCGTTCGATGGACCTCTCCCGGAGCTCTCCATCGACATCGAGGCTCCGGCCCCCGAGGAGGAGCCGCCGCCCGCACCGGCCAGCGCACCTGTGCTTGCCACGACCGCACGACCACGCCCCACAGCCCGAGCGACCAGTGGCCCGGGAAGTCAGCTCGTGACGAACAGCGCGTTCGCGCGATGGGTGGCCTCCAACCCGAGCTGGAGTGCCGCGGAGGCTGTCACGAGGGGCTACGCAGACGAGGGCTACCTCACCCACTTCGTCGATGACCAGCCTGCTGACGGCACGGGCGGGTCCCCCGTCACCAACATCAGCTGGTACGCCGCCGACGCGTACTGTCACGACCGTGGCGGCCTGCGAGGGGCTGACGCGGAGCCACTCACCTGGCCGGAGACGGGTGCCGCCCCGAGCTTCGAGTGGCGCGCCGGCCAGGACGGGCGAGGAGCCTGGCGCGGCGCCAACGGGGACGTGAGCGACCGGTTCCGGCGCACCTCTGTGGGTCCCAGCTTCGGATTCCGCTGCAACCGATGAGCACACCGAGAGGGTGCGCTCACTCCCCTCGAGCCGCCGGGATCAGCTCGAGCGTCTGCTCTGAGCCTCCTCGCAGGAGCCTCATGGTCGTCGGCTCTCCCGGTGCGTGGGTCCCCAGCCAGCGGAAAAGGTCGGGCAGCCCCTCGAACGTGTGTTCATCGAGCGCCAGCAGCACGTCGCCCAGCGCGAGGCCCGCCCGCTCGGAGGGCCCGCCTGGCTCGATCGCGACGGCGAGCAGCGCCCGGTCTCGCCCCTCGCTCGCCTGAAGTGCCGCGGGCAGCGCGACAGGAATGAACGACGCGCCCAAGTAGGCACGCCGCCCCCCCTCTCCACCGAGGAGCCGCTTGGCGACGCGAGCGACGGTCATCGCGGGGAGGGTGGTGCCCCCTCGAACCAACCCCGCCGTGTTCAGGCCGACGAGCGCTCCTCCTGGACCTACGAGCCCACCTCCGGAGCCCCCCGGGGGGAGACTCCCGTCAACGTCGATGAAGGCATCCACACGTCCGCCCCAGCGGGTACGCCACGCCCCACCAACGCCGGCGACCATCCCGAGGCTGGCGCGAAGCCGCCCTCTCACCCGGCCCGTCGCGACCACGATGTGGCCAACCCGAGGCGCCTCCTCCGTCCAGCGGGCCGGGGTCAGTGGCTCCCCCTCGACGGCGAGCATCGCAAGGCCCAGGCGCTGCGCACGCGCCACGACGCGAGCCTCCCGCAGGTCTCCATCCGGTGCCCTGACGGCCGTCCGCTCCTCCCGCCCCACCCGGCCGACCGTCAGGACGTGCGAGGGGTCCCACACCACGCCGCTGATCGGCCCGCGACCCGCCGATCGAACCCCGACGATGGACTTCGAGGCCGCCTGAACGCCCTCCGACAGCGACGCGTTGATCGTCGTCCAGCTCATCTCATCCTCCCTCGATGCGGAGAAGATGCTCCCCGGGTGAAGCCACGCACACGGGCCGTAGGGGCAGGGGTACCTGGCGGAAGCGACAGGTCGGCGCCGCAGCCCTGTCAGAGCACCACGAGGCCTGCCCGAGCTGCGAGCACCACGGCCTCCGTGCGTGACTGCGCTCCGAGCTTGTCGAGAATTGCAGCGACATGGAACCGAGCGGTTCGCTCCGAGATCCCCAGCTCACCCCCGATCTCCTTGTTCGAGAATCCCATCGCCAGGTGCTCGAGGACTTCGGATTCGCGGGGCGTGAGCGGCTCGAAGCCAGGCTGCGGCCTGCCCTCGTCCCTCTCCTCGGACACGAACAGCGGGTCCAGCACGACGAGGCCCTGGACCACCGCCGCCAGTGCCGCCGCCAGCTGCTCCCCCTCGGCCTCTCGATGCAGCGCACCCGCGGCTCCCGAGCTCCTCGCACTCGCCGCGGCGATCTCGTCCTCGACCAGCGCTACCCACACGCCGTCGCTTGCGTCTACAACGCCATCCACCAGTGCTACGTCGATGTCGCCGGTGTCGAAGAGCTCGACCAGGCTCCCCTCGTCTGCATCGACCACAGCCACGCCCGCCTCGACGAGCAAGGCGACCAGCCCTCGCCTCACGAGCCGATCGTCAGCCACCACCGCCACGCGCATGTCGTCGCCTCCGAGACCGGCCGCCATGGGCACCGGGTCCGATGTGAAGATACACGGCCGCCCGCGAGGTCGACTGTGTCCGAACGCTCGTTCTTCAAGGCTCTGGGTCCCGGGCTGCTGTTTGCGGGAGCCGCAATCGGCGTCTCCCACTTGGTCCAGTCCACCCGTGCTGGCGCAACGTACGGCCTGGGGCTGGTCCTCTTCGTCCTGCTGGCCAACATCCTGAAGTACCCGGCCTTCTCCTTCGGCCCGCGGTACGCCGCCGCTACAGGAACCTCCCTGCTCGAGGGCTACCGGCGCCAGGGAGTCTGGGCGCTCGTGGTCTACGGCGGCCTGACGCTGGGCACGATGTTCACGGTCCTGGCCGCCGTCACCGTCGTCACAGCCGGCCTCTTCGTCACCCTCTGGCCGATCGAGATCCTGCCTGTCGAGCTCGGCTCCCTCACAGTCGCCCCTCACGTCAGTGTCTCCGCCGGGGCGATCGCCCTGTGCACCGTGCTTCTCGCCGTCGGTGGGTACCGCTGGCTCGACCGCGTGATGAAGGTGGTGGTCGTCGTGCTCACCGTCTCTACGGTGGCAGCCACCCTGCTCGCCCTGCCCCAGCTCGACGCCGGCTCGATGGTCCTGCTGCCATCCGCGGAGCAGTGGGACCTGAAGACGGCCTTCTTCGTCGCAGGTCTGATGGGCTGGATGCCGTCCGCCATCGACGTCTCCGTCTGGCACAGCCTCTGGACCCTCGCCCGCCAGCGCGACTCGGGGCACACCCCGACGGTCGACGAGGCCATGCTCGACTTCGACATCGGCTACATCGGCACCGTCATCCTCGCGTTCTGCTTCCTCTTGATGGGCGCCGCGGTCATGCACGGGTCGGGCATCGAGTTCCAAGACTCGGCTGGCGCCTTCGCAGGCCAAGTGATCGGCCTGTACACCTCGACGCTCGGTGGCTGGGCGGGCCCTCTCGTCTCGGTGGCCGCCTTCACGGTCATGTTCTCCACGACGCTGACCGTCATCGATGGCTTCGCACGCGCACTGTCTGTCCTGGTCGCCCGCTTCCGCGGACCGGAGGCGCCCGACGAGGCTGAGGGTGACCGCCGGGCCTACTGGGCGGCACTGGCGCTGCTCAGTGGCGGCGCGCTGCTGCTCCTTCAGTTCTACGTCGCGGGACTGAAGGCCCTGGTCGACCTCGCAACCACCCTCTCTTTCCTGACCGCCCCAGTCCTGGCTTGGCTGAACCACCGCGCGATTCTCTCCGACGCCGTCGCAGAGTCGGATCGGCCAAGCGCGCGCCTGCAGGCTGCGAGCATGGCATCCATTGTCTTCCTCGGTACGCTGGCCCTCGCGTGGCTGGTCGTGCGGTTCGGACTGGGCTGACCCACGGAGCTAACCATGAAAGTCGTCCTACTCGGCGCCACCCGCGGCATGGGCCGCAGTGTCGCTCGCGAGCTCGCCAGCCGCGGCGCCTCGATCTTCCTCTTGGGACGGAAGCCCGAAGAGCTGGCCCGCTCCGCTGCCGACCTCGAGCAGCGTGGTGCCCAAGGTCCCGTCGGACACGCGCCCTGCGACCTGCTCGACACGGGCTCGTTCGCTGCGGCACTCGATGCCGCCGATGCCGCACTCGGGAACTTCGACACCGTCGTCATCACGGCGGGGCTGTTCGGAACCCAGGAGCAGCTGGAGAGCGACCTGGCGCTGGCCGAGCGTGTGCTGACCGCCAACTACGTCAACACGGTCATCTTCTGCGAGCACGTCCGAGAGCGCCTGCTCGCCCGCGGGGGAGGTTCGCTGTGCGTGTTCTCCTCCGTGGCAGGCGACCGTGGGCGTAAGCCCGTCGCCCTGTACGGCTCCTCGAAGGCCGGTCTGTCGCACTACCTCGAGTCGCTCGACCACAAGCACAGCTCCGAGGGCCTGACCACCTTGTGTGTGAAGCCCGGCTTCGTGAAGACGAGCATGACGGAGGGGCTTAAGCCCGCACCGTTCGCGGGCGAGCCCGACCAGGTCGCCCGGGTCGTCGTGCGTGCGCTCGAGCGCAAGGCTCCGCTGGTCTACGCGCCCTTCCCCTGGGGCTGGATCATGCTCGTGATCAAGCTCCTGCCCCGCTTCGTGATGCGCCGAGTGGGCTTCTGATGGGCCTCGAGCTCCTCGGCACCTCCACGCCGGAGCGCCTCGAGGGCCTGCGCGCCTGGGCGCTCGCGACGGGCTGGACGCTCCGCGACCCCGGAGAGCGGGCCGGCCTCATGCCTCTGCTCGTCCCCCTGGCTCAGCGGTTCGGCACGACGCTGGGTCTCCTGCGCTGGCCGACGCCCGATCCCGACACCGTGCCCCCCGTCGTCCGCACGAACGGCTGGCAGCTGCACCTCGTGGCGCCGAGCGTCGACGCCCTCCTCCACCGCGTCCTCGTCGAGCAGGACGCAGAGGGGACGTGGGACGACCGCTTCGCCGAGGCCGTGGACCCGACCGGAGCGCTCTACAGTCGCGGCATGCTCGGTGCCTCTCGACTGCCGCTGCCCGCCTACCTGCTGATGCGTGTCGGCATGGACCACGACTTCTTCGCGCGCCTGATCGACCGCCACTTCGAGCGCGGCGACGTGCAGGCGGCCCTGGTCACGGGCGATCGTGTCGCCCGCTCGACCCATGGGTTCGCCCGCGGTCTCGCGCTGCGTGCCCACAGCCTCGAGCGCGCAGGCAAGCTGGACGAGGCACGAGACGCCGCTCGCGTCACCCTGCTGGAGCCCGTCTGGACCCTCGGCGAGCCCTTCGCGCCCTTTGCCCGCCTCGCAGGGTGGTCCGACCCCATCACGTCGATCGCGTTCAAGCGGCTGGCAGACGACGACACCAAGCCTCCTGCAGACCGTGCCGCGCACCGCCTCGACCAGGTCGCGGTCGACCAGGGAGCCTGGGATGATGCCCGCCCGGAGCTCGAGGCCCTGTACCGAGAAGCAGGCCTGGAGGACGTCGCGACACTCGTGAACGGAGCGTAGCGACGAATCTCCGGATACGCTGGCGCCGCCGGAGGAGACATGCTCACCATCGTTCTAGTCGCGACCACGGCTCAGGCCGTCGACCTGCCCACCATGGTGCCCCAGTGGTCCGTCGATCACGCAGGTGCCGGCGGCAGTGACGGCGACGACCAAGCCCGCGATGTGGCCATCGATGACGAGGGAGGCCTGATCGTCGCCGGCTGGGTGGATGGCGAGGCGGACCATGGCGACGACGCGACCGTGCTGCACTACCTTCCGGAAGACGGCTCGAGCGACTGGTCGATCACCCGAGACGAGGGGCCGATCGACGGGCTCCTGAAGCCCTCGAGTGACGACCGCTTCACGGACGTCGCCGTGACCAGCGACGGGGACTTCCTGCTGGCCGGCACCCTGTCGGGCGACGACCAGTACCTGCAGCGGTGGTGGGTCTCTCACTGGTTCGCCGACCACACCGAGGACTGGGAGCACATCTACACTGACGGCCTGTCCAGCGCCGACCAGGCTGCCCACGGCGTCGCGGTCACCGATGACCTGTTCTATGCCAGCGGCTGGTCCTTCCGAAGCCCGGCGGTGCGCGGTCAGTGGGTCAGCTTCACCTACGACCCCGACACCGGCGCGACGACCGCGCCCTTCGGCCCCGCCGCGAGCTACCACGACGAAGACGCCATCACGGCCGCGCCCGACCAAGCCGAGGCCGTCGCCGTGCACACCGACGGGAGCATCGCCGTCGTGGGCGCGATCGGCATCGCCGGCGACACCCCGGACGACGCCGACACGGACTGGCACGTGCGCATGTTCGATGCCGGCGGAGTCCTGATGTGGGAGCACACCTGGGACGGCCCCGCGGGCCTCGAAGACCGCGCCATGGCGGTGCAGTTCGACCCCTTCGGCGACCTCTACGTCGCGGGCTACCACAACACGGGCTCCGACAACGGTGCCGGCGCCGATCGAGACTGGCTGCTGATCAAGTACGCAGGTGAGGGCGACTACGGCGAGCCCGTGATCCTCCACGACATCTCCTTCGAGACCGCGGAGGGTGCCGACGAGGCCGCCTACGCACTCGTCCTCGACAACGCCGACGACCCACTCGTCGCCGGCTACGTCCAGTCGAAGGACGGCCGCGCCGTGTGGCACGTCGAGCAGTTCGCCGGGTACGACCTCGCCCCGCTGGGTGGCGTCACTCTCGACGACACCGAAGGCGCGATCTGGGGCATCGACTACCGCGATGACCACGTCGCCGTCTGCGGCACCGCCTTCAACGGCCTCGATGACGACTGGCGGACGACCCGGATCGAGCCGGACTCTGACGGAGACGGCCTCGGCGACAGCCTCGACGAGTGCCCGGACGACCCCGAGAAGACCGAGCCGGGCATCTGTGGATGCAACATTCCCGACGTCGACAGCGACGAGGACGGAACGCTGGACTGCGACGATCTCTGCCCGGACGACCCGGAGAAGATCGATCCCGAGAACTGCGGCTGCAACGAGCCGGAGATCGACTCGGACGGCGATGGTGAGGAAGACTGCGTCGACCAGTGCCCCGACGACCCCACGAAGATCACCCCGGGTGAGTGCGGCTGCAACGACCCCGACGAGGACAGCGACGGCGACGGTGTGCTGAACTGCAACGACGCCTGCCCCGACACCCCACCCGGCACCGAGGTGCGTGACGACGGCTGCACAGACGACGAGGTCGTGATCCTCGACACCGGCACACCGGCCGTCGACACGGCCGACGCGAAGTCCGAGAGCGAGGGCTGCGGCTGTGCCACCAGCACTCCGTCCCCCTCTTGGGCTCTCCTCCCGCTGCTCCTCGTCGGCCTGCGTCGCCGTCGCTGACGGCCTGGGGCCGCCTCAGCGCACGAGCTTCCGCAGCTGTGCGAAGACCCATCGCAGGTAGCGCAGAGGCCGCTCCCCCTCCCTCGGGGTGAAGCGCACCTCGAGGAGCGGGCTCTGGTCGCGCGCTGAGAGCTTGAAGCGCTTCGGATGCTCCTCTACCAGGCTCTGCAGCCCACTGTCGGTCAGGGAAGATGCGGGGTGCAGCTCGAGCAGGCACCTCACCTTGAGCCAGGAGAGGCGCACGATGCCGAGCTCCCTACAGGCCAGACGCGCGGCGCTGAGATCTGCCAGGTTGCGGGCCTCCGGCGGCAGGTCTCCGACCTCACTCTCCAGCTCGTCCGTCAGCACGTCGAGGGCCCGCTCGCTGTGGGCCTCCGCGAAGCGCCGATACCAGCCGAGGCGCTCGGTCACGTCCGGCAGCATGGCATCAGGCAGAAACGCCGGCACCGGCACCTGGAGCTCCGGATCGATTCGCTCGTGCTCCTGCGCTCCCCGCGCCGAGCGCACGGCCTCCTCGAGCAGCTCGACCCACGTCTCGTAGCCCACCTTGTCGATGTTGCCGGACTGCGCCTCGCCGAGGATGTTCCCCCCTCCCCGAAGCTCCAGATCCGCCGCCGCCACCTGAAACCCACTGCCCAGCTGGGTGTTCTCGACGAGCACGCGCAGTCGCTTGCGGGCCTCTCGCGTCGCCTCCTCGGGGGTGAGCAGGATGCAGCTCGCTCGCACGTCCGAGCGCCCCACCCTCCCGCGCAGCTGGTAGAGCTGGGCCAGTCCGAAGCGATCGGCCCGATCGACCAACATCGTGTTCACATTCGGCAGGTCGATGCCGCTCTCCACGATGCTCGTGCAGACCAGCACGTCCAGCTCCTTCTGAATGAAGGAGACCAGCACGCTCTCGAGAGCGTCCGAGCTCATCTGACCGTGAGCGATCCCGAAGCGAGCATCGGGCACCCAGCGGCGCAGTCGCTCGGTGAAACGCCCGATGGTCTCGACGCGGTTGTGGAGGAAGTAGGCTTGCCCTCCTCGCGCCATCTCCTGGCGAATGGCGTCACGAACACGCGTCTCGGTGAGCCGCGCCACGGTCGTCCGCACTGCCAGCCGATCCCGCGGAGGGGTGGCGATGATGCTCATCTCGCGTACGCCGGACAGCGCCATCTGCAGCGTGCGAGGGATAGGCGTCGCACTCATGGAGAGCACATCGACCTCGGCACGGAGCTTCTTCAGCCTCTCCTTCTGGCGAACACCAAACCGGTGCTCCTCGTCGACGATGATCAGCCCGAGATCTGCGAAGCGGACCGAGCGCCCCAGCACGGCGGTCGTTCCGACGACGATCTGTACCCTGCCCTCGCGCAGGCCCTTCCGTACGGCCTTGTCCTCCACGGGGTCGTTGAAGCGGGAGAGCATAGCGACCCCCACCGGCGACTCGGCGAAGCGCTCGGTGAAGGTGTGGAGGTGCTGGTGGGCGAGCACCGTCGTGGGGCAGAGCACGGCGACCTGCTTGCCTCCCTCGACCACCCGCATGGCCGCACGCATCGCGACCTCGGTCTTGCCGAAGCCGACATCGCCGCAGATCAGGCGATCCATCGGCCAGGGCCGGGAGAGATCCTCGTTGAGGGCCTCGATGGCGACCGCCTGATCCGGCGTCTCCGTGTGCGGGAAGCGAGCCTCGAAGGCACGATACAGCGCTCCCGGACGAGGCAGAGGTGGCCGGGTAGCGAGCTCGCGGCGCGCGTAGAGCTTGAGCAGCTCCTGAGCCATACGGAGCAGGCTGTCCCGCACCTTCCCCTTGCGAGCCTGCCAGGTGGCGCCCCCCAAGCGGTCGAGCCGAACGGCCGCCTCGGTCCTCGACGGGGTGTAGCGCGAGAGCTGGTCGAGGCGCGTGACGGGCAGCTGCAGGAGGTCGCCCCCGCGGTACTCGACCTCGGCGAAGTCCTGGGCGCCGTGTCCCATGTCGACCCGCACCAGCCCTCGGTAGCGCCCGACGCCGTGGTGACGGTGGACCACCAGATCGTCCGCCCGCAGCTGCTCGGCATGGGTCACCGAGGCATCAAAGAGCGCATGCGCACGCTCGGATCGCACGCGCCGCGTCTGACCGAACAGCGCGGTCACCGGGAGGACCGCCCAGCCCGAGTCCTCGCAGACGAAGCCATGCGTGACCGAGCCGACGATCCAGCCGACGTCGCCGGGCTCCAGCTCCTGCAGGGACTCGAGGTGCGCAGGCTCCAGGCCGTGGGGCGCGAGCAGCTCGGTGAAGGCCGTCGCCCGCTGTGCCCCGTCGACGACGAGCGCAACACGCAGGTCGTCAGCGGCCAGCGCCTCGATGCGCCGCACCGTGGGACCGAGGTCGGTGCCACGCACGGCGAGCGCAGCTCCAGGCTCCGCTCCAAAGTCGACCGCACCGGCACGCTCGGCTGCGAGACCGACGATCGGATGGGCCGCGTCGAGCCTCTGGAGCACCTCGGCCACCGCCACGAACCGCTCCTGGGGAGGCACCAGCGGCCGCTCGTCGTCCTCGAGGGCCTCCCAGCGCTGACGTGCCTGCTCCGTCAGGTCGCGGCAGGTCGCCGCCACATCATCGGGATGCACGACAAACATCTGCAGCGCCGACATGAGCTCCAGCGGGGCGGCTGTCGGGACCAGAGCGGGCAGGTAGTCCTCGAGTGCCGAGAAGCGAATCCCAGCACGAAGTTCCTCGACCACGCGCCGGCGAAGCCCCACTCCACGGCCCTGCTCGGAGACCAGCCGGGTGAGCTCGTTGGTCAGGCGTCCGACCGCACGCCGATCGATTCGCTCCTCGCGCGCCGGAAGAATCGTCACGCTCGTGGCGTCGCCGACCGGGCGGAGTCGCTGTGGATCGAGCCGCCGGACCGACTCCACCTCGTCGTCGAAGAAGTCGATGCGGCTCGGTCGTCGAGCGCGAGAGGGCCACACGTCGACCACGTCGCCGCGCACTGCGAAGCTGGCCTCGAGCTCTGCTCGCCCGGCCGCCAGGTAGCCGGCATCTGTGAGCGCCCGCACGAGCTGATCGCGCTCCAGCGTGTCGCCAGCGCGCACGGTGAAGGTGCCTCGGGCTCGCGTGGACGCGTCCGGCACTCTCTGGAGCAGCGCACGCGCCGTGGCGATCACCAAGACCGGCCTGCCCCCCTCCACACGTCGCAGCGTGCGCATGCGGTCACGAGCACGAGAGGGCTCGGGCGAGAAGCCGTCATAGGGCTTGCCGTCGTCTTCCGGGAACCGGTACACCGGGCTCTGCGTCCCGAAGAACGAGAGTGCCGCGGCGAGGCGCTCGAGTCGGTCCGACCCATCCACCACCACCAGCCAGCGCCCCTCGGGCAGCCGTGACAGGGCGTACGCGAGCGCATCTCCTCCGAGGCCGGCCCAGGCATGCCCCAGCTCCACCAGCCGGGGCACATCCTGTAAGTAGGCGCGCGGCGCTGACGTCATGCCTGCTTGGCCGCCCGGCGCTCCTCTGCGCGTCGCCGCACCTGCTCGAGGCGCCAGGTGTACAGGAAGAGCATCGTCGTCGTGAACAGCCAGAGGCTGACCGCGTACGAGACCTCCTGCGCCGCGAGAGCGGGAAAGGACAGGACCCGCGGGTCGATGAAGGCCTTACCCGCGATCTCGCTACCGTCGATCAAGACGGTCAGACCCCAGATGCCGGCCTCGAAGAGCAACACCCAGACCACGAGCGCGCGGAAGATGACCCGACGAAGAGGCCACGTGAGCTTGCCCGAGCGGTCGAGGACCTCCTTCCGCTCGGGGTCGAGGACCGCGACCATGTCGACGAATGCGTACTGCAGCGCGTAGAAGATGCCCGGAATCAGCACCTGCATGCCGATCGCCACCGCCTGGATGCGAGCGCCGTGAGGCACAGCCACTCGCAGGAAGGAGGTGCGCGCCTCGGTCAGCAGCTCTCCGAAGCCGATCGACTCGCCCCTGGAGGCCGCATCAGCGGCCCTCACCCACACGACCGCTGCGGCTGCACCCACGAAGGTCTGGTACAGCAGGTGGAAGCACATCCCGGTGAACAGGATGGCCATCATGCCGAAGTCCTGTGCGGCGGAGCGCAAGATCGCCACGCTGCCTGCGGCGAGCGCGACCGGCATGAACAGGAGCACCGGCAGCCAGCTCCCGGTCGTCGTCTCAGTGCCCATCCAGCGCTTGCTGAACTGCACGAGCATGTAGAGGCCCAGGAATCCGGCGAGCCCCGTGAGGCCCTGGGTCACCAGTCCGGCCGTGCCGTCGTCCAGTCCCTTCACCACGTTGATGGTGCCGAGCGCGAGGTGGAAGCCACCGGCACTGCCGAGCCCGAGCAGCACGGCCACGGGCAACCCAGGACCAGCAGATGCGAGCGCGAGGCGGGTGCCTCCCGCCCAGGCCTTGAGGGCGCCGGGCGGCTTGTCGGACTGGGCCACGTGTACTCCTTCCGCTGAACGCCACGCCGGTAACTGAGAGGGTTCCCGCGCTCAACCAGCCGTGACGGAACGGCGCAGCTCGACGAGGTCGACGCGCGTCTCGCTCACGGTGAGCCGCACGGCACGACCGAGCCCCGCGCCCGCATCGACTACACGCGCCGGATTCACATAGAGGACGCCGTCGCGTCGAGCCCACCACCGTCGCGCGCTCTCGCCGTCGCGATGGTGAACATGGCCGGCGACGACAGCAGCGACCCGTCGACCCGAGGCGAGCGCGTGACGCACTGCCGCAGCGAGGTCGGGATCCCCCACATCCCTCCTGCCGAGGCCCCAGGGGCCGCGGTGCCCGAGCCCCGCAGGACCGTTGTGACCCAGGAAGACGATCGCCCGATCAGGCGGCGCCCCATCCACGAGTCGGCAGAGCCTCTGGCGACTCTCGTCAAGCTGACTGATCCCGAACCGCGCCGCCAGGTAGCGCGAAAAGGAGAGCCAGCGTCCGTCCATCGCGTGAGGGCGTGCGGCGATCACGGTCAGACCCGCGAGATCATGTCGTGAGTAGCCCGCCAGCCGCACCGGCCCGAGCGCCTGTGCGAGCGCGTCTACACGGCGTCGCATTGCAGAGACGGCTCCGAGGGAGCGCCGCCCCCGAGACGCCGCATCCACCAGCAGGTCGACAGGGCTCGGTCCGTCGTGATTGCCCGGGATCATCAAAGCGGGCGTCCGAATGGCCGAAATCCCACGCGCTACCGCGATCATGTTCCGATGAAGGGCCCTCGGCAGGTCACCAACCAGCAGAACGCCGTCCAGCCGCAGGCCATCTATCCAGTTCGATGCCTGACTATCCCACCCTTCGTGGACGTCTCCTACCACGAGCAGTCGACTCACGCGCTCCACGCCAGAACCCCGCCTCTAAGCCGCAACAGATCCGCCCACGCGACCACCTTCACACGGTGATAGACTGCTCGATGTCCGGCCTCGAATTGGGCCGAAGACGACGCGGATCTCTGGGTTCCAGCCCTCGTTCCGCAGAGCTTCTCACCGACTTCGTCAAGGGTCATCGATGCGCTCATTCCGCCCATCTCCCGCCGCGCGCCGCACTCTCCGGTCCCTCGCCGGTCTCTCGGTCGTCGCCGCCATCGTGCTCCCCTCCTCCGTCGCCGCCACGACGGACACGGGCGACACGTCTCACACGGGAGACACCGGCCTGCCCGTCCCCTTGCCGCCGCCCCCACCAGGCGTGTCGTCGCTGGTCGTCAATGAGATCCTCGCCGATCCTGATGGGTCCGTAGAGGGCGACGCGAACTGCGATGGGACCACCGACAGCGCCGAGGATGACTTCGTCGAGATCATCAACACCGGCGACCTTCCCGTCGATCTCGACGGCTGGTCTCTCCGCAGCAGCGACAGCCTCCTCGCCGACCACGTCTTCGGGCCCCTCGTCCTCGGGCGGGGCCACACAGTCGTCGTCTTCGGCGGCGGAAGCCCTACCTTCGGCCCCAGCTCACCGAGTGCATCCGAGGCGCACTGCGCAGCCCTGCCCGACAACGTCACTGTGGTCGTGGCGAACAGCCCCACCGATGGCTCTGCCTGGCTCGACGCCGGCGGTGACATCCTGGAGCTGGTCAATCCCTCGGGCGCGGTCGAGTACAGCCTGGAGTGGGACACCGATGGCTACGGCGGTGGTGGCGACGAAAGGCCCGACGGCAACAACAACACGAGCATGCAGCTCATCGCGCCTCTAGAGCCGACGGCGGAGTATGACGACCACGACGAGCTAGCCTCCGATGGCCGCCGTCAGTCACCCGGCACGCGACGCAACGGCCTCCCCTTCCTCACCCCGCTGGTGATCAACGAGGTGCTCGCCGAGCCCAGGGGCAACGACAGCGGGGATGCCAACTGCGATGGCGTCCAGGACAACGCTGAGGACGACTTCGTCGAGATCGTGAACATCAGCGACGATCCCTTCGACCTCACTGGCTGGGGCTTGAAGGACAGCGACGGCGGCGCAGCCGATCACTTCTTCGGCAGCCTCGTCCTACAGCCTGGCGCAGCAGTGGTCGTCTTTGGTGGCGGTTCGCCCGTCTTCGGCCCCAGCTCTTCGCTCTTCGGCAGTCAGCCGCACTGCGCCGCCCTCGACGAGAGCGTGACCGTCCAGACCGCAAGCGAGGGAGAGTGGCAGCTCGACAAGAATGGCGACTACGTCCGACTCCTCACCCCCGCCAGCGAGATCTACCTCGAGCTGGAGTGGGACCGCGACGACTACACCGACGACGGCACGCCCAACGGCGACATGGACTCCGTCAGCATGCAGCGGCTGATCGACCTCGACCCGCTGTCGCTCTTCGGCAACCACGGTGATCTGTCGCCCGACGGCATCCGGCAGTCTCCGGGCCGTTACTCCAGCGGCGACCCCTTCTGCTCCGGGGAGTTCTGGCCCGACGACGATAGCGACGGCTTCGGCGACCCGTCCGGCGCGACGGTCTTCGGCTGTACCGCCCCTGCGGGCTACGCCGAGAACGATCTCGACTGTGACGACGACAACAGCAACGTCTACCCGGGCGCCCCCGATGTCTGCGATGGGCTGATCGACGACTGCGACACCCGTGACGGCGGGGTCGTCCCGGCCGACCAGGTCGATGACGACGGCGATGGCTTCGTCGAGTGCGTCTTCACGCCGGGCACCTGGGCTGGTCCCGAGCTGCCCACGAGCGGCGGCGACTGCAACGACGACGACAACCGCGTCTACCCCGGCGCACCGAACGTCTGCGACGGCCAAGGCAACGACTGCGATGACCTCGCGATCACCGCCGACGAGATCGACAACGACGGCGACGGCTACGTCGAGTGCCTCTGGGATCTCGGCGGCTGGGCCGAAGACGGCGACGGCGACGTGATCGGCGGCGAAGACTGCAACGACGGAGACATCACCGTCTTTCCCTTCGCGGCTGACGTGGGCGGCGAGCTCTGCGACGGGCTCATCAATGACTGCACGGCGCTCGAGCTTCCCGGCGACGAGGTCGACGACGACGGTGATGGCTACGTCGAGTGCGACTGGGACGCCGGCGGCTGGGACGGGACCGACCTCGTCATCGGCGGCGGCGACTGTGACGACAGCATCGAGACCGGCTTCGATGTCGGGCCCGGAATCCTGGAGCTGTGTGACGGCATCATCAACGGCTGCAGCCTCGGTGAGCTGCCCGCAGACGAGGTCGACAACGACGGTGACTTCTACGTCGAGTGCGAGATCGACGCAGGTGGCTGGGTCGGCCCCCTCGAGCCGCTCGGCGGCGACGACTGTGACGACGGCGACCCGACCGTCTTCCCGGATGCGCTCGAGCGCTGCGACGGCATCGTCAATGCCTGCGGCGGAGAGCTGCTTGCCGAGGAGCTCGACGACGACGGCGACGGCTACGTGGAGTGCACCGAGGATCCGGGCGGCTGGGATGGCCCAGGTGCCTTCTACTCGGGCGGCGACGACTGCGACGACACCGACGAGACGGTCTTCCCCGGCGCCGTCGAGCTCTGCGACGGCATCGTCAACACCTGTGGGGGGGCCCTTCCTCTCGACGAGGTCGACAACGACGGTGACGGCTTCGTCGAGTGCGAGATCGACGCCGGCGGCTGGGACGACGGCGCCACGATCCCCGACCCTGGTGTCGACTGTGACGACACCGACAGGACGGTCTTCCCAGGAGCAGCCGAGATCTGCGACGGGATCGTCACCGACTGCGATCTCGATGGCGTCCTGCCCACCGACGAGTCCGATGTGGACGGCGATGGCTGGGTCGAGTGCGCCGACGATGGCTGGCGCGGGGTCTTGGTGCCCGGCTTCGAGGACTGCAACGACGCGGACGCCACTGTCCACCCCACCGCTCCCGAGCTGTGCGACGGGCTCGACAACAACTGCGACCTGTTCATCCCGTCCGACGAGTCCGACGACGACTTCGACAACTACGTCGAGTGCGCCATCGACGCCGGCGGCTGGGACAGCGTGCCCGCGCCGCTTCCTGGCGTCGACTGCGACGACACCGACGGCACGGTGCACCCCGAGGCGACCGAGCGCTGTGACGGCCAACGAAACGACTGCGACCTAGCCCTCTTCGGCGTGCCTGCAGACGAGCAGGACAACGACGGCGACGGCTTCGTCGAGTGCGAGGCCCTCGACCCAGGCGGCTGGGATGGCGTGCTCGCCGAGCCTGCTGGCTTCGACGACTGCGACGACGCCGACGGCGCCGTCTACCCGGGAGCCCCCGAGCTCTGCGATGGCCGCAACACCGACTGCGACCTCGATGGCGTGCTCCCAGCCGACGAGGACGACGGCGACGGCGACGGCGTGGTCGAGTGCGCCTACGACCCCGCCACCTGGCTCGGCGACGGCGCCGTCAGCCTCGGCGGTGACTGCGACGACGACGACGCCACCGTGCTTCCCTTCGGCCCCTCCGTCTGCGACGGCCAGGACAACAGCTGTGACGGCCGCCTCGATCGCGATGAGGTCGACGACGACGGCGATGGATTCGTTGAGTGCACCATCGATGCCGGCGGCTGGGACGAGCCCGCGACCACGCCCATCGGCGGCGACGACTGCGACGACGACGACGCCACCACGCACCCCGGTGCCATCGAGACCTGTGACGGCCTGATCAACGACTGCGATTCCGCCATCCTGCCCGATGACGAGATCGACAACGACGGTGACGGCTACGTCGAGTGCTTCATCGACCCCGCCTACCCCTGGGCAGGCGACCCCCTCGTCATCGGCGGCAGCGACTGCGACGACGACGACCCCACGCAGAGCCCCGACCCCGCGCTCGAGCTCTGCGACGGTCAGAACAACGCCTGTGGGGGTGGACCCGTGCCGGCCGATGAGGTCGACGATGACGGCGACGGCTACATCGAGTGCGACTTCGACCCGGCGGTCGACGACTGGGCAGGCAGCCCCGCTGACCTGCCCCTGGGCGGTGGCGACTGCGACGACATCGGTCCGGATGCCGCCTCGATCTACCCGGGTGCACCCGAGATCTGTGACGGCATCATCAACCAGTGCGGCGTCGACGTGGTGCCGCTGGACGAGACCGACCTCGACGGCGACGGCTTCGTCGAGTGCACCATCCACACGGGTGGCTGGGACGGCGTCGTCGTGCCCTTCGGCGGTGACGACTGCAGCCCCAACGACGGCTCGGTCTACCCCGGCGCTCCCCCGCTCTGCGACGGCCTGATCAACGACTGCGACATCGATCTCCTGTTCCCCGACGAGCTTGACGACGACGGCGACGGCTTCGTCGAGTGCACCTTCGACGCAGGTGGCTGGGACGGCGATGACAGCCCCACCGTGGTGACCGGTGGCGGCGACTGCGACGACGACCCTGCCCGCGGAGCCGACTTCTTCCCAGGCGCCGTCGACATCTGCGACGGCCTCGTCAATGACTGCGACTTGCGCCTCCTGCCTGACGATCAGATCGACAATGACGGCGACGGCTACGTCGACTGCACCATCGTCGACGCTGGATGGCTCGGTGTGGCCATCGAGGGCGGCGACGACTGCGACGATGGCGACGCCACGCTCTACCCGGGTGCTCCGGACATCTGCGATGGCGTGATCAACGACTGCGGTGCAGCCGTGCTCGGTGCCGAGCAGCTCGACGAGGACGGCGACGGCTTCGTCGAGTGCACCTGGGATCGCGAGGGCTGGGACGGTGACCCGGCCGTGCGCGGCGGCGACGACTGCCGCGATGTGCCGCTGTTCGTGGACCCAACCTCGGCAGACTTCTACCCGGGGGCTCCTGACCTCTGCGACGGCCTCGACAACAGCGACTGCAGCGTGCAGGACCTCGGTGCTCTGGGGCTGGATGACGACGGTGACGGCTACGTCGAGTGCACCCCGGTCTCCTGGGAGGGCGTCGGCATCCTGGGTGGTGACGACTGCAACGACGAGGACGGCTCCATTCATCCCGGCGCAGAGGAGATCTGCGACGGCCTCGACAATGACTGCGACACTGCTGTGCCCGCTGAAGAGATCGATCACGACGGCGACCGCTACGTCGAGTGCCCCTTCGACCCATCTGGCTGGGACGGCAGCCTCTTCATTCGCGGTGGTGGTGACTGCGCTCCCGACGAGGCCGCCATCTACCCGTCCGCCCCGGAGCTCTGTGACGGCGTCGCGAACGACTGCCGCCTCGAGGGGGCCGTGCCGAGCGACGAGCTCGATGACGACGGAGACGGCTTCGTCGAGTGCGACGTGATCCCCAGCTGGGCAGGCGACCCCCGCGTCGGCGGTGGCGGCGACTGCGACGACACCAGCGAGGACGCGAACACGGTCTTCCCCGGTGCGCCCGAGCGCTGTGACGGGATCGACAATGACTGTGACACCCTGCTGCGCGACGATGAGGTCGATGACGACGGCGATGGCTACGTCGAGTGCACCCCCGACGTGGGCGGCTGGGACGGCGAGGCCGTGGCGGGCGGAGACGACTGCAACGACGACGACGCCTCCATCTTCCCCGACGCACCAGTCGAGCTCTGCGACGGGCTCGACAACGACTGCGACGGCGTCGGCGCCGACGGCGAGCGCGACGACGACGGCGACGGCTTCGTCGAGTGCACCATCGACGCGGGCGGCTGGGACGGCGTGCCGATCTCGGGCGGAGACGACTGCAACGACGACCCTGCGAGCAACGGCGACACGGTCTTCCCCGGTGCAGCCGAGCGCTGTGATGGCCTGATCAACGACTGCGACCGCGACGCGTTCCCCCGCATCGAGGTGGACGACGACGGCGACGGCTTCGTCGAGTGCACCATTGACCCGGGCGGCTGGGACGAGCCCTCGACAGAGCCCACCGGCGGTCAGGACTGCGACGACACCGACCCCACACGGTACCCCGCGGCACCCGAGCTCTGCGACGGTCAGCGCAACGACTGCAACACCGAGGCCCTTGGGGTTCCCGCAGACGAGAGCGACCTCGACTCCGACTCCTACGTCGAGTGCGCCCTCGACGTGGCGCCGGGTGCCTACGTGCTCCCCGGGATCGCCGGCGGACAAGACTGCAACGACGACGACAACACCGTCTACCCGACAGCACCCGAGCTCTGCGACGGCCAAGACAACGACTGCAACGAGGCCCTGCTGCCGACCGAGATCGACACCGACGGTGACTTCTACGTCGAGTGCGCGATCGACGCCGACGGCTGGGACAGCGACGAGCCCGTGGTCGGCGGCGAGGACTGCCAGCCCGACGACGTGACCGTCTACCCTGGTGCTGTCGAGCTCTGCGACGGTCGCGACAACGACTGCGGCTCGGTCCTCGGTGCGCCCTTTAGCCCGGGCCCCGACGCCTCCGAGCGCGACGACGATGGTGATGGCTACGTCGAGTGCACCGAGGATCCGGGCGGCTGGACCGAGGACTTCTTCCCCACGCCTGTCGGCTACGACGACTGCGATGACGACGACGATCTCGTGAACCCGGGCCAGGTGGAGCTCTGCGACGGTCGTGACAACGACTGTGGCCTCACCCCCGGCATGTCGGCCGCGGAGTACGACGACGACGACGACGGCTACGTCGAGTGCGCCCTAGACCCGGCGCGCCTCAGCTGGACGGAAGACTTCATCCCCACGCCAGCCGGCTACAACGACTGCAACGACGGAGATGAGACCATCCATCCCGGCGCCGAAGAGCTCTGTGACGGTCAGGACAACGACTGCAGTGAGCCGGCAGACGACCTGCTCGGGATTCCGGACGACGAGCTCGATGGCGACGGCGACCGCTACGTCGAGTGCACCCACGATGCCGGCGGCTGGGATGGCGACCCCAGCATCGAGGGCGGAGACGACTGCAACGATGTCGACGAGACCGTCTTCCCCGGAGCGCCCGAGCTCTGCGATGGCCAGGACAACGACTGCAGCGACCCGCGCAGTCCGTACCTCGGCGTGCCCGATGAGGAGCTCGACAACGACTTCGACGGCTACATCGACTGCGTGCTCGATGCCGGTGGCTGGGACGGCAACCCGTCCCTCGACCCACCCGTGAGACTCGATGGCGTCGACTGCAACGACGACGACATCACCGTCTTCCCGGGCGCCGAGGAGCTCTGCGACGGCCAGCTCAACGACTGCGACGGCGAGCTGATCGACGAGGAGCAGGACCTCGACGGCGACGGCTTCGTCGCGTGCGGAGCCGAGGACTCCGGCTACGACGCCGCGGTCGGCTACGACTTCGACTCCTCATGGCGCGGCGACCCTGCTCTTCAGGGCAACGACTGCTGGCCGGACGACGACAGCAGGTCCCCCGCAGCCCTGGATGGCTGTCTGGTCGACATCGGTGACGGGATCGACAACGACTGCGACGGTGTCGGCGGCATCACGTTCTACGTGAGCGAGCGCGACACCGACGACGACGACGACGGCCTGACGTGGAGCCAAGAGACGGACCTCGGCACCGACGACTGCGACACCGACAGCGACGGTGACGGCCTCGACGATGGCTTCGAGTTCTGCATCGGCTTCGACCCCGATGACGACGACATGGACGGCGACGGCATCACCGACGGCTGCGAGTACCTGCCGGAGCTCGAGGATGTCGAGTGTGTCGTCGACCACGCCGGGCTGTGCGACATCGACGCCGTGTTCGACGGCGCCGACCTGCCCGATGGCTTCCTCGACCTACCCCAGGACACCGACGACGACGGCGATCCCGACGCCAACGACGATGACGACGACGAAGACGGTGTGCTGACGGCCAACGAGACCTTCGAGGCCGGCGGCGTGCTCGGCGACACCGACGGCGACGGCGTTCCGAACGCACGCGACACCGACGACGACGACGACGGTGTCGCTACGAAGTACGAAGTCGACGAAGGCACGGACCACCTGAACATCGACTCCGACGGCGATCTGAAGACCGATCTCGAGGAGTGGCTCAACTGGCTGACCGGAGAGGTCGACGACGCGGTCATCCGAGAGGGCGTCGTCTGTGGCATCCGGCTCGAGTTTGCGGACGGCACCGTCCTCGACGATCACTGCAAGGACTTGAACGGAGGCACCACCGGTCAGACGTTCGAGGAGCCCTGGGACCGCGACTCGGACGGGATCATCAACCCGCTCGATCCAGACGACGACGGGGACGGCCTCAACCTCCTCCAGGAGAAGCTCGACACGGGCGTGCAGGCGCAGGAGTGCATCGAGATCGCAGAGGACAACATTCCTCCCACCTACGACTTCGACACCGACGGTGACAGCCTGCCCGACGTTGATGAGGGCACCGGCGACGAGGACGGCGACGGCGACGAGAAC